>CAVPUD010000095.1:0-6285 GCA_963708545.1 uncultured beta proteobacterium | reverse complement strand
TGGCGCGCGACCTCGCGCCGCTGGGCTACGAGGTCACGGTGTTTGACGCCGAGGCGCGCGCGGGCGGCTTCATGCACCAGCAGATTCCGCGCTTTCGCCTGCCCGAGCACGTGATCGACGAGGAGACGGGCTACGTCTTCGCGCTCGGCGCCCAATTCCGCCCCGGCGAGCGCATCGAATCCATGCGCGCGCTGCTGGGCCAAGGCTACGACGCCATCTTCGTGGGCAGCGGTGCGCCGCGCGGGCGCGACCTCGACCTGCCCGGGCGCAAAGAGGCGGCCGCGCACATCCACATCGGCATCGACTGGCTGGCCTCGGTGTCCTTCGGGCACGTGACTTCGGTGGCCAAGCGCGTGATCGTGCTCGGCGGCGGCAACACGGCCATGGACTGCTGCCGTTCGGCGCGGCGCCTGGGCGGCGAGGACGTGAAGGTCATCGTGCGCTCGGGCTACGACGAGATGAAGGCCTCGCCCTGGGAGAAGGAAGACGCGCAGCACGAAGGCATCCCCATCATCAACATGCACGTGCCCAAGGCTTTCGTGCACGAGGGTGGCAAGCTCACCGGCATGCGCTTCGAAGTCGTGCGCGCCGAGTACGACGCGCAGGGCCGGCGCCAGCTCGTGCCCACGGGCGAGCCCGAGGCATTCTTTGCCTGCGACGAGGTGCTGATCGCGGTCGGCCAGGAAAACGCCTTTCCGTGGATAGAGCGCGACGTGGGCATCGCCTTCGACCGCTGGGGCCTGCCCGAGCTCGCGCCAGGCACGTTCCAGTCCAGCCTGCCGCAGGTGTTCTTCGGCGGCGACGCGGCCTACGGCCCCAAGAACATCATCACCGCGGTGGCGCATGGCCACGAGGCCGCCATCTCGATCGACCTGTTTCTGCGCGGGCAGGACGTGGCGCAGCGCCCGCCGCCGCACGTGAACCTGGTGTCGCAAAAAATGGGCATCCACGAGTGGAGCTACGACAACGACCCGAGCAACGACCCGCGCTACAAGGTGCCCTGGGCACAGGCCGAGAAGGCGCTCGCGAGCATCGCCGTCGAGGTGGAGCTGGGCTTCGATCCGGCCACCGCCGCGAAAGAGGCGCACCGCTGCCTGAACTGCGACGTGCAGACCGTGTTCACGCCCCACTTGTGCATCGAATGCGACAGCTGCGTGGACATCTGCCCCACCGACTGCATCACCTTCACCACCAACGGCGAGGAGGCCGAGCTGCGCCAGCGCTTGAACGCGCCCTCGCTGCATCCCGAGGAGCCGCTGTTCGTCTCGCCCCCGCTCAAGACCGGGCGCGTGCTCGTCAAGGACGAGGACGTGTGCCTGCACTGCGGTCTGTGCGCCGAGCGCTGCCCGACCGGCGCGTGGGACATGCAAAAGTTCCTGCTGCTCACCGCGAAGGCCGGCGATGCTTTCAAAGACATAGCTATGAGCGCAGAAAGGACGGGCGTATGAAGCCGATTCAAGCCATCAACGATTTTGTCATCAAGTTTGCCAACGTGAACGGCTCGGGCTCGGCCAGCGCGAACGAGCTGTTTGCCAAGGCCATCTTGCGCATGGGCGTGCCCGTGAGCCCGCGCAACATCTTCCCGAGCAACATCCAGGGCCTGCCGACTTGGTACGAGGTGCGCGTGAGCGAGCAGGGCTACCTGGGCCGGCGCGGCGGCACCGACATGATGGTGGCGCTGAACCCGCAGACCTGGGCCGCCGACCTGGCCGAGATCGAGCCCGGCGGCTACCTGTTCTACGACAGCACGCGCCCGCGCGCACCCGAGGAGCTGCGCGCAGACATCACCGTCATCGGCATGCCGCTGACCGAGATCTGCAACGCCGTGTTTGCCGACCCGCGCCAGCGCCAGCTGTTCAAGAACATCGTCTATCTGGGCGCGCTCTCGGTGCTGCTCGACATGGATGCCGCAGCCATCCAGACGCTGCTCGGCGAGCAATACAAGGGCAAAGAAAAGCTACTCGCCTCGAACGTGCAGGCGCTGCAGCTGGGGCGCGACTTTGCACACGAGCACCTCGCGCACCCGCTGCCCATCCGCGTGCAGCGCGCCGACCGCGTGGGCGAGCGCATCTTCATCGACGGCAACACGGCCGCGGGGCTGGGCGCGGTCTATGGCGGCGCCACAGTGTGCGCGTGGTACCCGATCACGCCCTCGACCTCGGTGGCCGAAGCCTTCATGCAGTATTGCGCCAAGTTCCGCAATGATGCCGAAGGGCGCCACAACTACGCCATCGTGCAGGCCGAAGACGAGCTCGCCTCGATCGGCATGGTCGTGGGCGCCGGCTGGAACGGCGCGCGCGCGTTCACGGCCACCTCGGGCCCGGGCATTTCGCTCATGACCGAATTCCTCGGCCTGGCGTACTTTGCCGAAATTCCCGCCACCGTCATCAACGTGCAGCGCGGCGGCCCCTCGACCGGCATGCCCACGCGCACGCAGCAGGCCGACTTGCTGGCCTGCGCCTACGCCTCGCACGGCGACACCAAGCACGTGCTGCTGCTGCCCGAAGACCCGCGCGAATGCTTCGAATTCGCGGCCACCGCGCTCGACTTGGCCGACCGCCTGCAAACCCCGGTGTTCGTGATGAGCGACCTCGACATCGGCATGAACCAGCGCCTGTGCGCGCCGCTGGCCTGGGACGACCGCCGCGACTACGACCGCGGCAAGGTCATGGGCGCGCAAGACCTGGAGCAGCGCGAATTCGCGCGCTACAAAGACGTCGATGGCGACGGCATCCCCTGGCGCACGCTGCCGGGCACGCACCCCAGGCTCGGCAGCTACTTCACGCGCGGCACCACGCGCGACCCCTACGCGCGCTATTCCGAGCGCGGGCTCGACTACCTCTACAACATGGAGCGCCTGCAGCGCAAGTTCGCCACCGCGGCGACGCTGGTGCCGCAGCCCGTGCTGCAGCCCGCGGCCGCGCCCACGCAGCTCGGGGTGATCTATTTCGGCTCCACGAGCTGCGCCATGGCCGAGGCGCTCGACGCGCTCGCGGCTGCGGGCATCCACGTCGATGCGCTGCGCCTGCGCGCGTTCCCGTTCCCCACGAGCGTGCGCGACTTCATCGCTGCGCACGAGCAGGTCTTCGTGGTCGAGCAAAACCGCGACGCGCAGATGCGCTCGCTGCTCGTCAACGAGCTCGAGATCGACCCGGCGCGACTGCGCCCCGTGCTGCACTACGACGGCACGCCGATCACCGCGCGCTTCATCACGCAAGCCATCACCAAGCTCGCCGCAAATGCGCCGCGCGGCGCTGCCGCTGCGCCGCAAGCCATTGCATCCGTGACCGCCAAACTTGCCGGCCAAGCCGCCGTGCAGGAGAGCGCGCCATGACCTATATCGCCAAACCCCCGCTGCACCATCCCGCGCTTGCGCGCAACAAGGTCGGCTACACGCGGCGCGACTACGAGGGCAAAGTCTCCACGCTGTGCGCGGGCTGCGGCCACGACTCGATCTCGGCGGCCATCATCGAAGCCTGCTGGGAGATGAACATCGAGCCGCACCGCGTGGCCAAGCTCTCGGGCATAGGCTGCTCGTCCAAGACGCCCGACTACTTCCTTGGTGCGAGCCACGGCTTCAACACCGTGCACGGGCGCATGCCCAGCGTGCTCACGGGCGCCAATCTGGCCAACCGCGACCTGCTGTACCTCGGCGTGTCGGGCGACGGCGACTCGGCCTCGATTGGCCTGGGGCAGTTCGCGCACGCCATGCGGCGCAACGTCAACATGGTCTACATCGTCGAAAACAACGGCGTCTATGGCCTCACCAAAGGCCAGTTCTCGGCCACGGCCGACAAGGGCAGCAAGAGCAAAAAGGGTGTGGTCAACGCCGACAGCCCGGTCGATCTCGTCGGGCTGGCGATGCAGCTGGGTGCGAGCTTCGTCGCGCGCAGTTTCTCGGGCGACAAGGCGCAGATGGTGCCGCTCATCAAGGCCGCGATGGAGCACGGCGGCGCGGCCTTCATCGACATCATCAGCCCCTGCGTGACCTTCAACAACCACGCCGGCTCCACGCGCAGCTACGACTGGGTGCGCGAGCACAACGAGGCCGTGAACCGCATCGACTTCATCACGCCGCGCGACCCCATCACGGCAAGCATCGCGCCGGGCGAGGTGGTCGATGTGCCGCAGCACGACGGCAGCATCCTGCGCCTGCGCAAGCTGCACACCGACTACGACCCGACCGACCGCGTCGCCGCCATGAGCTGCATGCACGAGCGCGCCGCCGAGGGTGAACTCGTGACCGGCCTGCTCTATGTCGAAGCCGGCGCGCACGACCTGCACACGGCCCAGCACACCAGCCGCCGCCCGCTCAACAGCCTGGGCAGGGCCGACCTGTGCCCCGGCGCCGCGGCGCTGGAAAAGCTGAACCAGGCGTTTCGCTGAAACTTGTGTTGTTGTCTTTTACGAGATATCATAAAGTCTCAATTAAGACATTAAGGACTCGCCATGGCAGCCAATTTCGTTTACGCCCAGGTGCCGCCTGCACCGGCGATGGTGGTGCAAGACCGCTCGGCGAGCTACCTGCCACAGCCGCGTGCGCTCGGCGCGCAGACCTACCTGCTGTCTCCGGTGGAGCGCGCGCAGCGCGTCAAGCAGGGCGTGCCCGCGCGCGAGCTGGTTGCTGTGAGCCAGGCCATGGGCCTGCCGCGCGAGCAGCTCATGCGCGCGCTGGGGCTCGCGCGCTCCACGGTGGAGCGCAAGATCGCCCAGCGCGGCACGCTCTCGCAGCCCGAGGGCGAAAGGCTCATCGGCCTGGAGCGCCTGATAGGCCAGGTCGATGCCATGGTGCGCGACAGCGCGGCCGATGATGCGGCCGACTTCGACGCCGCGCGCTGGTTCGCGCGCTGGATGGCCGAGCCGGTTGCGGCGCTCGGCGGCATGGCGCCGCAGGACTTGCTCGACACGGCCGACGGCCGCGAGGCGGTGAGCACCTTGCTTATGCAGATCCAATCGGGCGCTTACGCTTGATAGACAAGCGCTTGCAGCTACGCAAAAAATAGTGAACGAAGCAAGCACAGCTGCCGCCGATGGCGCAGTGAGCGTCTGGCGCATCGCCAGCGACACGCCGCATTACACCGCCGACGACCTGAGCGGGCAGGGCGCCGAGCGCAGCGGCGGGCGCTGGAACGAGCGCGGCACCCCGCTGGTGTATGCGAGCAGTTCATGCGCGCTGGCGTGCCTGGAGACGGTGGTACACCTCACGGGCGGGCTGCCCCTGCCGCTGAACCGCTATCTGGTGCGCATAGACATCCCGCCCGCGCTCTGGGCCGCGCGCACGGTGTTCGATGCCGTGCAAATGGTGGGCTGGGACGCCATACCCGCAGGGCGCGTGAGCCTTGCCTGGGGCACCGCCTGGGCGCACGCGGGCGCGAGCGTGCTCGCGCAGGTGCCGTCGGCCATCGTGCCCGAAGAAAGCAATCTGCTCATCAACCCCTTGCACCCACAGGCCACCGCGTTGCGTGCGCGCAAGCTGCGGCGCTGGCAGTACGATCCGCGCGTGCGCCGCAAAAGCTGAAAACCGCAGTGGGATGCCCGAAGCCTGCCTCAAGTGACATGCGGATCATTCCCCGCCGCGCTCTTTTCTCCTTGACTCAAAGCGCGCCACGCCCCGCAGCACCGCGCGTGGCTGGCCCTGTAGGCACCAACCCATGATCTACGGCATAGGCACCGACATCTGCGACATCCGCCGCATCCGCGCGAGCCTGGAGCGCCACGGCGACCGCTTCGCGTGCAAAGTGCTGGCCGAGGGCGAGCTCGCCACCTGGCGCGCGCGCTCCGAGCGCTGGCCCGAGCGCGGCGTGCGCTACCTGGCCACGCGCTTTTCTGCCAAGGAGGCCTTCAGCAAGGCCATAGGTCTGGGCATGCGCATGCCCATGACCTGGCGCCACTGCGAAGTCGCCAAACTCCCCACGGGGCAGCCGGTGATCGTGCTGCACGGCGCGTTTTCGCGCAGTTGGGCGATGCGTTTGAGCTGGCGGTAGATCGGGCTTTTCGATGCCGCGTCGATGCGCTGTTGGCCGTAGTAGTTGCGGTTGCCCTGGTGTTCGGCCTTGCCGCGTTCGAAGCCGGTTTCGGAGCCGTAATAGATCGCCGGGATGCCGCGCGCGGTGAACAGCCAGTTGTTGGCGTCGATGAAGCCGTTGTCGCTGGCATCCAGGCACGCCATGTCGTGGTTGTCGTAGAAGGTGACCAGTTCGTACGGGTTCTGGTACGGACCATTGGCGAGATACAGGCGGTCGAGCAGTTTGGCGTAGTCGCTGCCGGGGTGTTCGAACACGTCGG
>CAVPUD010000094.1:0-30203 GCA_963708545.1 uncultured beta proteobacterium | reverse complement strand
CCCGACAGCGACTACTACGGCGGCGACTGGAACCGCGCCCGCCACGACCGCGACCGCGCCCTTTTCGATGGCCTGCTGGAGGCCATCTGCGCCGGGCGGCCGGACCTGCTGCTGCTGGCGGGCGACCTGTTCGACCACAACCGCGCCACCGTCGACACCGTCGAGTGGGCCTGCGAGCGCCTGGCGCACTTGCCGTTCCCGGTGGTGATGATTCCCGGCAACCACGACTGCCTGGCCGAGAACGCCGTCTATCACCGCCACGACTTCGCCGCCGCCGGCCTGCACCTGCTGCTGGACCCGGCCGGGCAGACGCTGACCCTGCCCGAGCTGGGCGTGGCCGTGTGGGTTCATAAGCGACGCCAGAAAGCCGGCACCACAGCGCACGGCAGAGATCGCGGCCGAACTGCCGGGCCACAATGCAGGGCGGCGTCGGACGCGGATTGAATTCGATAAAGTAAACCGCATCGGTCTCGTGTTCGATAATGAAGTCGGCCGCGCCGAAACCACTGTAGCCACACTCGTTCAACAACGCCCGGGTGGCCTGCTCTGCCTCCGGATTCTCAACCCAGCGCACAACACTGCTCGGACCCGTGGATGCCGCCGAGTGAGCGAGGTACAGGGTTACCGTCTCCAGCACCTCTCCGCACCACGCCACGCCGGACTGCGACGCCACAACACCCTGAATATACCGCTGCGCCAGTATCCGTTGACCCTCATCGCGGCCGCGGAGGTCGCGGTACGCAGCGACCGCTGCGGCACCCAAGGCGCCGACCTCGAACGCATCGCCGTCGACACCGTGGCCGCCTACCGCGCGCGCGGGCAGATCATTCCGGGCCTGGGCCATCCGCTGCACAAACCCGTCGATCCGCGCGCGCCGCGCCTGTTCCAGATTGCCAAGGACAACGGCTTTTCGGGCGACTACATCCGCCTTGAGCAATTGATCTGCGCTGAAGCCGAGCGCGCCGCGGGTAAGTCTCTGCCGGTCAACGCAACGGGTGCCATAGGCGCGATTTGCTGCGAACTGGGCCTGCCCTGGAAAATCGTGCGCGGCATCGGCGTTTTTGCGCGCGCCATCGGCCTCGTTGGGCACATCCTCGAAGAAAGCAACAACCCGATCGCCGTCGAAATTTGGCAGCGCGTCGAAGACGAGGCCACGCAGCACATCCGGCCGCAAAGCTGATTTTGCTCACCGAGCTGGAGGCTCTTCGGCGGTTGCCCGGTTTTTGCTGCGCGCGGGCTTTCCTGGCGCGGCATCGAAAGGCTGGCCATTGACCGTCAGCCCCTCGGCCGAGAGCCGCGTCGCCGAACGCGGGCCTACGCCGGGCACGCGGCCGAGGAAGTCACGCCAGTCTTGAAACGGCGCCTGGTCGCGCGCCTCGAGGATGCGCCGCGACAATGCCGGGCCTATGCCCTTGAGGCCATCGAGTTCGGCCTCGCTCGCGCGGTTGAGTTCCACAGGGCCCGTGTCGGCGGCAAATGCTGCAGTCGCGCCAAGGCCCAGCAGGACATACACCAGAATGCACGTGGATACGATGCGCTGCAACACGATGGGTGCTCTCCTTGCGTCACTTCGTTGATAGGCTTCACAGTTCCTCGACACGCCGCGGCGGGTAGCTGTCCCAGGACTGGCAGCCCGGGCAATGCCAGAAATGCTGGCGCGCCTCGAAGCCGCAGGCGGCGCAGCGGTAGCGCAGCAGTGGCTTGGTCGCGTGGTCGAGTGCGCGCTGCACCTGCGGGTGGAATTCCTCGTGCTCGAGCTTTTCCGTGCTCAGCCATTGCGCTGCGGCGACGAGTGACAGCTCCTTGTCCAGGTGCTTGACCCATTCCTGCCGTGCGACCTGGGGATCGCCTGATTGCACGGCCTCGAGCGTGACGATGGCCTGCAGTAGGTCGAGCGCGGGCGCTGCAGCGTAGTGGGTGTGCAGCAGGGCGAGCACTTGCGGCGCCTGGCCTGCGGCTTGCGCCGCCTCGGCAAGCAAGGGGGCCGCCAAGGGCAGCGCGGCGGGCGCGCGATCGGCGAGGGTTTGCAAGCGGGTGAGCGCAGCGGCGCTGCGCCCTTGCGCTTGTTGCAGACGCGCGAGTTCCAGGTAGGGGCGCGGCGCATCGGGCGCGGTCGCCACAGCTTGCTCTAGCAGTTCTTGCGCTCTCTGCATATCACCTTGGGTGATGCGCGCCTGCGCCTGTTCGCACAGGTAATGCGCGAGCCGCGTGCTGAAGTCGCCTTGCCCGGCCGCCTGCAGCTTGCGCGCGATCCCGGCAGCCTGCAGCCAGTCGCGCGAGCGCTCGTACAGTGCGAGCAACGCCAGGCGTGCCTGTTGCTCGAAGGGCGTGCCTTCGAGCGGCAGCAAAGCGGCTTCGGCGCGGTCCAGCAGCCCGGCCTTGAGGAAGTCCAGCGCCAGCGCGTACTGCGCGCGCTCGCGGTCGCCTTGGCTCAGGTCGCCGCGCGCGATCAGGTGCTCGTGCACGCGCACGGCGCGGTCGTACTCGCCGCGGCGGCGAAACAGGTTGCCCAGGGCAAAGTGCAGTTCGGAAGTGTCGGGGTCGCCCTGTACGGCTTCAATGAAGGCGTCTATGGCCTGGTCCTGCTGCTCGTTGAGCAGAAAGTTCAGCCCTTTGAAGTAAGCCTTGGGGGCGCTGCGGTTTTCGGTGCGCAACTGCCGCAGGTCCATGCGCGAGGCCACCCAGCCCAGCATGAAAGCCAGGGGCAGACCCAGCAGCAGCCAGCTGAGGTCAAATTCCATGGAAAGGTGGCATTTCTGCCGCGGAAGAGGGAGTGGCCGAGGCAGCCGGCGCGGCAGCGGTGGCAGCCTCGGGGGCGGGTTTGCTCTGCACCCTCAGCGCCTCTGCACGGCGTGCCGCGCTGCGGTGCTTCCACCAGCGCGGCACCATCACGAGCATGCCGGCCAGAAGCCCCAAGGCGAACGCCGCCAGCACCACCAGCACCAGCGGAGCACGCCACTCCATGCCGAAGAAAAAGTGCACGGTAGCATCCTGCTGGTTGTTCAGCGCGAAAGCGAACAGGGTGAAAAAAATGGCTGCCTTGAGCAGCCACAGAAAGTATTTCATGGGCCTCTCCGATGGTGCAGCGATTGTAGAAGGCGGCGTACCGGCAAGCTGAACGTGAATTCAGGGAATTTGCGGCGCCCCATCTCATGTCGTCAGTGCGGCGAGCTACTTTTTTGGGAGCGTTGTGCCGGCACGTCGTCGTGCTGCGCGGGCGCCGGGCGCTGATCCACGGCCTCGCGCAAAGCCTTGCCGGGCTTGAAACGCGGCACGCGCCGCTCGGGAATGGCCACGGCAGCGCCGCTGCGCGGGTTGCGCCCCGTGCGCGCAGGCAGGTGGTTCACGAAAAAGCTGCCAAAGCCGCGGACTTCGACGCGCTGCCCACGCGCCATGGCATCGCCGAGGGCGTCGAGAATGGTCTTCACGGCCTGTTCGGCGTCACGCTGCGTCAATTGTGCGAAGCGCTCGGCCAGGGCTTCGACGAGGTCTGATCGGGTCATGGCGGGCTTTGTGGGCGAGGAGGGAAAAGAGGAGGGCAGAAACGAACGGGCGCACTCGGCGCCCGCTCGGTAAAAAAGGCATGCAGGCGCAATCGCCCGCATGCCACATACGGCTTACTTCTCGGCGGTATCGAGCTTGGCGCGCAGCAGGGCGCCCAGGCTGGTGGTGCCGGCGCTCTCGCGGGACGATTGCTGCGACAGGCTGTGCATGGCCTCCTGCTGATCGGCCGCGTCTTTTTGCCGGATCGACAGCTGGATGTTGCGGCTCTTGCGGTCGATGTTGGTGATGATGGCCGTGACTTCGTCGCCTTCCTTGAGCACGGTGCGCGCGTCATCGACGCGGTCGCGCGAGATTTCGGAGGCGCGCAGGTAGCCGACGATGTCCTGGCCCAGATCGATTTCGGCACCCTTGGCATCTACCGACTTGACCTTGCCGGAGACGGTCTGGCCCTTGTCGTTGACGGTTACGAAGGTGGTGAACGGGTCCTGGTCGAGCTGCTTGATGCCCAGACTGATGCGCTCGCGCTCCACATCGATGGCCAGCACCACGGCTTCGACTTCCTGGCCTTTCTTGTAGTTGCGCACGGCGGCTTCGCCGGGCTCGTTCCAGGACAGGTCGGACAGGTGCACCAGGCCGTCGATGCCCGCGGCCAGGCCGACGAACACGCCAAAGTCGGTGATGGACTTGATCGGGCCCTTGACGCGGTCGCCGCGCTTGGTGTTTTGCGCGAATTCCTGCCAGGGGTTGGCACGGCACTGCTTCATGCCCAGGCTGATGCGGCGCTTGTCCTCATCGATCTCGAGCACCATGACTTCCACCTCGTCGCCGAGGGAGACGAGCTTGGATGGAGCGACGTTCTTGTTGGTCCAGTCCATTTCAGAGACGTGCACCAGGCCTTCGATGCCGGGCTCGAGCTCGACAAAGGCGCCGTAGTCGGCGATGTTGGTGACCTTGCCGAAAAGGCGTGTGCCGGCCGGGTAGCGGCGCGCCACGCCCATCCACGGGTCGTCGCCCATTTGCTTGAGGCCCAGGCTGACGCGGTTTTTCTCGGTGTCGAACTTGAGCACCTTGGCGGTGATTTCCTGACCCGGCTGCACCACTTCACTCGGGTGGCGCACACGGCGCCAGGCCATGTCGGTGATGTGCAGCAGGCCGTCGATGCCGCCCAGGTCGACAAAGGCGCCGTATTCGGTGATGTTCTTGACCACGCCGTGCACGATGGCGCCTTCTCTGAGCGTCTCCATCAGCTTGGCACGCTCTTCGCCCATGGAGGCTTCGACCACGGCGCGGCGGCTCAGCACCACGTTGTTGCGCTTGCGGTCGAGCTTGATGACCTTGAACTCCATGGTCTTGTTTTCGTACGGAGTGAGGTCTTTGACAGGGCGCGTGTCGATCAGCGAGCCGGGCAGGAAGGCGCGGATGCCGTTGACCATGACGGTGAGGCCGCCCTTGACCTTGCCGGAGGTGGTGCCAGTGACGAATTCGCCCGATTCCAGGGCTTTTTCGAGGCTCATCCACGAGGCCAGGCGCTTGGCGGTGTCGCGCGAGAGGATGGTGTCGCCGTAGCCGTTTTCGATGGAGCTGATGGCCACGGGCACGAATTGCCCCGGTTCGACCTCGATTTCGCCCTTATCGTTCTTGAACTCTTCGATGGGAATGTAGGCTTCGGACTTCAGGCCGGCGTTGACGACCACGAAGTTGTGCTCCACGCGCACGACTTCGGCGGGGATGACTTCGCCCGGTCGCATTTCAGTACGCTGCAGGGATTCTTCGAACAGGGCGGCAAAAGATTCAGACATGGGTTTCCTTGCCGCAAACAGGTTTCCGTCAGCACCATTGCTGCCGTTTTTAAGGCTGCTTGCGGTCGTTGTGCGGCATAACCGCGGGTTGAGGGTCAGTGTTCCACGCCGCAGCTGGCGCAGCGGTGTGGTATGAAGTCAGCCCGGCGCACGGGGCGCGAAGGGCTGGCGCTCCTGCCACCAAGCCAACACCTGTTCGACGGTTTGCTCTATCGTCAAGTGGGAGTTGTCCAGCACCAGGGCATCTTGCGCCGGCTGCAAGGGCGCGACGCTGCGCGTGCTGTCACGTGCGTCACGCGCCTCGAGGTCAGCGCGAAGGTCGGCGATGCTAGCACGAAAGCCTTTAGAAATCAACTGGTTATAGCGCCTTTCGGCGCGTTGCTGGGCGCTTGCGGTCAAAAAGACCTTGAGCGGCGCGTCGGGGAAGATCACGGTGCCCATGTCGCGCCCGTCGGCGACCAGGCCCGGCAGGCGTCTGAAGCCGTGCTGCAGCGCCACCAGCGCCTGGCGCACCGCGGGCAGGGCCGAGACGCGCGAGGCGTTCATGCCGGCTTCTTCGGTGCGGATGGCGTCGCTCACGTCGTCGGCACCCAGCAAGACGCGGGCGCCATCGAAGCGCACGGGCAACTGGCGCGCGAGCTCGGCGATGCGCGCTTCGTGCGCCCCGTCTATGCCGAGGCCGGCGCGCAGCGCCGCGAGCGCCGTGATGCGGTACATCGCGCCCGAATCGAGAAAGTGGTAACCCAGGCGCTGCGCGAGCAGCGCCGCGACCGTGCCCTTGCCCGAGGCCGTGGGGCCATCTATGCAGATCACGGGGATGTGCTGTGGCGCAGTCTGCACGACGGAGAAAAGCGTCTCGAAATAATCGGGAAAGGTCTTGGCCACGCACTTGGGGTCTTCGATGCGCACGGGTAGGTGCGCCGGGTTGAAGGCCGCGAGCGCAAAGCACATGGCCACGCGGTGGTCGTCGTAGGTGTGGATGCGCGCGGCGCGCCAGTCGGCTGCGCGCGCGGGTGCGGTGACGCGCAGAAAATCTGTGCCCTCCTCGACCTGCGCGCCGAGCTTGCGCAGCTCGGTTGCCATCGCGGCGAGGCGGTCGGTTTCTTTGACGCGCCAGCTCGCGATGTTGCGCAAGCTGGTCGTGCCCTCGGCGTAGAGCGCCATCACGGCGAGCGTCATGGCAGCGTCGGGGATGTGGTTGCAGTCCAGGTCCAGCGCCCGCAGGGGCCAGCGGCCGCGCTGCACCTGCAGCCAATTAGGCCCGCCCGTGACCTGCGCCCCCATGGCGCGCGCGGCTTCGACGAAGCGGATGTCGCCCTGGATCGAATCCAGGCCCAGACCCAATATCTTGATGCCATTTTGCCCCTCAGCGCTTGCTGCAATGGCACCAAGAGCTATGAAATAGCTAGCAGACGAGGCGTCGGCCTCGACGTGGATGCTGCCCGGCGAGCGGTAGCGGCTGCCTGCGGGGATGGTGAAGCGCTGCCAGTTTTCGTGCGCCACCTGGATGCCGAAGCGCGCGAGCAGCTGCAGCGTGATCGCGATATAGGGTCTGGAGATCAGCTCGCCGAGCACCTCGACGTGCACGTCCTGCTGCGTGGTGACGAGCGGCAGCGCCATGAGCAGGGCCGTGAGAAACTGGCTGGAGACGTCGCCGCGCACGCGGATGGGCGCTTGCAGCGCGAGCGCGGGCACGCCGTGCGCGTGCTCGATGCGCAGCGGCGGGTAGCCTTCGTTGCCTAGACAGACAATGCGGCAGCCGAGCTGGCGCAGCGCATCGACGAGGTCGCCGATGGGGCGCTCGTGCATGCGCGCAACGCCAAAGAGCTCGAATTCGCCGCCGAGCAGCGCCAATGCTGCCGTGAGCGGGCGCATGGCCGTGCCCGCGTTGCCCAGGAAAAGCCGTGCCGGCGAACGCGGCGCGCGCGCGCCGAGACCGGTGATGCGCACGCTGTGTGGCTGCTCGGCCGGCTCCACGGTGCAGCCGATGTCGCGCAGCGCGGCCAGCATGACGCGCGTGTCGTCCGAGTCGAGCAGGTCGTAAATGGTGGTCGTGCCCTCGCTCAGCGCGGCGAGCAGCAGCACACGGTTGGAGATGCTCTTGGAGCCCGGCAGCTGCACGGCGCCGCCCGCAGTGGCGAGCGGCGGCAGATCGAGGAAAGCGGTGGTGTACATGGGCGCTGCGTCAACCCTGAGAAGGCGAGGAGCCCAGCGTGCGGTCGGCGCCCATGCGCCAGTGTGCGCGCGCGCCGCTCGCGAGCGCGAGCATGTCTTCGAGCGCCTGCCCGTCGCCTGCGCGCATGGTTTGCTCGAAGGCGTGCAGCGCCTGCTGGAACAGCTGCGATTGCGCGAGCACCTGCTCGCGATTGGCGAGCAGAATGTCGCGCCACATCTTCGGCTCGCCCGCGGCGATGCGCGTGAAGTCGCGAAAACCCGGCCCCGCGAGCGCAAGAAAGGTGTCGCCCTCGGCCTGTCCACAAATGCTTTGCATGAACGCAAACGCGAGCAAGTGCGGCAGGTGGCTCACCGCGGCGAAGGCCTGGTCGTGCGCCTCGGGCGACATTTGCCGCACCTTGCAGCCCAGCGCCTGCCATAGCTGCTCGGCTTTGCGTAGCTGTGCGCCCAGGGTGCGCTCGGTGGGCGTGAGCACGACCTGACAGCCGCGGTAGAGCTGCGCGTCGGCGAACTCCACGCCTGCGACCTCGCGCCCCGTGACCGGGTGTGCGGGCACAAAGGAGCCGATCTGGCTGCCCAGCGCACTGCGCGCGGCCTGCACCACGTCGGTCTTGGTCGAACCCACGTCCATGACCAGCATGTCGCGTGTGACCAGGTGTTTGATGGACTTGAGCGTGGCCTCGGTCGCGGCCACGGGCACCGCCAGCAGCACCAGGTCGGCGCCCGCCACCGCGAGCAGCGCCGAGGGCGCCGCGACGTCGATCACGCCGAGTTCGCACGCGCGCTCGGTGGTCGAGGGCGACTTGCTGTAGCCGACCACGCGCCGCACGAGGCCCGCCTGCTTGAGGGCCAGCGCGAACGATCCGCCCATGAGTCCGCAGCCGATCAGGCCGAGTTGTTCAAACATCGCTGCGCCTCACGCTGCCACGGGGTAGGCGCCGAGCATCTTGTAGAAGGCGCAGAGCCCGCGCAGCTCTTCGAGTGCGCGCGCCACGTGCGGCTGCGACGGGTGGCCGTCGAGGTCGATGTAGAAGTAATACTCCCAATGGCCGGTGCGCGCGGGGCGCGACTCGAAGCGCGTCATCGAGACGCCGTGCGTCTTGAGCGGCACGAGCAGGTCGTGCACCGCGCCCGGGCGGTTGGGCACCGAGACGACCAGGCTGGTGCAGTCCTTGCCCGAGGGCGGTGGCGTGTCGAGCGTGTGCGGCAGGCAGATGACGGCGAAGCGCGTGCAGTTGTAGGCGTCGTCCTGGATCGCGTGCGCGACGATGTGCAGGCCGAACTGCGCGGCAGCGCGCTCGCTCGAGAGCGCGGCCCAGGCCGGGTTGGTGCTGGCCAGGCGCGCGCCCTCGGCGTTGCTGGGCACCGGCCGGCGTTCGGCGTGCGGCAGGTGCTTGGCGAGCCAGGCGTGGCATTGGGCGAGCGCCTGTGGGTGCGCGAGCACGGCCTCGATGCCGTCGATCGAGTTGACGGTGCGCATGAGGTTGTGCCGCACCAGCAGGCTGACCTCGCCGACGATGTGCGTGGGCGAGTGCAAGAACAGGTCGAGCGAGCGTGCGACCACGCCTTCGGTCGAGTTTTCCACGCCCACGACGCCGAATTGCGCGCTGCCCGCGGCCGTGGCGTGGAACACCTCGTCGAAGGTGGCGCAATACATCAGGTCGGCGGCGCCGCCGAAGAATTCGATCGCGGCCTGCTCGCAGAAAGTGCCTTCGGGGCCGAGTACGGCCACGCGCTGCGGCGCTTCGAGCGCGAGGCAGGCGGACATGATCTCGCGCCAGATCGCGGCCACGTGCGGCCCTTTGAGCGGACCGGGGTTGGCGTTTTGCATCTTCTCGATGACCTGCGCCACACGGTCGGGACGGAAAAACGGCGTGCCTTCGCGTTTTTTGACTTCACCGACCTGCTCGGCCACGAGCGCGCGGCGGTTCAGCAAGCTGAGCAGTTCCTGGTCAATGGCGTCGATCTGCGCACGCAGCGGCGCGAGTTCAGGGGAGGCTTGGGGTTCGGTCATGGAATGAAAAGGGGCGTGCCGGCAGGCTCGGGCGCTTTCTGCGCGGGCTTCGGGTTCAGGCGTTCAGGCTTGCGTGCGTTCGAATTCTTGCATGTAGCCAACCAGCGCCTGCACGCCTTCGAGCGGCATGGCGTTGTAGAGGCTTGCGCGCATGCCGCCCACGGACTTGTGGCCTTTGAGCTGCAGCAGGCCGTTGGCGCGCGCGCCGGCCAAAAAGGCCTCGTCGAGGCTTTCGTCGCGCAGGAAGAAGGGGATGTTCATGCGCGAGCGGCAGTGCGGCGCGACTTTGTTGTAGTAAAGCTGCGAGCGGTCTATGGCGTCGTAGAGCAGCGCGGCCTTGGCGATGTTGCGCTGTTCGAGTGCGGCCACGCCGCTGAGCGCGCCTTCGCGCTGGCGCGAAATCCACTGGAATACCAGCCCAGCGACGTAGATGCCCCAGGTCGGCGGGGTGTTGAACATGGACTGGTGCTCGGCCACGTTGCGCAAGTCGAAGGCGCTCGGGCACACGGGCAGCGCGTGGCCCAGCAGGTCTTCACGCACCACCACGATGGTCAAGCCTGCGGGGCCGAGGTTTTTTTGCGCGCCCGCAAAGGCGAGCCCGACGCGCGACCAATCGACGCTGCGCGAGGCCACGTGCGAAGAAAAGTCGATCACCAGCGGCGCATCGCTGCCGAGCTGGCGCAAGTCGGGCAGCTCCTGAAACTCCACGCCGTGGATGGTCTCGTTGCTGCACAGGTGCACATAACTCGCGCCGCGGCTCAGATTCCAGCCCGCAGGCGCAGGGATGGTGGTAAAGCCGCTGTCCGCGCTGGAGGCCGCGACGTTCACTTCGCTCGCATACTTGTGCGCCTCGCGCTCGGATTTTTCGCTCCAGCTGCCCGTGACGACGAAGTCCACCACACCGGCGCGCGAGAGGTTCAGCGGCACGATGGCGTTCTGTGCGAGTCCGCCGCCCTGCATGAACAGGATGCGAAAGTGCGCGGGCACGGCGAGCAGGGTGCGCAGATCGGCCTCGGCCTGCTCGTAGATCGAGATGAACTCCTTGCCGCGGTGGCTCATCTCCATCACGCCCATGCCGCAGCCGTGCCAGTCGAGCATCTCGGCCGCGGCCTGCTCCAGCACCTCTACGGGCATGGTCGCAGGGCCGGCGGAAAAGTTGTAGGGGCGCTTCATGGTTTATATAAGAAATAAGGCCCTATGGCAGATATATCAAGCGCAAGAAGCTATTTATTTAATAGCAATATAGATTAGGCGGAGCCTTCATTTCCGGCCGAGTCCGCACCCGCATCGTCGGCCTCTTCGACATCGCTACCCGCCGCCTGGGCGTCGTTCTCGACGATACGTTGCAGGCCTATGAGCTTGGCGCCTTGGTCCAGCGCGATCAGCGTCACGCCTTGTGTGGCGCGGCCAAGCTCGCGGATCTCGCTCACGCGCGTGCGCACGAGCACGCCGGTGTCGGTGATGAGCATGATCTCGTCGTCGGGGCGCACCAGCGTGGCAGCCACGACCTTGCCGTTGCGCTCGCTTTGCTGGATCGCGATCATGCCCTTGGTGCCGCGGCCGTGGCGCGTGTATTCGGTGATCGGGGTGCGCTTGCCGTAGCCGTTCTCGGTTGCGGTGAGCACGCTTTGCGTTTCGTCCTCGGCCACGAGCATGGCGATCACGCGCTGGCCTTCCTCGAGCTGCATGCCGCGCACGCCGCGCGCATTGCGGCCCATGGGGCGCACGTCGTTTTCGTCGAAGCGCACGGCCTTGCCGCCGTCACTGAACAGCATCACGTCGTGCTTGCCGTCGGTGAGCGCCGCGCCGATCAGATAGTCGCCCTCGTCCAGATCGACCGCGATGATGCCGGCCTTGCGCGGGTTGCTGAATTCAGGCAGCGCGGTTTTCTTTACGGTGCCCATGCTCGTCGCCATGAACACGTAGCGGTCCTCGGGGAAGCTGCGTGCCTCGCCCGTGAGCGGCAACACGACGGTGATCTTCTCGCCTTCGGCAAGCGGAAACATGTTGACGATGGGCCGCCCGCGCGAGCCGCGCGAGCCCGTGGGGGCTTCCCACACCTTGAGCCAATACAGCCGCCCGCGGTTGGAAAAGCACAGGATGTAGTCGTGCGTGTTGGCAATGAAGAGCTGGTCTATCCAGTCGTCCTCTTTGGTCGCCGTGGCCTGCTTGCCACGCCCGCCGCGTTTTTGTGCACGGTACTCCGACAGCGGCTGCGCCTTGATATAGCCCGCGTGGCTCAGCGTGACCACCATGTCGGTGGGCGTGATCAGGTCTTCGGTCGAGAGGTCTTGCGCGCTGAATTCGATCACGCTGCGGCGCGCGCCGAGCTTGGTCTGGCCGAACTCCTGCTTGAGCGTCGCGAGCTCCTCGCCCATGATCGCCGAGACGCGCTCGGGCCGGGCGAGGATGTCGAGCAGGTCTTCGATCGCCGCCATCACTTCCTTGTATTCGGCCACGATCTTGTCCTGCTCCAGCCCCGTGAGGCGCTGCAGGCGCATTTGCAGGATTTCCTGTGCCTGCGTCTCCGACAGGCGGTACAGGCCGTCGGCCTGCATGCCGAAGGCGCGCTCCAGCCCTTCGGGGCGGTAGTCGTCGGCGTTCACCACGCTGCCGTCTGCACGCGCGCGTGTGAGCATCTGGCGCACGAGCTCGCTGTCCCAGCTGCGCGCCATGAGCTCGCTCTTGGCCACGGGCGGCGTGGGCGACTCGCGGATGATGCGGATGAACTCGTCGATGTTCGCGAGCGCCACGGCCAAGCCCTTCGAGCACGTGGCCGCGCTCGCGCGCCTTGCGCAGCTCGAACACCGTGCGGCGCGTGACCACCTCGCGGCGGTGCTGCAAGAAGACCTGCACCAGGTCCTTGAGGTTGCACAGCCGCGGCTGGCCATCGACCAGCGCCACCATGTTGATGCCGAAGGTGTCCTGCAGCTGCGTCTGCTTGTAGAGGTTGTTGAGCACCACCTCGGGCACTTCGCCGCGCTTGAGCTCGATCACCAGGCGCATGCCGGATTTGTCCGATTCGTCCTGGATGTGGCTGATGCCCTCGAGCTTTTTCTCGTGCACGAGTTCGGCCATGCGCTCTTGCAGCGTCTTTTTGTTGACCTGGTAGGGCAGCTCATCGACCACGATGGCCTGGCGCTGGCCGCGGTCTATGTCCTCGAAGTGGCATTTGGCGCGCATCACCACCCTGCCGCGCCCGGTGCGGTAGCCCTCTTTGACGCCGTTGATGCCGTAGATGATGCCCGCGGTGGGGAAGTCCGGCGCAGGGATGATCTCCATCAGCTCGTCGATCGAGGCCTCGGGGTGCTGCAGCAGGTGCAGGCAGGCATCGACCACTTCGTTCAAATTGTGCGGCGGGATGTTGGTCGCCATGCCCACGGCGATGCCGGCCGAGCCGTTGACGAGCAGATTGGGCAGCTTGCTCGGCAGCACCAGCGGCTCTTTTTCGCTGCCGTCGTAGTTGGGGCCGAAATCGACGGTTTCCTTGTCGATGTCGGCGAGCATCTCGTGCGCGATTTTGGCCAGGCGGATTTCGGTGTAGCGCATCGCAGCCGCGTTGTCGCCATCGACCGAGCCAAAATTGCCCTGGCCATCGACGAGCATGTGGCGCAGCGAAAAGTCCTGCGCCATGCGCACGATGGTGTCGTACACCGCCGAGTCGCCGTGCGGGTGGTATTTGCCGATCACGTCGCCGACGATGCGCGCCGATTTTTTGTAGGGCCGGTTCCAGTCGTTGCCGAGCTCGTGCATGGCGAAGAGCACGCGCCGGTGCACGGGCTTGAGGCCGTCGCGCGCGTCCGGCAGGGCGCGGCCCACGATCACGCTCATCGCGTAGTCGAGGTAGCTGCGCCGCATTTCTTCTTCGAGGCTGATCGGCAGGGTTTCTTTGGCAAACGGGTTCATAAGGCGACGGTCAGGGTGTCAGCACAAGGCAAACGAGCATTTTAGGCGCAGGGACTGCCTCCCAGGCCGGCAGTCGCCGCACCTTTCACAAAGGGATGCGCAGGTTGTGCGCCGTCTCGAGCGCCTTGCGCCGGGTCTGCAGCTCGCGGTAGCGCTGCAGCGCCGCCGGGTCCTGGCTGGCCGTGGCGATGAGGGCGCTTTCCTCGGCCTTGATCTGTTCGATCAGCACGCGGTTGAGCAGGTCGCGCAGTTCGGCGCGCAGCTCGTGCAGGTCGCCCTCGGTCTGGGCGTGCGAGCCGGTCATGAGTTTTTCGGCCAGTGGCGCGCAGGCGTGGCCGCGCAGGCGCTCGCGCAGCAGCGCCCAGGTCTGCGCGCCGTGCTCGTGCAGCTGTTCTTCGAGCCAGACGAACAAAGGCCCGTGCGGCGGCGGCAGGGCGCAGAGGGCGGCATGGTCTTCGGGCGCGAGCTCTTCGAGGAAGGCCATGTGCGACAGCAGCAGCCGCACGGCGTGGTCGGCGCGGCTCGTGGGGGCCGAGCGCGGCAGGCGGGCGCGCCACGCCGTCGCGGCGTAAGGGCTGCCCGCTGCGTCCGTGTACCCGCCGCGCTGGCTGGGGTGCAGGCCACCGCTGCGGCTGGTGCGCGGGCCGCCGCGCTGCACCGCGCCCGGCGGCGGGGTGCCCGCGTTGCGTGCGGGGGGCTGGGCCTGCGCCCAGAATTCACTGAGCTCCGCCGCTTCGATTTGCGCCAGGCCCGCGATTTCGCCGAGCAGCTGGCGCTTGAGCAGCCCTTCGGGCAGCGCGCTCCACAGGGCCCTGGCGTGGTGCGTCATTTGCGCGCGGCCTTCGGGTGTGCCCAGGTCGCAGCCTTCGCTCGCTGCGTCGAGCAGAAAACGGCTCAGCGGCACCGCGTCGCCGACGTGGCGCGCAAAAGCATCGCGGCCCCAGGCGCGGATGAAGCTGTCGGGATCGTGCTCGGGCGGCAGGAACAAAAACTTGAAGCTGCGCGTGTCCTGCGCGTGGGGCAGGGCGGCATCGAGCGCCTTGCGCGCCGCGCGCCGGCCCGCGGCGTCGCCGTCGAAGCTGAACACCACGGCGTCGGTAAAGCGCAGCAGCTTTTGCACATGCTCGGGCGTGCAGGCCGTGCCCAGCGTGGCCACCGCATTCGGAAAGCCGAGCTGCGCCAGCGCCACCACGTCCATGTAGCCCTCGGTCACGAGCGCGTAGCCGTGCTCGCGGATCGCGCTGCGAGCCTCGAACAGGCCGTACAGCTCGCGCCCCTTGTGGAACACCGGTGTTTCGGGCGAGTTGAGGTATTTGGGCTTTTCGTCGCCGAGCACGCGCCCGCCAAAGCCTATGCACTCGCCCTTGACGTTGCGAATCGGGAACATCACGCGGTCGCGAAAGCGGTCGTAGCGCTTGTGGTCTTCGGGCTGCACGATGACCAGGCCCGCCTCCTCGAGCAGCGGGTCGTCGTAATGGGCAAAAACGCTCGCGAGCTTGTGCCAGCCTTCGGGCGCGTAGCCGAGGCCGTAGCGCTTGGCCACGGCACCCGAGACGCCCCGGCCTTTGAGGTAGGCGATGGCGCGCGGCGCCTTGCGCAGCTCCTCGCCGTAGGCGGCAGCGGCGCGCGCGAGCACTTCGGTCAAGGTGGCGCGCTGTTGCCGCTGCGCCGCAGAGCGCGCCTTGTCCTGCGCCGAGGCGTGCTCCTCTGGCACCTGCAGGCCGACTTGCTGCGCCAGCTCGTGCACCGCTTCGACGAAGTCCAGCCCCGCGTGCTCCATCAGAAAGCCGATCGCGTCGCCGCTCTTGCCGCAGCCGAAGCAATGAAAGAACTGCTTGGACGGACTGACGCTGAACGAGGGCGATTTTTCCGCATGAAAAGGGCACAGCCCCATGAAATTGGCACCGCTTTTCTTGAGCGGCACGTAGCGGCCCACGACGTCGACCACATCGACGCGGGCGAGCAGTTCCTCGATGAAAGACTGGGGGATGGACACGGCGCGATTGTCGCCCAAGGTTCGATGGCGCTGCACCCGTGCCTACGTGGGCACCTCCCCGGCACTGTCCCGCCGGGCTCTTTACATGGATCAGCCCCGCGTCAGCCGCTTTTGCTGTAATCCGGTGTTTGTACGAAAAAAACGCAAGGAGCCCCCATGAGCAGCATCTTCGACCAGCACCTCGAACGCAACGCAGCCAACCATGCGCCGCTTTCGCCGCTGTCCTTCATCGAGCGCACCGCCGAGGTTTATCCCGAGCGCCTGGCCATCGTGCATGGTGCGCTGCGCCAGAACTGGCGCGACACCTACGCGCGTTGCCGCCGCCTGGCCAGCGCCTTGCGCCAGCGCGGCATAGGCAAGAACGACGCCGTGGCCGTGATGCTGCCCAACACACCGCCCATGGTCGAGGCGCACTTCGGTGTGCCCATGGCCGGCGCGGTGCTCAATGCGCTCAACACCCGGCTCGACCCCGAAGCCATCGCCTTCATGCTCGACCACGGCGAGGCGCGCGCGGTGCTCGTCGATGCCGAATTTGCGCCCGTCATGGCCAAGGCCCTGGCCCTGCGCCAGAGCCAACAACCTCTCCTGCTGATAGACGTAGAGGACGCCGTCTATGGCGCGGCGGCGCAGCGCCTGGGCAGCCTGAGCTACGAGGACTTGCTCGCCGAGGGCGATCCGCAGTTCGCCTGGGAGCTGCCCGCCGACGAGTGGGACGCGATCGCCCTCAACTACACCAGCGGTACCACGGGCAACCCCAAGGGCGTGGTCTATCACCACCGCGGCGCGGCGCTCAACGCCATCTCCAACGTGCTCGAATGGGACATGCCCAAGCACGCGGTGTATCTGTGGACACTGCCCATGTTCCACTGCAACGGCTGGTGCTTCCCGTGGACGGTGGCGGCGCGCGCGGGCGTGAACGTGTGCCTGCGCCGCGTCGAGGCGCAAGCGATTTTCGACGCCATGCGCCAGCACGGCGTGACGCACTACTGCGGTGCGCCCATCGTGCACGGCCTGCTCGTGAATGCGCCGGCCGCGCTCAAAGAGGGCGTGCCCAAAGGCATCAAGGCCATGGTGGCGGGCGCCGCGCCGCCGGCCTCGATGATCGAAGGCATGGAAACCCTGGGCTTCGACCTCACGCATGTGTATGGCCTGACCGAGGTCTATGGCCCGGCCACGGTGTGCGCCAAACAAGAAGCCTGGAGCCAGCTCGACATCAGCGAGCGCGCGCGCCTGAATGCGCGCCAGGGCGTGCGCTACCACCTCGAGCGCGACGTGCGCGTGCTCGACCCCGAAACCATGCAGCCCGTGCCGCAGGACGGCGAAACCATGGGCGAGATCATGTTCCGCGGCAACATCGCGATGAAGGGCTACCTCAAGAACCCCAAGGCGACCGACGAGGCCTTTGCCGGCGGCTGGTTCCACAGCGGCGACCTGGCCGTGCAATACCCCGACGGCTACATCAAGATCAAGGACCGCAGCAAGGACATCATCATCTCGGGCGGCGAGAACATCTCCTCGATCGAAGTCGAGGACGTGCTCTACCGCCACCCTGCCGTGCTCGCCGCCGCCGTCGTCGCCAAACCCGACCCGAAATGGGGCGAAACGCCCTGCGCCTTCGTCGAGCTCAAGCCCGGCGCGCAGGTCTCGGCGCAGGACATCATCGCCCATTGCCGAGCACACCTCGCGGGCTTCAAAGTACCGCGCGCCGTGGTGTTTGGCGAGTTGCCCAAGACCAGCACGGGCAAGATCCAGAAGTTCGAACTGCGCAAGCAGGCCGGCTCGGCCGCGGCCATAGCCGTATAAACCCATAGGGCGAAAGCGCGAAAGCCGGTCAAAATAGCGCTTTTGCCGCGCCCGAATAGGCCCGATGGGCCGCGGGCGGCTTTTCTTCCACGACTGGATACATGTTTTCTCTTTTTTCCCGCAGCAAAATGTCCGACGCACCCGAAGTGACCCCGGCCCCGGCCAAGACCCATGAGCCGCATCCGCTCGATACACTGACCGGCGGAGCCTTCTCGGCCGCCACATCCGGCGAGCGCGCTGCGCGCATCCGCGAGTGGCTGGCCACCCAGCCCGCGCCCGAGCAGCTGCAGGAAGTGTTCAAGGAGCTCAGCGCGCGCGACAAGGGGGCCGCGCGTGCCGTGCGCGAGCGGCTCGATGAAATCCGCCGCGCCAAGGCGCAGGAGGCCATTGCCGCCGAATGGGCCGAAAAAGCCCAGGCGCTGCTGGCTGCATCGAAGCTCAACATCGCCGACGCCCTGGCCTGGCAGCGCGACGCTGCCAAGGCGGGCGCACCGCTGTCGCGCGAGCCGCTTGCCACGCTCAAGGCGCAGCTGGCCGAGCGCGTCAAGGTGATCGAAGACCTGCAGCACCGCGTGCAAGTGCAGCGCGAGGCCGCGGTGCTGCTCGCACAGCGCATCGAAGTGCTCTCGACCAAGCCCTGGCGCGATGCGCAGGCCGCGCTCGAGCAGCTGCGCGCCGACGTCGCACGCTGGCAGGCGCAGGCCGAGGAGCTCACCGGCGATGCGAGCTGGGCGAGCGTGGAAGCGCGTTTTCCGCCGCTGCTCGAAACCTCGCGCACGCAGCTGCTCGCGGTGTGGGATGCCTTCCAGGCTGCGCTCGCGCAGGCCGTGGCCGCGGCCGAAGACGCGCAGGCGCCACTGCCGCCCGTGCCCGTGTGGGCCGAAGAGCTGCGCGCCGCACGCGGCCTGCCGAGCGAGGCCGCCGCGCGGCCCGAGCGCGCCGCC
This sequence comes from uncultured beta proteobacterium, assembly GCA_963708545.1. Classification (GTDB taxonomy): domain Bacteria; phylum Pseudomonadota; class Gammaproteobacteria; order Burkholderiales; family Burkholderiaceae_C; genus Extensimonas. The sequence continues at coordinate 12,062 of CAVPUD010000094.1, read as the reverse complement.
AAGCCCCAGGCTGCGCAGATCGCGCCCGAAGTGCGCGAAAAAGCCGAACAGGCCGTGCGCAGCGCCCTCGCCGCGCTCGAGCAAGCCACCGCCGAAGGCCAGGGCAAGGCCACCTCCGTCGCTGCCGCCGCGCTGCGTGCCACACTCAAGGAGCACGGCAAACACATCAGCGTGGCCCTGGAGCAGCAGGTGCACCAGGCGCTGGTGGCCGCGGGCGAGCTCGAGGGCTGGCAGCGTTGGAGCGCCGACCAGGTGCGCGAAGAACTCGTCGCCAAGGCCGAGGCGCTGCTGCAGCGCTCCGAGGGCCAGGCGCTGGGCGGGCGCAAGACGCAGGAAACCTTGCGCCAGCTGCGCGAGCAATGGAAGCAGGCCGACCAGGGCGGCGCGCCCAACCATGCGCTGTGGAAGCGCTTCGACGAGGCCTGCAATGCCGCGCACAAAGTCGTCGAAGAATGGCTCGAAAGGGTGCGCGCCGAAGCCGCGCAGCACCGCGCCCAGCGCGAGGCGCTGATCGAGGAGCTCAAAACCTGGGCGCAGACGCAGGCGCAAGCCCTTGCGGCCGCGGGCGACTGGAAGGGGCTGCAGCGCGCCCTGCACCAGTTTGCCGAACGCTGGCGCGACGCCGGGCACCTGGCCGAAAAGGTTTTCATCGAACTGCAACCGCTGTGGAAGCAGGCCCTGGCCGAGGCCAGCGCGCCGCTCGAAGCTGCACAAAAAGAAAGCCTCGCACGCCGCCATGCGCTGATCGAAGAGGCGCAGGCCCTGGCCGCCGCACCGAGCTTGCGCATCGACGCCGTGCGGGCCTTGCAGCAGCGCTGGCAGGCCGAGGCGCAGGCGGTGCCGCTCGATCGCAAGCTCGAACAAAAGCTCTGGGAGTCGTTCCGCAAGCCGCTCGACGAGGCCTTTCAGCGCAAGTCGGCCGAGCGCAGCAAGGCCGAGGCCGCGCTCTCTGCGCGCGACCGCGCCGTGATCGACGCCGCGCGTACCCTCGAGACGGCGAGCGCGAGCGGCGATGCGCAGCAGATCCGCGCCGCCATGGCCGCGCTCGACGCCGCGTTGCACGCGCCCGCCGCGCCCGAACCTGGCGCTGCCCCCGCCGCGCCCGCTGCAGCAGCGCAGCCCACACCGGGCGCTGCAGAATCCGAGCCAAATCAGCCCTTGGTGCCCGCTGAATCTGCACAAGCAGCTCCTGAAAGTGAAGCTACCACAGCCGCTGAAGCAAAGCCGAAGGCAGAGTCCGAAGGTGCGGCCGAAGATGCGGCTGAAGGGGCTGCGGCAGAAACGGTGGCGCCCGCCCCCGCTGCCGCTAAGCCCGCACTGCGCCCCGTGATCGCCGTGCGCGGCGACGACCGCCCCGGCGTGCAGAAGAATCTGCCCGCCACACACCCGCACGGCGCCCGGCCCGCAGGCCGACGCGATGCGCGCCCCGAAGGCGGGCGCGCTGCGTTTGGGCGTGATGCCGGCCGAGCGGGCGAGCGCGCAGGGCGGGCTGGATATGAGGGGCGGGAGGAACGCGCAGAGCGCGCCCCGCGCCTGGGTGACGCGGCCTTCCGCGCGCAGCGCGAGGCCCTGGAACGCGCCCAGCTGGCGCTCAAAAAGCTCGCGGCGCAGGCGCACGGCGAGGTGCTCACGCACCTGCTCACGGCCTGGGAAAAGCGCGACCCGGCGCTCGTGCCCGCCGCGCAGGCGCTGGGCGCGCGCGTGAGCGCGGCGCAGCGCAATGCCTGGGTGCAGGCCCTGTCTGCGGCGCCCACCGCGTCCGCGGCAGACGCTGAGCAAACGCTGCTGCGCCTGGAGATCGCCGCCGAAGTGCCCACGCCCGCCGAGCAGTTGAGCGCGCGCCGCCTGCTGCAGCTGCAACTGCTCACGCGCCGCCACGAGTCCGCGCCGGGCCAGACCTGGGCGCAGGACGTGGCCAGGCTGCTTGCTGCGCCCTACGATGCCGCGCAGGCGCGCCGCCTGCAAAACGTGCTCAAGGTGCTGCTGCGCAAATGAGCCAGGCCAAAGGGCAGGGCGAGCGTGGGGGGGACGATGGCCTCGAAGCGGGGCAGGGCGCGGTGCCGCCAGCGCCGCTACCGGCCTCCAGTCTGGGCGGGCAGGGCGAGGCCGATCGCGGGCATGTCTGTCATGCACATGCCGCCCATGATCACGATCATGCCGATGCCTGCAGCCACGCCCACGGTGAGCATGCGCACCACGGACGTCTTCACCATGCACACCACCACGGTGGGGCGCCGCAGGATTTCGGCCGCGCGTTTGCGCTTGGCATCGCGCTCAACCTCGGCTTCGTCGCGCTCGAAGCGGCAAGCGGCTGGTACGCTGGTTCGCTCGCCTTGCTTGCCGACGCCGCGCACAACCTGAGCGACGTGGCGGGCTTGGCGCTGGCCTGGGCCGGCGCCTGGGCGCTGCAGCTCAAACCCGATGCGCGCCACACCTACGGCTGGCAGCGCGCGTCCATCCTCGCGGCCTTTGCCAACGCCGTGCTGTTGTTTGCTGCCATGGGCTGGCTGGCCTGGGAGGCGCTGCAGCGCCTGGCGCAGCCGCAGGCCGTGCAGGGCTGGACGGTGGTGGGCGTGGCCGCTGCGGGCATCGTGGTCAACAGTGCCACGGCGCTGCTGTTTCTGCGCGGCCAGCACGGCGACCTGAACGTGCGCGGCGCTTTTTTGCACATGGCGGCCGATGCGCTGGTGTCGCTGGGCGTGGTGATTGCGGGCGCGCTGTACCTGTGGCGCGGCTGGGGCTGGTTGGATCCGGTGATGAGCCTGGCCGTGGCCGGGGTGATCGTGCTCGGCAGCTGGGGGCTGCTGCGCGAATCCACGCGCCTGCTGTTCGACGGCGTGCCCGAGAGCGTGGACCCACTGGCCGTGCGCGCTTACCTCGAACAGCTGCCCGGCGTGGAGCGCGTGGACGACCTGCACATCTGGGCCATGGGCACCACGCAGATCGCGCTGTCGGCGCATCTGATCGCGCCCGGCGGGCCGCTCGGCGACGCTGCACTGCACCGCGCCGCCGAAGACCTGCGCAGCCGCTTCGGCATCCAGCACGCCACGCTACAGGTCCTGCAGCAGCCGATCGAGTCGTTGCGCGCGTCCCACGGTTGAACCCACCTCGCCATCGTCCCACGTCCTAATGAATGAAAGCTGTTTCACAGCGCCTTCATCCCGCTGCCGCGCCGCGCTAACATCCGCGCCTTCGTTTTTTCACCAACCGCCCAACCAAAGAGGAATCCAGAATGCTGGGGCTCATGCAAAAACAACCGTTGCTGATTTCTTCGTTGATCCAGTTCGCCGAGCGCTACCACGGCGACACCGAGGTCGTGTCGCGCCGGGTCGAGGGCGACATCCACCGCTACACCTACCGCGAGCTCGCGGCGCGTGCGCGGCAGCTCGCGAACACGCTCGAGCGCGAGGGTTTGCAGTTTGGCGACCGCGTGGCCAGCCTGGCCTGGAACGGCTACCGCCACATGGAGATGTATTTCGGCGTGAGCGGCTCGGGCCGCGTGCTGCACACCATCAACCCGCGCCTGCACCCCGAGCAGGTGGCCTGGATCGTGAACCATGCCGAAGACCAGGTGCTGTGCTTCGACACCACTTTTTTGCCGCTCGTGCAGGCCGTGCACGCGCAGTGCCCAACGGTGAAGAAATGGGTCGCCCTGTGCGACGCCGACAAGCTGCCAGCCGACACCGGCATCCCCGGCCTCGTGAGCTACGAGGCCTGGATCGGCGGCGCGAGCAGCACCTACACCTGGCCCGAGTTCGACGAAAACACCGCCTCGGGCCTGTGCTACACCAGCGGCACCACGGGGCACCCCAAGGGGGTGCTCTACAGCCACCGCTCGAACGTGCTGCACGCCTACGGCGCTGCGCTGCCCGACGTGATGGGGCTTTCCGCGCGTGACGCCGCCATGCCCGTGGTGCCCATGTTTCACGTGAACGCCTGGGGGCTGCCGTATTCGGCGCCGCTCACGGGCTGCAAGCTCGTGCTGCCCGGGCCTGCGCTCGATGGCAAGTCGCTGTACGAACTCATGGAAGCCGAAGGCGTGACCTTCGCCGCGGGCGTGCCCACGATCTGGCAGATGCTGCTCAACCATGTGCGTGCGGGCGGCCTCAAGTTCAGCACCCTGCGGCGCACGGTGATCGGCGGCTCTGCCTGTCCGCCGGCCCTGATCGACGCCTACCGCGACGAATTCGGCGTGACGGTGCTGCACGCCTGGGGCATGACCGAAACGAGCCCGCTGGGCACGCTCTCTACGCTCAAACAAAAGCACCTGGGCCTGCCGCGCGAAGAACAGATGCAGCTGTTGCAAAAGCAGGGCCGCCCGATTTTCGGCGTGGACTTGCGCATCATCGACAGCGCGGGCCAGGATCAGCCTTGGGACGGCAAGACCTATGGCGACCTGCTGATCCGCGGCCCGTGGATCATCGACAGCTACTTCAAGGGCGAAAAATCGCCGCTCGTGTTCGATGCCCAAGGGCATGGCTGGTTTCCCACGGGCGACGTGGCCACCATAGACCCTGATGGTTTCATGCAGATCACCGACCGCAGCAAGGACTTGATCAAGTCGGGCGGCGAGTGGATCAGCTCGATCGACATCGAAAACATCGCCATGGCGCATCCCGCGGTATTGATGGCGGCCTGCATAGGCATGCCGCACCCCAAGTGGGACGAGCGCCCCATCGTCGCCGTGGTCAAGCGCCCCGGCGCCGAAGTCACGCGCGAGGAGTTGCTGGCCTTTTACGAGGGCAAGATTGCGAAATGGCAGATTCCCGACGACGTGGTATTCGTCGATGCGATCCCGCTCGGCGCGACGGGCAAGATGCTCAAGACCAGGCTGCGTGAGCAGCTCAAGGGTTACAAGCTGCCCGGCGTCTAAATCGGTCGCATGGGTGACGCGCGCTCAGGGATTGCCCTGAGCGCTTTTTTTGTGCACTGCAGTAGGCTTGCCACTTGCTCAACTCACAGGAGACGATCCCATGCAATTCGCTTTCAAGACAATAGCTGCAACCGTCCTATTGGCAAGCGCCGGCGGCGTTTTTGCCCAAAAGGGCGAAACGGTCAAGATCGCCTGGCTGGACCCGCTTTCGGGACTCATGGCGGCGGTGGGCACGAACCAGCTCAAGACCACGCAATTCTTTGCCGAAGAGTTCAACAAGAAAAACGCGGCCGGCGTCAAGTTCGAAGTCATAGGCATAGACAACAAGCTCAGCCCGCAGGAGACCACGAGCGCGCTGCGTTCGGCCATGGACCAGGGTGCGCGCTACGTGATGCAGGGCAACGGCTCGGGGCCCGCGCTCGCAATCATCGACGCGCTCGAAAAACACAATGCGCGCAACCCCGGCAAAGAGGTGATCTACCTGAATTACGCGGCCGTCGATCCAGACCTCACGAACAGCAAGTGCAGCTACTGGCACTTTCGCTACGACGCCGATACCTCGATGAAGATGGAGGCGCTGACCACCTACATGAAGGATCAGCCCGAGATCAAGAAAATCTACCTGATCAACCAGAACTACTCGCACGGCCAGCAGGTGTCCAAATTCGCCAAGGCAATGATGAAGCGCAAGCGTCCCGAGGTGGAATTCGTGGGCGACGACTTGCACCCGCTCGCCCAAGTGCGCGACTTTGCCCCTTACATCGCGAAAATCAAGCAATCGGGCGCCGACACCGTCATTACCGGCAACTGGGGCTCTGACTTGACCTTGCTGATCAAAGCCGCGAACGACGCGGGCTTGAACGTCAAGTTCTACACCTACTACGCCGTGACCACGGGCACGCCCACGGCCATGGGCGCGGCCTCCGCGAACAAGGTCTATCAGGTCAGCTACGCGCACTACAACATGGACGGCGAGATCGGCAAGCTTGCTGGCCAGTTCAAGGCCAAGTTCAATGACGACCTCTATACCTCAGACATCTACACGGTGTTCGCTTCGCTGGTCGAGGCATTCACGCGCGCCAAGTCGACCGATCCTGTGAAGGTTGCGGCAACGCTCGAAGGTATGCGCTTCAAGAGCTTCAATGGCGATGTCGAAATGCGCAAGGCGGACCATCAATTGCAACAGGGCCTCTATATCACCCGCTGGGAAAAGGCCAGTGCCAAGTACCCGTATTCACCCGAAAACACGGGCTACACGCTGGTGCCCGTGAAGTATTACGAGCCCTACGTCGCGAGCACGCCTACTTCATGCCAGATGAAGCGGCCGTCCTGAGCTGGCCCCAGGCCGACTTAAGGCGATGAAGCCAAGCTGAAAGCGGGGCGCGCAGACATTGCGCTCTCCGCGACGGCGTGGATGTTTGATTTCCTGCCGCAGATGTCCCCCAATGAATGCCGAATTTTTCGCAATCTCGCTGCTCAATGGCGTGAGCTACGGGCTGCTTTTGTTCATGCTGAGCGCAGGCCTCACGCTGATTTTCAGCATGATGGGCGTGCTCAATTTCGCGCACACGAGCTTTTACATGCTCGGCGCGTATTTCGCCTACAGCCTCTCGGGCGTGCTGGGCTTTTGGCCCGCGCTGGTGCTCGCGCCGCTGCTGGTGTTCGCGCTGGGGGCGACGTTCGAGCGCTATTGCCTGCGCCGCGTGCACCGCTTCGGGCATGTGGCCGAGTTGCTCGTGACCTTCGGCCTCTCGTATGTGATCCTCGAGCTTGTGCAGCTCGTGTGGGGCCGCGCAGCCGTGCCTTACGGCCTGCCGCCGCAGTTGCAGGGCGCGCTCTTCACGCTCTACGGCACGCAGTTTCCGAAGTCGCGCGCCTTCATCATGCTCGTGGCTGTCTTGATGCTGCTCGGGGTGTGGCTGCTGCTCACGCGCACGCGCATCGGGCTCGTGATCCAGGCGGCGCTCACGCACCCGCAGATGGCCGAGGCGCTGGGCCACAACGTGCCGCGCGTGTTCACGCTGGTGTTCGGCGGCGGCGCCGCGCTCGCGGGCCTCGCGGGCGTGATTGGCGGCAACGCCTACATCACCGAGCCGGCCATGGCGGCTTCCGTGGGCTCTATCGTGTTCGTGGTGGTGGTGGTCGGCGGCATGGGCTCGCTCGCCGGGGCCTTTCTGGCTTCGCTGCTGATCGGCATCGTGCAGACCTTTGCCGTGGCCATAGACGCGTCGTTTGCGAGCGCCTTGCAGAGCCTCGGCGTGGTCGTCTCCGACACCAGCTTCGGCGCGCCGCTGCTGCAGCTCACGCTGGCCCAGGTGGCGCCCATCTTGCCCTACCTGTTCCTGGTGCTGATGCTGATCTTTCGCCCCAAGGGCCTGCTCGGTACGCGCGAGGATTGACCCACCCCCAAGACGACCACGTTCCCTTTTCAAACCATCCATGCCTTCTTCCTCTGCCGCCACGCACCGTGGCTACCACTTTCGGCCGCTGAACCTAGGGCGCGTCCTCGTGTGGGGGCTGTTCGCCCTCATGCTCGCGCTCGCGCCGCTGCTGTTTCGCAGCAGCCTCGCGCTGACCATGCTCGCGCAGATCGGCTACCTCATCATCATTTGCCTGTCTTACAACATCCTGCTCGGGCAGGGCGGCATGCTGAGCTTCGGCCATGCCGTCTATACGGGGCTGGGCGCCTTCATCGCCGTGCACGCGATGAACCTCGCAAGCCAGGGGGCGATTACGCTGCCCTTGGTGCTGGTGCCGCTCGTCGGTGGCGTGGCGGGAATGTTTTTTGCCGCCTTGCTGGGCTACGTGAGCACGCGCAAGGCTGGCACCACCTTCGCGATGATCACGCTCGGAATCGGGGAGCTCATGGCCTCGATGGCGTTGATGTTTCCGGGCTTTTTCGGCGGCGAGGGCGGCGTGAGCACCAACCGCGTCTATGGCCAGCCGTTCTTCGGCTTCGACTTCGGCGCCAGCATCCAGGTGTATTACCTGATCGCGGTCTATTGCTTCGTGTGCACGGTGGCGATGTTTGCCTTCACGGGCACGCCGCTGGGGCGCATGCTCAATGCCGTGCGCGACAACCCCGAGCGCGTGGAGTTCGTGGGCTACAACACGCAGCGCGTGCGCCACCTGGCCTTCATCATCGCGGGTTTTTTCGCAGGCATAGGCGGGGCGCTCACCGCGATCCAGTTCGAGATCGTCACCGCGGCCGACAGCCTGAGCGTGGTGCGTTCGGGGAGTTATCTGCTGTTCACCTTCCTCGGCGGGGCCACCTTCTTTTTCGGCCCCATCATCGGCGCGGTGCTGCTCGTGCTCGCTTCGGTGCTGCTGTCCGAACTGACCAAGGCGTGGCTGCTTTACCTTGGGCTGGCATTCCTCTTCATGGTGATGTTCGCACCCGGCGGCATTGCGAGCCTGGTCATGCTCAACCTGCGCCTGGCGGCCTTGGGCAAGCTGCGCGGCCTGGCCACCGCCTACCTCGCGCTGGCCGGCACGGCGCTCGTGGCCGTGCTGGGCGCCGCGGCCATGGTCGAAATGACCTACCACCTGCAGCTCAACGAAGCGCTGGGGTCGCAAATGTCCTTTTTGGGCGCCAAGCTCGACGCCAAGGCGTTCGATAGCTGGTTTGGTGCGGCCTTCGTGCTGCTCACCGCCGCGGGCCTGTTCGAGTTGTGCCGGCGCCAGTTCGCGCGCCAGTGGAGCGCGGCCATGGAAGCCGCCGCGCAGGCTGCGCAAGGAGGTGCGCGGTGACGACTTCCGCTCCTGCCGCATCCCAACCGGCGCAAGCCTACGCGCTCGAGTTGCGTGACGTGCGCAAGCGCTTTGGCAAGACCGAGATCATCCGCGGCGCGAATCTGGCCGTGGCCGCGGGCGAGCGCGTGGCCATCATCGGCCCGAACGGGGCGGGCAAATCGACCTTGTTCAACCTCATCAGCGGGCGTTTTGCGCCCACGAGCGGCGAAGTGCTGCTGCACGGCGCCCGCATAGACGGCAAAAAGCCGTTCGAAATCAACCGCCTGGGGCTCTCGCGCAGCTTTCAGATCACGAACATCTTTCCCAACCTCAGCGTGTTCGAGAACCTGCGCTGCGGCGTGCTCTGGAGCCTGGGCTACCGTTACAGCTTCTGGCGCCTGCTGCGCAAGCTGCACGACGCGAACGAGCGCGCCGCGCAGCTCATGGAGATGATCCACCTCGCGCACAAGCGCGAAACCCTGGCCATGCACCTGACCTACGCCGAGCAGCGCGCGCTCGAGATCGGCATCACCATCGCGGGCGGCGCGAGCGTGATCCTGCTCGACGAACCCACGGCCGGCATGAGTCACAGCGAGACGGCGCACTTCATCGAGCTCATCCGCCGCGTCACCGAAGGTCGCACGCTATTGACCGTGGAGCACGACATGGGCGTGGTGTTTGGTCTGGCAGACAAAATCGCCGTGGTCGTCTATGGCGAGGTCATCGCTTTCGACACGCCCGAAAACGTGCGTGCCAACGCGCGCGTGCAAGAGGCCTACCTCGGCTCGGCCGTGGCCGATGCGCAAGCGTCGGCCAGCGTGCAAGGGGGGCACTGACATGCTGCAGATCCGCGATCTTCACGCCTTTTACGGCAAAAGCCATGTGCTGCATGGCGTGTCCTTCGACGTACATCCGGGCGAAATCGTCGCGCTGCTCGGGCGCAACGGCTCGGGCCGCTCGACCACTGCCAAGGCCATCATGGGGCTGGTGCAATGGCAGGGCGACATCCGCTGGAAGGACAGACCCCTTGCGGGCCGCAAAACCTACGAAATCGCCCACCTGGGCCTGGGCTACGTGCCCGAGAGCCGCGACATCTTCCCGCGCATGACGGTGCGCCAGAACCTGCTGCTCGGGCAAAAGGGCCAGGGGCGCAGCAGCCGCTGGTCGTTCGACGACATGTACCGCATGTTCCCGCGCCTCAAGGAGCGCGAGCACACCGAAGCGGGCGTGATGTCCGGGGGCGAGCAGCAGATGCTCACGCTGTGCCGCACGCTCATGGGCGACCCCGACCTCATCATCATCGACGAGCCCACCGAGGGCCTGGCGCCCAAGCTCGTCGAGCAGGTCGGGCAATACCTGCAAGCGCTGCGCGCACGCGGCGTGTCGGTGCTGCTGATCGAGCAAAAGCTCACGATCGCGATGCACATTTCCGACCGCGCGCTGGTCATGGGCCACGGCCGCATCGTGCACGAAGGCCCGCCAGCGAGCCTGGGCGCCGACAGCCCCGTGCGCAAGGAGTGGCTCGAGGTGTGACGACGGCAGCCGGCGGCCCGCGGCGGTTCGGATGTCGGCTTTGTCTCTGCCGCGACAGCGCGCTATCGACGTGGCAGGCATGGGGTTACACGAAGTCTCTACAATAAAAACGCACGACCGTTCTTTTTTACTCACGAAGGAAGCGCAGCATGACCGCTGAATACCAAGTCCACGGCGACGTTGCCGTGATTACGCTGAACAACCCGCCCGTCAACGGGCTGGGCATTGCGACCCGCAAGGCCATCGTCCTGGGCCTGAACCGCGCCGAAGACGATCCCGCGGTGCAGGCCATCGTGTTCACCGGCGCGGGCGCGGCCTTTTCGGGGGGTGCCGACATCAAGGAATTCGGCACGCCGCAGGCCATGCAGCAGCCGCACCTGCCTTCGGTGGTGGCGATCCTCGAGCAGGTGCGCAAGCCCGTCGTGGCGGCCATCCATTCGGTGTGCATGGGCGGCGGGCTCGAACTGGCGCTGGGCTGCCACTACCGCGTGGTGGCGCCGGGCTGCAGCGTGGCGCTGCCCGAGGTCAAGCTCGGCCTGCTGCCGGGTGCGGGCGGCACGCAGCGCCTGCCGCGCGTGCTCGGCGTGGAGACGGCGCTCAACATGATCGTGAGCGGCGAGGCCGTGAAGAGCGAGATGCTCGCGGCGCTGCCCGGCCAGAAACTGTTCGACAAGCTCGCTGCCTCGCCCGAGGCGCTGCTGAGCGAGGCCATGGCCTTCGCGCGCGCAGTCGCGGCCAAGCACCAGGCGGGCGCGCCGCTGCCGCTCGTGCGCCATCTGCCGTGCAAGCACCCGCAGGGCGACGGCTACTTCGGCTTTGCGCGCAACATGGTGCGCGGCATGGCCAAGAACTTTCCCGCGCCGCTCAAGTGCGTGGACGCCGTCGAGGCGGCAACCCGAGGCAAGTTTGACGACGGCCTGCGGCGCGAGGGTGAACTGTTTGCGCAGCTCATGCTCACGCCCGAGTCGCGCGCGCTGCGCCACCTGTTCCTGGCCGAGCGCGCCGCGTCCAAGATCCCGGACGTGCCCGCCGATACCCCGAAGCGCACCATCGCCACGGTGGCCGTGATCGGTGCCGGCACCATGGGCGGCGGCATCACGATGAACTTCCTGAACGCGGGGATTCCCGTGAAGCTGCTCGAAATGAAGCAGGAGGCGCTCGAGCGCGGCGTCGCCACGATCCGCAAGAACTACGAGGCGCAGATCAAGAAGGGCAAGCTCACGCAGGATAAATACGAGCAGCGCATGGCGCTTTTGAGCACCACGCTGGCCTACGCCGACATCGCCCAGGCCGACCTCGTGATCGAGGCCGTGTTCGAAGAAATGGGCGTCAAGGAGGCCGTGTTCAAGCAGCTCGACGCCGTGATGAAGCCCGGCGCCATTTTGGCCACCAACACCTCCACGCTGGACGTCACGAAGGCGGTTCAGAGGATAACAGAAATCGAACAGAGGCTGCAAGAGGCAAAAGCGGAGTGGGATTGGTGGCTGGCGACAGGACATACGCTGACCAGCGCCGCGGAACTGGCTCAGCGAGAACGGGAAGGCAAAGCCTTGACGGATTGGCTCCAGGCATTGGCAACCGCGTTGGCGACACAACGGGCTTTGGCCAGCCCTGCGTTGCACGAGCAGGAACGGAAGCTGGCCAAAGCCTCGCCCAAGAAGATGAAGGACTTCGGCTATCGGCCGGTGACGGTGCAGTTTCTGGGAGGAGTGGAAGTGGAACTGATGGCCCGCTACTGGTGCCGCAGCCAAGCCCGTGCCGACAAGGGCAAAGGAAGCTACTTTGGCCTGACGCTGCTGGGCGTCTGCGACCGCACGACCCCCGCGTTGGCCAGCGAGGTGGCCCAACTTGCCGCGGCCCTGAGTTCGTTCGAGGACGCCCAAGCACGGTTGCGGCAGATGGGAGTCGAGATGTCGATCCGGCG
>CAVPUD010000093.1:0-19079 GCA_963708545.1 uncultured beta proteobacterium | reverse complement strand
AATTGCGGACGGCCCGTTTTCGGACTGCGCCCGCCGGCTGGCCGGCTGGCTGTGCAGGCGCTCGAACTCGCGCTGCTCGAAGGCGATGCAGGTTTCCATGAGCGCGCGGTAGATGGCTTCGAGCACCTCGGGCGGGCCGCCTTCGGCCTGGGCGCGTGCGCGCACACGCTCGACGATGGCGGCGACGCGCGCCTCGTCGCGCACCTGCTCGGGCGCCTGTTTGATGCGTGCGGCCTGCAGCATGTAGCCCAGGCGCTGCACGAGCAGAGGCACGAGCTGGTCGTCGAGCGCATCGACAGCGCGGCGCACTTCGCTCATGGTGGTGCAGTGCAGCACCTGTTCGATCGCCTTGCTCATGCCAGCCCCTCCTCGACGAGTTCGGCGGCGCGCAGCAGCGCGCGCGCCTTGTGTTCGGTTTCGCGCCATTCGAGCTCGGGCACGCTGTCGGCCACCACGCCGGCTGCCGCCTGCACGTAGAGCGTGCCGTCCTTGACGATGCCGGTGCGGATGGCGATGGCCACGTCCATGTCGCCCGCGTAGCTGAGATACCCGCAGGCGCCGCCGTAGATGCCGCGCTTGACGGGTTCGAGCTGGTCGATCAGCTCCATCGCGTGCACCTTGGGCGCGCCCGTGAGCGTGCCCGCGGGGAAGGTGGCGCGCAGCACGTCCATGTTGGTCATGCCGTCTTGCAGCATGCCCTCGACGTTGCTCACGATGTGCATGACGTGGCTGTAGCGCTCGACGGCAAAGGCTTCGGTTACCTTGACGCTGCCTATTTTTGCGATGCGGCCTATGTCGTTGCGCGCAAGGTCGATCAGCATCACGTGCTCGGCGCGCTCCTTGGGGTCGTTGACGAGTTCGCGCTCGGCGGCCAGGTCGGCCTCGGGCGTGGCGCCGCGCGGGCGCGTGCCCGCGAGCGGGCGGATCGTGACCTTGGTGCCCGCGTCGGTGCGCTCCTGGCGCACGAGGATTTCGGGGCTCGAGCCCACCACCTGAAAATCCCCCATGTCATAGAAATACATGTAGGGCGAGGGATTGAGCGAGCGCAGCGCGCGGTACAGCGCGAGCGGGCTCTGACCGTAGGGCTTGTGGATGCGCTGACCCACCTGCACCTGCATGAAGTCGCCCGCGGCGATCAGCTCCTTGGCGCGCAGCACCGCGGCCAGGTAGTCGTCCTTGGCAAATTCGCGCTGCGTGGGCGCGCCGGCGCTGGCGCGCAGCATGGGCGGGCGCACGGGGCTTTGCAGCTTGGCGCGCAAGGCATCGAGCCGCGCGCAGGCGTGCACGTAAGCCTGCGGCGTGGCCGGGTCGGCATAGACGATGAGCGAGAGCTTGCCCGAGAGGTTGTCGATGACGGCGAGCTCCTCGCACTGCAGCAGCAGGATGTCGGGCGTGCCCAGCGTGTCGGGCGGGCAGCTGGCCACGAGCTTTTTCTCGATGTGGCGCACCGTGTCGTAGCCGAAATAGCCCGCAAGCCCGCCACAAAAGCGCGGCAGGCCGGGGCGCAGCGCGACCTTGAAGCGCTGCTGGTAGGCCGCGATGAAGTCGAGCGGGTTGCCCGGCGCCGATTCGACCACCTGGCCGTCGCTCACCACTTCGGTGCACGCCTGCTCACCGAAGCCGCGCGCGCGCAGCAAGGTGCGCGCCGGCAGACCGATGAAGCTGTAGCGCCCGAAGCGCTCGCCGCCGACCACCGATTCGAGCAAAAAACTATAGCTGCCTGCGCTTGATCCATCTGCGCTACAGGCCAATTTGAGATACAAAGACAAGGGGGTTTCGAGGTCTGCGAAAGCCTCGGCCACGAGCGGGATGCGGTTGTAGCCGGCATCGGCCAGGGCTTGGAATTCTGCTTCTGAGATCACCGGGGACTCCTGGAGAGGGAAGCGGCACCGCGTCGCATCGCAAGGCTGGCTGAAAGCCGGGTGCCGCCTCGTTCATTGCATGCAAACGGCCCGAGGCATGGGCCACGCTGGTGCGCCTGGCTGCTCTGCCAGACGCGATCAACAAAGGTGCGCTGCAGCAGGCTTACGCCAGGGCCAGGCTCCCCGGTCGCTGCGACCCGTGACGGACATGCGGTGAATGAACATGGGCGCAAAGTGTAGCAAAGCGGCTTGGCGCACCGGCCCCCCATGCAAGCGTGCTTGGGCGGGCGTGGGCTGCGCGTGGTTTCGCACCCACGGGCGCCGTTTTGTCATCGGCGTTTGGCGCAGGACTTGCTAGGAGTCTGTCGGGCTTTGGGCGTCGAAAGCGAGAATGCGCCCCAGCGAGGCCAGTTTTTGCCGGATTCGCAGCCCCATAGTGGTGCTATGGGGCAAGAAGACGGTAAGAAATGGGCCGCTGCGGCGCATTCGCAGCCGACGATTCCAAAGTCCGACAGACTCCTATGCTCAGAGTGAGCAACTCTCACTTTCTGCGAAAGACGCCCCATGGCCATCCACGTCGCCCTGAACCACATCACGCACTACCGCTACGACCGCCCCGTGCAACTGGGCCCGCAGGTCGTGCGTCTGCGCCCCGCGCCGCACGGCCGCACCAAGATCCTCGCCTATTCGCAGCGCGTGGAGCCGTCCAAGCATTTCATCAACTGGCAGCAAGACCCGTTTGCCAACTACCAGGCGCGCCTGGTGTTTCTCGAGCCCACGAGCGAGTTCAAGGTCACGATAGACCTGGTCGCGGAAATGGCGGTCTATAACCCCTTCGACTTTTTCCTTGAACCCTACGCCGAGGAGTTTCCGTTCGCCTACGAGCGCGCGCAGCAGCAGGAGCTCGCGCCCTACCTGGCCAAGGAGCCGCTCACGCCGCTGTTTGCCGACTACCTCGCGCGCACAGACCTCAAGCCCCGCCGCACCATAGACTTTCTGGTCGAGCTGAACCAGCGCCTGCACGCCGACGTGGCCTACACCATCCGCATGGAGCCGGGCGTGCAAAGCCCCGAAACCACGCTGCAACTGGCGCGCGGCTCGTGCCGCGACAGCGGCTGGCTGCTGGTGCAGCTGCTGCGCCACCTGGGGCTCGCGGCGCGCTTCGTCTCGGGCTATCTGATCCAGCTCGCGCCCGACGTCAAGGCTGTAGATGGCCCGAGCGGCCCCGAAAAAGACTTTACCGACCTGCACGCCTGGTGCGAGGTGTTTCTGCCCGGCGCGGGCTGGATCGGGCTGGACCCGACCTCGGGCCTGCTCGCGGGCGAGGGGCATATTCCGCTGGCCTGCACGCCGCAGCCCTCGAGCGCCGCGCCCGTGGAGGGCCTGGTCGATGAATGCGAGGTGACGTTCAGCCACCACATGCAGGTCACGCGCGTGCACGAGTCGCCGCGCGTGACCAAGCCCTACACCGAGGAGCAATGGGCGCAGATCCTGGCGCTGGGCGAGCAGGTGGACGCAGACCTGGCGCGCCACGACGTGCGCCTCACGCAGGGCGGCGAGCCGACCTTCGTCGCCACGAGCGACCGCGACGCGCCCGAGTGGAACACCGACGCGCTGGGCCCGACCAAGCGCGGCTACGCCACCGAGCTTTTGGGGCGGCTGCGCGCGCACTACGGCGCAGGCGGCTTCATCCACATGGGGCAGGGCAAGTGGTACCCGGGCGAGCAGCTGCCGCGCTGGGCGCTGTCGGTGTTCTGGCGCGCCGACGGCCAAGCCTGCTGGCACGAGCCGGCGCTGCTGGCCGACGAACGTGAACCCGCGCATTACACGCACGAAGACGCGCAGCGCTTCATCACCACGCTGGCCGAGCAGCTGCGCATCGGCGCGAAGTGGATCATCCCCGGCTACGAAGACACCTGGTACTACCTGTGGCGCGAGCGCCGCCTGCCCGTGAACGTGGACCCGTTCGACAGCAAGCTCGACGACCCGCTGGAGCGCGCGCGCCTGCGCCGCTTGTTCAGCCAGGGGCTGGACGCCGTGGTGGGCTACGTGCTGCCGCTGCAGCCCTACACGCCCGCCATGCTGGCCGAGGACGGCACGGCCACGCGCACGCGCTGGGCCAGCGGGCCATGGTTCTTGCGCGACGAGCGCATGTACCTCACGCCCGGCGACTCGCCCATGGGCTGGCGCCTGCCGCTCGACTCGCTGCCCTGGGTGGCGCAGGCCGACTACCCCCACCTCATAGCGCAAGACCCGTTCGCCCCGCGCGCGCCGCTGCCCGCCTACGCGCCGCTGCGCACGCAAAGCCCGGGCCACGGCGGGCCCGCCCACGGCATCGCGCCGCACCAGATCGGCGGCGGCTTTGCCGAAGGCGGCACGGTGGCGGTGCAGGGTGTGGACGTGGGCGCGCAGGCAGAAGGCGAAGGCGAAGGCGCCGCCCCCGGCAGCGGCCTGCCGCCGCCCGTCGCCCCCGGCATGCTCGACACACGCATGCCGCAGCGGGGCGAGTCGGCCGCGTGGATCACACGCACCGCGCTGTGCGTGGAGGCGCGCGACCCGCAGCGCGCCAACGGCCCGCTGGCCGAGCGCACGCAAGGCGGCAAGAGCCAGCACCTGTACGTGTTCATGCCGCCGATTGCGCGGCTCGAGGACTACCTGGACCTGCTCGCCGCCGTCGAAGCCACGGCGCAGGCGCTGGGCGTGAAGATCATCCTCGAAGGCTACCCGCCGCCGCGCGACCCACGCCTGAAGATGCTGCAGGTCACGCCCGACCCCGGCGTGATCGAGGTCAACATCCACCCCGCGCACGACTGGGCCGAGCTCGTCGAGCACACCGAATTCCTCTACGCCGCAGCGCACGAGACGCGCCTGTGCGCCGAAAAGTTCATGACCGACGGGCGCCACACCGGCACCGGCGGGGGCAACCACTTCGTGCTCGGCGGCGCCACGCCGGCCGACTCGCCCTTTTTGCGCCGCCCCGAGCTGCTGGGCAGCCTGGTGGCGTACTGGCACAACCACCCCTCGCTGTCGTACCTGTTCAGCGGCCTGTTCATAGGCCCCACGAGCCAGGCCCCGCGCGTCGATGAGGCGCGCAACGACCAGCTCTACGAGCTCGAAATCGCGCTGCGCGAGATCGCGCGCAGCCGCGCCCTGCACGGGCAGGAGATGCCGCCCTGGCTGGTCGACCGCACGCTGCGCAACATCCTCGTCGACGTCACGGGCAACACGCACCGCAGCGAGTTCTGCATCGACAAGCTCTATTCGCCCGACTCCGCCACGGGGCGCCTCGGCCTGCTGGAGCTGCGCGCGTTCGAGATGCCGCCGCACGCGCGCATGAGCATCGCCCAGCAGCTGCTGCTGCGCGCCCTGGTCGCGCGCTTTTGGCAGCAGCCCTACAGCGACGCGCTCACGCGCTGGGGCACCGAGCTGCACGACCGCTTCATGCTGCCCACCTTCGTGCGCATGGACTTCGAGGACGTGCTCAGCGAGCTCGCAGAATTCGGCTACGCCTTCGACATGGCGTGGTTCGCGCCGCACTTCGAGTTCCGCTTCCCGCTCATCGGGCAGGTGAGCGCGCGCGGCATAGAGCTCACGCTGCGCACCGCGCTGGCCCCCTGGCACG
The DNA here is from genome assembly GCA_963708545.1 of uncultured beta proteobacterium. GTDB lineage: Bacteria > Pseudomonadota > Gammaproteobacteria > Burkholderiales > Burkholderiaceae_C > Extensimonas. The sequence goes on along the minus strand of CAVPUD010000093.1, from coordinate 13,595 downwards.
TCATGGGCGAGGAAGGCGCCCCCGGCGGCACCGTGCGCTACGTCGATTCGTCGCTCGAGCGGCTCGAGGTGCACGTGCGCGGCTACAACGACAGCCGCTACGTCATCACCTGCAACGGCCAGGCGCTGCCGCTGCAGCCCACCGGCACCGTGGGCGAATACGTGGCCGGCGTGCGCTACAAGGCCTGGGCGCCGCCCTCGGCGCTGCACCCCACCATAGGCGTGCACGCGCCGCTCACTTTCGACATCGTCGATCGCTGGATGCAGCGCTCGCTCGGCGGCTGCCAGTACCACGTCACGCACCCGGGCGGGCGCAGCTACGACAACTTCCCCGTCAACGCCTACGAGGCCGAGAGCCGGCGCCTCGCGCGCTTTTTCCAGATGGGGCACACCCCGGGCAAGCTCGACGTGGCCCCGGCCATGCCGAGCCGCGAGTTCCCGTTCACGCTGGACTTGCGGCGCACCTGAGCGCGCCGGCGCCCGCGCCCCGTTGCATCCCGCTGCGCTCCACCGCCCGCGCTTTTTCCATGCCCAAAGACCCGTCAGACGGCTTTGCACCTGCGCAAGGTGCTATTGATTCAAAAGCAGCGGCGGCAGCGGGCGGGCACGCGGCCAAAAGTGCAGACGACCCGCCCCGAGCCGCCCTGGCCCACCTTGCCCAGCCCGGCGCAACGGCGGTCAGCACCGGCACGAACGCAAGCACCAGCACCAGCGCCAGCACCAATACCAATACCAAGCGGGCATACTCGGACCCCATGTCCGCCTCTGTCTCCACCCTGCCCGGCCTCGATCCCGCTGCGCTGCCGCTGCGCAGCGCCCCGGCCGCGCCGGGCCACTTCGACGAACTGTTCGGCGCCACCGCGCAGGCCGAGCCTGACGCCTCGGACGCCACCGACGCCGCCACTACATCGCAGCCCGCGCGCAGCCTGAACCCGGTCTGGGCGCGCTTTTTTGCCTATCTGGGAGTCTGTCGGACTTTGGGCGTCGAAAGCGAGAATGCGCCCCAGCGAGGCCAGTTTTTGCCGGATTCGCAGCCCCATAGTGGTGCTATGGGGCAAGAAGACGGTAAGAAATGGGCCGCTGCGGCGCATTCGCAGCCGACGATTCCAAAGTCCGACAGACTCCTAGGCAAGGACGACCTCGCGCGCCGCAACGACAACCTGCAGCGCCAGCTGCGCGACAACGGCGTGACCTACAACGTCTATGCCGACGCCTCTGCAGGCCTGCAGCGGCCCTGGGCGCTCGACCTGCTGCCGCTGATCGTGAACCCGCAGGACTGGGCGCAGATCGAGGCTGGCGTGCGCCAGCGCGCGCGCCTGCTCGACGCCATGATGGCCGACCTGTACGGCCCGCGCACGCTGCTGCAGCGCGCGCTGCTGCCCGCCGCGCTGGTGCAGGGCCACCCCGGCTACCTGCGCCCCATGCTGGACGTGCGCCCGCCCGGCGACACCTGGCTGCCCATCGTGGCCTTCGACCTCGCGCACGGCCCCGACGGGCGCTGGTGGGTGGTGGGCCAGCGCACGCAGGCGCCCTCGGGGCTGGGCTATTTGCTCGAAAACCGCATCGCCGTCTCGCGCCAGTTTCCGCACGCCTTCGCGGGCATGAAGGTGCAGCGCCTTGCCGCGAGCTACCGCGCGCTCATGGAGGGCCTGCAAAGCCGGCTGCCCGAGGGCGAGAACGCGCGCATCGCGCTGCTCACGCCAGGCCCGTACAACGAGACCTACTTCGAGCACGCCTACCTCGCGCGCTACCTGGGCCTCACGCTCGTCGAGGGCAGCGACCTCACGGTGCGCGACCAGCGCCTGTACCTCAAGACGCTGCAGGGCCTGGAGCCCGTGCACGCGCTCATCAAGCGCCTCGACGACGAATGGCTGGACCCGCTGGAGCTGCGCGCCGACTCCACGCTCGGCGTGCCCGGCCTGCTGCAGGTGCTGCGCGCGGGCAACCTGCTCATGGCCAACATGCCGGGCTCGGCGCCGCTCGAGTCGAGCGCGCTGCTGGGTTTTTTGCCCGCCATCAGCGAACACCTGCTGGGCGAGCCGCTGCGCCTGCCGTCGCTCGCCACCTGGTGGTGCGGCGAAGAGGCCGCGCTGCGCGAGGTACTGCCGCTGCTGCCCGTGAGCGTGATCCGCCCCACCTACCCGAACACGCGCATGGACACGGTGATGGGCCGCAGCCTGGACGAGCGCGCGCTCGACGAATGGGCCGGCCGCATCGCGCGCCACCCCGAGGACTACACGGTGCAGGCCTGGCTGCCGCTGTCGCAAACGCCCACCTGGACGCCGGACGGCCTGCTGCCGCGCTCGGCCATCCTGCGCGTGTTCGCGCTTGCCGACGGGCCGCAGTCGTGGCGCGTGCTGCCCGGCGGGCTGGTGCGGCTCGCGCCGCGCGGCGAGCTCGTCGCGGCCATGCAGCGCGGCGGCAGCAGCGCCGACTGCTGGGTGCTCACCGACGGCCCGGTGGACCGCACCACCATGCTGCACCCCGCCACGGGCGTGCCCACGCAGGCGCAGCCCAAGCGCCCCGTGACCAGCCGCGCGGCAGAAAACCTGTTCTGGCTCGGGCGCTACACCGAGCGCGCCGAAAACAGCGTGCGCATGGCCCAGCTCATGCTGCGCCAGCTCTCGGGTGACGAGCCCGGCGCGCGCCCGCTCGTCGCCTGGCTCTCGGCGCTGGCACGCGAAGCCGCGCTGGTGCTGCCCGACGTGCCCGGTGCCGAGCAGTCGCCGCGCGTGTTCGCACGCAGCCTGATCGCCGCGCTCGCGCCCGCGCCGGGCACGCCGCTGGCCGAGCAGTCGTACAGCGTGGGCTTCAACCTGCACGCGCTCAAATCCGCCGCCGCGCAAGTGCGCGAGCGCCTGTCGCAAGAGCACTGGAACCTCATCAAGCGCACCGAAAGCGACTTCGCGCGCGACTGCGCCGCGCTCTCAGGCAACGCCGAATACGCCACCGCCGAGGCGCTCGTGGCCCTGCAGAACGCGAGCGAACTGCTCGCCGCCATCACCGGCGCGCAGACCGACCGCATGGTGCGCGACAGCGGCTGGCGCCTGCTCTCCATAGGCCGGCACATAGAGCGGCTCGTCACCCTGGCGCGCGCGCTCATGCTCGGGCTGGAGCAGCGCAGCCTGCAGGACATCGACGGCTTCGAGGCCATGGTGGCGCTGTTCGACAGCACCATCACCTTCCACGCGCGCTACCAGCAGCGCCGCGACATGGCCGCGCTGCTGGACCTGCTCGTGCTCGACCGCGACAACCCGCGCTCGCTCGCCTGGGTGCTGCACTCGCTGCGCTCGCGCCTGCTGCGCCTCGCAGAAAACACCTCGCCCGCGGACACAGCCCTCGCGCTCGCGCTGCCCCAGCCCGAGACCTGGCAGCTCGCCACCCTGGCGCAGCCCGGCAGCGAGCGCAACTGGAGCGCGCTGCACACGCTGCTGGCCGACTGCATCGGCGCCGCAGGCACGCTGTCCGACGAGATCACGCGCCTGCACTTCAGCCACGCCGATCGCCCGAGCCAAAGCCTCGAAATCTGACACCGATCCCCCCATTGCCCCGCCCCATGCTGCTGCGCATCCTGCACCGCACCTGCTACCACTACCAAGGCCCGGTGGACCACGCGCAGCACATGCTGCACCTGAGCCCCGTCGATACCGCCGTGCAGCAGGTGCTTGCCCACCGCCTGCGCATCACCCCCGAGCCCGCCGCGCAAAGCCAGGCGCGCGACGCCTTCGGCAACCTGCGCAGCTTCTTCACGCTGCAGGCGCCGCACGAGAGCCTGTGCGTGGAGGCCGACAGCCTGGTGCAGACGCAGCCCCCGGCACCCCTGCCCATTGCCGCCGCTGCGGCAACCACGGCTGCACCTGCTGTGGCAACCGCCGCCGGCGCGGCCCCAAGCATTCCCGCGACGGCTGCCAAGGCCCTTTCCATCGTCCCTTCCAGCGCCGCGTCCGATTTGGCCACCGCCGACGTGCCGCCCGCCGACGCACCTCCCACCCCCGCGTGGCACGCCGCCTGGCTGCCAAGCTGGGAGGCCGTGCGCGAGCACTACCGCTACCACGCCGGTGCGCCCTACGACGCCGCGAGCGAATTCCTCTTCGCCTCGCCGCACGTGCCGCGCGACGACGCCTTCACCGCCTTTGCGCGCCCCGCGTTCGCGCCCGGCACGCCGCTGCTGGCCGCCGCGCAGGCGCTCATGGAGCGCATCCACCGCGAGCTGCGCTACAGCCCCGCGAGCACGCAGGTCAACACGCCCGCGCTGCAGGCGCTCGCGCAGCGCAAGGGCGTGTGCCAGGATTTCGCGCACATCATGCTCGGCTGCCTGCGCAGCCTGGGCCTGCCCGCGCGCTACGTGAGCGGCTACCTGCTCACGCGCCCGCCGCCGGGCAAGCCCCGGCTCATGGGCGCGGACGCCTCGCACGCCTGGGTCAGCGTCTATGTGCCGTGCATGGCCAGCGGTGCCAGCGCCGCCGCGCCGCCGCCCGAAGCCGGCCCAGTGGCCGCGGCGCTGCACGCGCAGGCGCAGCAGGCGGGCGGCAGCTGGTTCGACTTCGACCCCACGAACCGCCGCAGCGGCTGGGGCAGCCCCGGCGCGGACTACGTCACGCTCGCCGTGGGACGCGACTTTTCCGACGTCTCGCCCATGCGCGGCGTGATCCAGGGCGGCGGCGCGCACGAGCTCGAAGTCGGCGTCACCGTGGCCCCGCCCGAGGAGCTGCAGGCGCTGCTGGCGCGCAAAGACAGCGCTGCGGACGCACGCGGTGCAAAAGCACAGCCGCCGCAGAGATAGTGCATTTTTGATAGCTGTAAGCGCTTGCTATACCTTGTGTTTAGGCCATTTTTATGCCTGAACTCTGCGCCAGCCTCAGAGGTTGAGCGCAGCGGCCAAAATGGCCGGCAGCCGTCCGCCCCAGCGCCCGGCTAGGTGCGCAGCACCGCCTAGGAGCCTGTCGGACTTTGGAATCGTCGGTTGCGAATGCGCCGCAGCGGTTCATTTTTTACCGTCTTCTTGCCCCATAGCACCACTATGGGGCTGCGAATCCGGCAAAAACCAGCCTCGCTGGGGCGCGTTCTCGCTATCGACGCCCAAAGTCCGACAGGTTCCTGGCCAATGATTCCTGCAGCCGCTGCGATTCTTTCTGCGCCTCAGCCAGGAGCCTATCCCAGTCGTCTGGTGGATGCCCGCTTTCCAACATCTTGCGGAACACCCGGTAGGCGTCATCGCTGCGCGCAAAGGCACGCTTGGTGTCTTCGTCATTCACCCAGGCGTAGACGATCACCTTGGCTTGCGCGTGGTAGCGGAAGAACAGTCGGTATTGCTGGAAGAACTTGGCCCGGAACCAGTGTTTGTGCTCGTTACCGAGCGTCCCACCCTGGCGGTACTCCGGTCGCGCCGGATCTTGCGGGATGACATCGAACGCCAGTTTGGTGATCGCGGCCAGTCGTTTGCTGGCGTTCTTTTTCACGTACCCGGCAGGGTCCTTCTGTTTCAGACTCTCGACCTGCCGTGCCAGCGCTTCCAGCTGCGTCAAGAACAGCGGATGAGCGAAGACCGTCCAGCCATGAATGACCAGGGGTGCGGGTTTCCCTGCGCTCATTCATCGTCTGCCGACAGGGCGGCATCGAGATCGACATCGACGCCGCCAACCAGCGACTGGAGCCGTCGGACGAGTCCAGCATCCACAGCTTGCAGCTGCTCCGGATGGCGAGCGATGTCGGAAGCCAGGAAACCGAGGAACTGTCCCAGCACCGGGTCGTCGCCCTCGGAAGCCTCGGCGCGCGTCAGCACCACCTCTCCGCTGGGGCGGATGGTGTAGTGAATCTTGTCGCGCTTGCCCAGCTTGAGGGCACGGCGCACGGTTTCGGGCACCGTGGTCTGGTAGCGATCGGTGAGTGTGGATTCGACTTCGAGGGTCGCGGCCATGGCGGTCTCCTGCGGATCTGGGGTGATGCCTGAATGGTAATGCAATCGCATTATCCCATCAATGCAGCTGCGTTGCCTTCGGTGACGCCCGGACTCGGATGGGCGTAAATGAGTGTGCTTTTTGGCCGGAGCGGGACGGGCGCGGGATGATGGCTACGCTGGGCCGCCCGCAGGCCCGGCGCGTAGCAGCGCACCACGCCTTTCGGCCTACCGCTCAGTCGTGCAGCGCTTCAGGCCGGGCTTCTCACCTGGTTCAGCGTCAGCAGGCGGCGCAGGATGTCTTCGTCGCTCCAGTCGGGCGCATAGTCGGCCCAGCCGTAGGCCGCGGCCACGGCAGCGTCGAGCTCGGCGTGCGCCTGCGCGAGCCAGGCGGGGCGCTGGTTGTAGAGCTTGGTGAGCGTGCGCTGCTGCAGCTCCTTTTCAAAGCCGGGGCGCGGCACGATGCGATCGGGATACGGCGACTGCTCCATGCCCAGCGGCACCACCTCGGGCACGCGCTGCGTCCACTCGGGCGGGTTCAGCCAGGCCTGGCGCAGCGCGTCGAGCCGCTGCGCGGCCTGCGCGATGGCCGTGGCGGCGGCGCGCAGGGATATGCTTTTGGTAGCTGCTTGCGCTTGCTGCGCCTTGGCTTGAGGCCGATTTGGCTCAAAATATGGCGCCGCAGTCACGGTGGCATCCGCGAGCCCCGCGGGGATCAGCGCACCGCCTTCCACAGCCTCGGTGCGCTGGTGCGCGGTGTCCGCCGGGGTGAGGCCGGCGGGGAAGGGGAAGGTGTCGAAAACCTGCGTGGTGGTGTAAACGGGTCTGTCTTCTAGCGTGCCGCCGCGCGCCAAAGCCCAGACGACGTGAAAGCGGCTCGACAGCACACCAAAGGTCGCGTCATCGGCGCGCGGGATCACGATCAGCCTGTGCTCGGGTGCCACGCGCGCGGGCAGGAACACGAACAGGCGGTGCTTGGCCGTTTCCACGGTGACGATGTAGCGCGCCAGCGCGGCGAGCTGGCGGCGCAGGCCGGGGCGCGTCTCGCCGAAGCGCCACCACCAGCGCGCGCGTGCCGCACGCTTGTTGCTGGCACGCACGGGGGCAACCTGCGCGCGCACGTGCGCAAACGGCGCCTCGTACAGCGCGGCGTCCTGCTCGGACACTTGGGCGCCGAAGTCCACCACCCAGTCGCCCGCCCAGCGGTAGGTGATGTCGCGCCCGTTGTAGATGGGCTTGAGCACGTCGCTGTTGGGCCGGCCGTGGACGTTGGGCAGGCGCAGCCATTGCGCGGCGGTTTCGGCGGGCACCTTGAACTTGCCGGCCAGGCAGAAGCCGAAATACGAGGCGTCGGCGTTCTCGGCCAGCGGCTTCGCGCGCGTCAAGTCCACCGCCTCGCCGCTGGCAAGCGGCTGCGCCTTGAGGTCGGTGAAGATTTGCGCCACCTCCTGCCCGTCGAGCCGTGCAGGTTGTTCCCACGCACCAAAGCACACGATGGAGACGCGCACGGCGGCGCCCTCGTTCACCCAGGGTTCGTCGGCCCAGGCTTCAAAGATGCGCGTGGTGTGCGCAATGCGCTCTAGCACGGGGCGGTTGCCGCGTTGGCGGATCGAGTTGGTTGCTACTAAACCTGCAGCTTTCAGCGCTTGGTGCTCAATGGCAGAGCGCGCTTTTTCATACCAAAACGTGACGAGGTCGGCGCCGCCGGGCACACGGCCTTCGTACACCTTGCGCAGCGCATCGACGTAGGTGTCGCCAAGTTCACTGCGCATCCATTTGTCGCCCAAAAACGGCGGATTCCCCACCGCCACATCCGCCTTGGGCCAGGCGGCTTCGACGGGCCGGGGCGGCCCGCCTTGCGCGTCACCTTCCCACGCGAGCAGCGCGTCGCGGCATTCGATCTGCTCGAGCGGCTCGAGCACGGGGTTGGTGCGCGGGGTATAGCCGTGCGCGATGCGCCACTGGATTTCGCCGATCCAGATGCTCACGCGCGCGAGCTCGGCGGCGTATTCATTGAGCTCTATGCCCAGCACGTTGTGCGGGCCGGTGACGAGGTCTTGCTCGCGCGCGAGGCCCAGGTCGGCGGCCTGCGTGACGCAATACAGCTCCACGTCCTTGAGCGCCTTGAGCCCGAGGAACAGAAAGTTGCCGCTGCCGCAGGCCGGATCGAGGATGCGAAAGCCGGCCAGCGTCTGCAGCCACTGCACGAAGCGCGCGTGCGCCTTTTTGTAGGCGGCGTCGCCATGCTTCTTGATTTTGGCCGTGAGCGCTTGCAGTTCCTGCGCAAATTGCTCCCACTTCTGTAGCAGCGGGCGGGTGATGACGGGGTCGATGATGCGCGCGATGGTGGCCGGGTCGGTGTAGTGCGCGCCAAGCTGGCTGCGCTTGGCGGGGTCGAGCCCGCGCTCGAACAGGGTGCCGAAGATGGAGACGTCGATCGCGCTCCAGTTGAGCGCGGCGGCCTTGCGTAGCTCGGTCACGTCCAGCACTTCGAGCCGCGGCACTTCGATGCGCGCAAACAGCCCGCCGTTGAACCAGGGCAGGTCGTCGGGCCCGTAGAGGCCGCCGTCGCGCATGGTGGCAAAGAGCTGCTGCAGGCCCTGGGTGAGGCGCTCGCTGCTCAGATGGCGGTTACCCACGAGGCGCTCGAACATGCGCCCCGGCAGCAGGCCCACGTCTTCGGCAAAGAAGCAGAACAGGCACTGCGTGAGGAAGTGCGCCACCGCGTCGGGGTGGTGGCCGCGGTGGCGCAACTGCTCGGCCAGCGTGGCAAAGCTCTGGGCCGCGGCTTCAGTGATGGCGCGGTTGGTGAGCTGCGGGCGAAAGCTGGCCGGGTCGGTCCACAGGCGGCGCAGCAGCTCGCGCGCCTCGGGCTGGTCGAGCTGGTCGAGGCGCACGGTGTGCGTCTGGCTCGGGTGGCCGTTGAACTGCGTGTGGATGCGGATGGTGAGGCGGTCGCACACCACGAGCAACGGCGGGTTGGCCAGCGCCAGGCTGTATTGCTGCAGCTGGCGCAGCGCGGCGTCGAGGTTTTTGCCGGGGGCTTTGTTTTCCCACGCGAAGTGGTCGCGGTAAAACACGTCGGCGTAGCCGCGCGCCTCGCCCAGCACCAGGGAGCCGCGCTCGAACAGGTATTCGTCCGCCACCTCGCCGCTGCCGGGCTTGGGCACGCCGAGCAGCTCGCACAGATCGAGAAAGTAGCTTTGCGCGCCCTGCTCTTCGTTGAGCGCGTAGGCAGGGCCGCCGGGGCCCCATTTGGTGATGAATTCTGCGGGGGTCATGGGCGCGGGCGCGTGGGTGGCGGGTTGGGGTTACGGCTGCGGCGCGGGCGCGGGCGCGGCAGACACATTGGGCGCATCAGGCGCGCAGGGCGCGGCGGGTGCCGGCGTGGGCTGCGGCAGCAAGTCGGCGAGCGAGTCTATGTAGCCATCGGCCGGCACGCTGCGCGCGGGCTGGCCGTGGTTGTAGCCGTAAGTGACGAGCACCACGGGGCAGTCCGCGGCGCGCGCGGCCTGGGCGTCGTTGCTCGAGTCGCCCACCACGAGCGTGCGTGCGGGCGCGCTCAGCAGCGCTGCGCAGGTTTTGCGCAGCGGCAGCGGGTCGGGCTTTTTGGCGGCAAAGCTGTCGCCGCCGAACACCTGCGCAAAGTACGGCGCGAGCCCCTTGGACTGCAGTAGCGCGCGCGCAAAAGCCAGCGGTTTGTTCGTGAGGCAGGCGAGGCGCAGGCCCGCGGCGTGCAGCGCCTGCACGCCCTGCAGCGCGCCGGGGTAGAGCCGCGCGTGCTGGCCGTTGATGGCCGCGTAGTGCTGCTGGTAGCTGGCCCAGGCGCGTGCGTACAGCGCCTCCACCTGCGCATCGATTTCAGGAGCTGCTTGTGCCCGCCCTTCTTTGGTTAGCACGTGTTTTAGCACCGAACGCAGCAGGTGCTCGGAGCCTTTGCCTATCATGGTCGCGACGAAGGCGGGCGCGATGGGCGGCAGGCCCAGGTCGTGCAGCATGCGGTCGAGCGCGACGCTGAAGTCGCCCAGGGTATCGACGAGCGTGCCGTCGAGGTCGATGATGGCCGCGTCCCAGGCGGCGCGGTCGAGCGGAATTGCGTTCATCCTAAATCCGGCAGTTGATCGCTGCATTTTGTCTGCAACGCTTTGATTTTTCGAATGATTTTCCACTTTGCGAGACGCACCCATCGGGTCAGAGCGCTGCGCACCCGATCGCGCCGCCCTCGGGCACGCTGGCTGCGTTGCAAATCCTCGCCATGGCACCCGCCATGGCTGCGGTTTGCGCCTTGCCAGTGCACCCGATGACGACACGCTCGGGCGCGCTCAACTGCCGGATTTAGGATCATGCGACGCGCGGGGTGGCAGAGGCGGCAGCAGACGGCGCCTGCGCGAGCTGCGCGCGCATGGCCTCGACCACGGCGCGGTAGTCTGGCTGGCCGAAGATGGCGCTGCCCGCGACGAAGGTATCCGCGCCCGCGTCGGCCACGCGGCGGATGTTGTCGGCCTTGATGCCGCCATCCACTTCAAGCCGGATGTCCTTGCCGCAGGCGGTGATGCGCCGGCGCGCGTCCTCGATCTTGCGCAGCGCCGAATCGATGAAGCTCTGCCCGCCAAAGCCCGGGTTCACGCTCATGATGAGGATCAGGTCTATGTCTTCGATCACCCAGTCGAGCACGTCGAGCGGCGCGGCGGGGTTGAACGCCAGCCCCGGCTTCGCGCCGCGCGCGCGGATCGCCTGGACGCTGCGGTGCACGTGGCGCGTGGCGTCGGGGTGAAAGCTGATGGTGTCGGCACCGGCCTCGGCAAAGGCTGCGGCGAGCGCATCGACGGGCTCGACCATCAGGTGCACGTCGATGGGCACGGGCGCGCCCGCCGCGGTGCGCGCGTGCGGCTTGAGCGCCTGGCACACCATGGGGCCGAAGGTCAGGTTGGGCACGTAATGGTTGTCCATCACGTCGAAGTGGATCCAGTCCGCGCCGGCGGCGATGACCTGGCGCAATTCCTCGCCCAGGCGGGCGAAGTCGGCCGAGAGGATGGAAGGGGCAATGCGATAAGTCGTGCTCATGGCGCGATTGTCGCAGCCAGCGGCGCGCTAGCGCGTGCCACGCGCTGGAGCCCCTGGAGTGACTGAAACCCCTCTATTTTTTGAACAAATGTTCAACTGCAGATTTATTGTTTCAGAAAATGAAACATTGAATTGACATCCGTCTAGTTTTTCATACCTAGGGTTTTCCCTAGTATTCGAGCCATCGAGGTATCGCAACCCCTCAGTCGATGCACCGATGCCGGCAAGCAAGGGTCATCGCCCACCGGCGTTATGGCCTCCCCCCGCTTTTGAAAGGATTCCACCATGAACAAGAAACTTCGCACCAGCACCCTGGTGCTCGCAGCCGGCCTGCTCGTCGGCTCTTCGGCCTTCGCCCAGCTCACCCGTGAACAGGTGCGCGCCGAGCTGATCGAGGCACAACGCACGGGCGACATTCCCACAGGCCTCGGTGGCAACAAGAAGCTCAATGAACTAGAGCCCGCCCGCTACCCCGCGCAGTTGGTGAGCGCTGGCGCCACACGCGCACAAGTGCGTACCGAACTCGCCCAGGCGCAACGCACGGGCGACATCGCCACGGGCCTTGATGGCAACAAGAAGCTCAATGAACTGGAGCCGACCCGCTACGCGAGCCAGCAAGCCACCCAAGGCAAGACGCGCGAGCAAGTGCGCGCTGAACTGATCGAAGCCCAGCGCACGGGCGACATTCCCACGGGTCTTGATGGCAACAAGACGATGCGTGAGCTCGACCCCAGCCGTTATCCGCGCCAGAACTAAACCGCGGCAAAGCCCGACAGGCTCCTATCAGGCGATGCGCCCGGGCAGAAAGGCGCTCATGAAGTCCAAAAACGCCCGCACGCGCGCGGGCATCAGCTTGCGCGAGGGCACCGCGGCGTAGATGGTCGAGCGTCCGAAGAGCCACTCGGGCAGCAAGTGCACGAGCGCGCCGCTTTGCAAATCGGGCGCGACGAGCAGGTGCGAGAGCACCGCCACGCCCGCGCCACCCAGCGCCGCGCGGTACAGCACCTCGAAGCTGACCGACTGCAGCACCACGGGCATTTCCACGTGCACGGGCTCGCCCGTGCCGTCGGCGCGGCGCAGCGGCAGGTAGCGCCGGCTCGTGCCGCCGCCCTGCTGGCGCAGGAACTTGAGGTAGTCGTGGCGCGCGAGGTCTTGCGGCCGCTGCGGCGTGCCCGCCCGCGCGATGTACGCGGGCGCGGCGCAGACGATGAACTCGGTCGTCGCGAGCGGCCGCGCGACCACGCTGGCGTCGAAACCCTCCTCGACGGTCATGAAGGTCACGTCGTACTCTTCTACGTGCAGGTGCGGGAACGGCTCGACGATGATCTCGAGCGCCACCTTTGGGTACTGCGCGCGCCACTGCGCGATGTACACGGCCAGGAAGTACGAGGCCAGTAAAGGCGACGCCTGCACCCGCACCATGCCTTGCAGCGACTGCGCGCTCGCGCTCACGGCCGCCTCGGCATCGTCGATCTCCTGCAGGATGCTGCGCACGCGGCGCAGATACGCCTCGCCCGCCTCGGTGAGCGCGAGCTTGCGCGTGGTGCGCTGCAACAGCCGCGCGCCCAGGTGCTGCTCGAGCTCGGCCACGGCGCGCGTCACCGCCGCCGGCGACATGTCGAGCGCCCGCGCCGCGGCGGCAAAGCTGCCCTCGTCGGCCACGCGCTGGAACACCTGCATCGATGAAAGCCTGTCCATTAATTTAAACAAATGTTCAGATAGAAATCCATTATTGCAAATAGAGCAACACTGAATTGCGGTTTACCTGGTTTTAAAAAACTAGGGTTTTCCCTAATATTCGGGCCATTGATGCATCGCAACCCACTAGCCGATGCACCGATGCCGGCAGGCAGGGGCCACCGCCCACCGGCGTTATCACAGCCAACCGCTTTGAAAGGATTGCACCATGAACAAGAAACTTCGCCTCACTACCCTGGTTCTCGCAACGGGTTTGCTCGCTGGCTCTTCGGCCTTCGCCCAGCTCACGCGCGATCAAGTCGTCGCCGACCTGGTCGAAGCCCAGCGCACTGGCAATATCGCCACGGGCCTCGATGGCAACAAGAAGTTCAATGAGCTCGACCCCGCGCGCTATGCCCAGGCTGCACAACCCGCCGCAACCAGCACCACGCGCGCCCAAGTACGCGCCGAGCTCGTCGAAGCCCAACGCAGCGGCAACATCGCCACGGGCCTCGATGGCGACAAGAAGCTCAACGAGCTGGAGCCTGCGCGTTACGCAAGCCAGCAAGCCGTACAAGGCAAGACGCGCGCCCAAGTGCGTGCCGAGCTGATCGAAGCGCAGCAAAAGGGTGAGATCGTGACCGGCCTCGGCGGCAACAAGACGGTACGCGAGCTCGATCCGGCACGCTTCCAACGTGCCGAGCAAACCCTGGCCAAGGCCGGTGCAAGCGCCGAAGGCACCGCACTGACGGACGCTGGCAAAGACGGTCAAGCACCCAAGGACTTGTAAATCGGTCTCGTACCGGCAGCGTAAGCCACGGTTTGCGCTGCGCAGCGCAGGGCTCCCGTCACCGGGGGCCCTGCGTTTTTTTGGGCTGGACTTACGCAAACAAGGATGCAGCGAGGTGTTTTGCCGTGGGGCGAACGCCTTGCCTCACCCCGATTTGCGTAAGTGTCCA
>CAVPUD010000092.1:0-17104 GCA_963708545.1 uncultured beta proteobacterium | reverse complement strand
TGCGCGCCACCCTGATTCCCACCATCGCCGTGCCGGTCGTCCTGCTCGGTACCTTCGGGGTGTTGGCGGCATGCGGCTTCTCGATCAACACGTTGACCATGTTCGCCATGGTGCTGGCCATCGGCCTTCTGGTCGACGACGCCATCGTCGTCGTCGAGAACGTCGAACGCATCATGAGCGAGGAAGGCCTGTCGCCGCACGACGCGACGCGCAAGTCGATGACGCAGATCACCGGCGCCCTGGTCGGCATCGCGCTGGTCCTTTCCGCGGTGTTCGTGCCGATGGCCTTCTTCTCGGGCTCGACGGGGGCGATCTACCGCCAGTTCTCGCTGACCATCGTCTCGGCGATGGCGCTGTCGGTGGCGGTCGCCCTGATCCTCACCCCGGCCCTTTGCGCCACCCTGCTCAAACCCAAGCCACATGGTCCACCGCGGCGCGGACCGCTGGGCGCGTTTCGGCGTGGACTCGAGAACACCACCAAGGGCTACGTCGGCGTGCAGCGTCGCCCAGCACATTGGCGATGGCTTCCTGGAGCTGTTCGGGCCGGATGGCTACTTCTGTCATCGTCAACCCTTCAAACCCGTGCGATGGTGTTGGTGCGGCGGATTTTCTGCTGCAACTGGATGATGCCGTAGAGCAGCGCCTCGGCCGTGGGCGGGCAACCGGGCACGTACACATCGACCGGCACGATACGGTCGCAGCCGCGCACCACCGAATAGCTGTAGTGGTAGTAACCGCCGCCATTGGCACAGGAACCCATGGAAAGCACCCAGCGCGGCTCGGCCATCTGGTCATAGACCTTGCGCAGGGCTGGCGCCATCTTGTTGCACAGCGTGCCGGCGACGATCATCAGGTCGGACTGGCGCGGACTGGCGCGAAAGACCTCGGCACCGAAACGCCCGATGTCGTAGCGTGCAGCCGCCGCGTGCATCATCTCGACGGCGCAGCAGGCCAAACCAAACGTCATGGGCCACAGCGAGCCCGTCTTGGCCCAGTTCACCACGGCGTCATAGCTCGTGGTGACGAAACCTTCCTTCATTACGCCTTCAATCATCAGATCCGTCCTTGTTGAAGCCTGTCGCGCTCATTCCCAGTCGAGGGCGCCTTTTTTCCACTCGTAGACGAAGCCCACAACCAGGATGGCGAGAAAGATCAGCGCAGCGATGAAGCCGGTCCAACCGACTTCGCGCATCACCACTGCCCAAGGGAAGAGAAAGGCAACCTCGAGGTCGAACAGAATGAACAGGATGGCGACGAGGTAGTAGCGTACATCGAACTTCATGCGTGCGTCTTCGAAGGCCTCAAAGCCGCACTCGTACGCAGAATTTTTGGCGGGATCAGGGCGATTGGGGCCCAGCACATAACCCAGAACCAGGGGGACGACACCAATGGCGATGCCGACCAAGATGAACAACAAAACGGGGAGGTACTGATCGAGGTTCATCTTGTGGACTTGCTCACCGTTGTAGCCGCACCTGCAAGAAACTCGGCAGATGCGAGCAGCAGGCGGGTTTTTGTATGGTGCCGTCGGCGAGACTCGAACTCGCACAGCTTTCGCCACTACCCCCTCAAGATAGCGTGTCTACCAATTTCACCACGACGGCGGTTTTGCTGCTCGGATGGCTTGAGGTTTGCGCTCCGAACAGACGCAAATTCTAACCCGGAAAAACCCTCATTCACTGGCTCCGGGTGTGTTTTGCTGCAGATTATTTGGTGGGAATCTGCGCCGCCCCCGAAGCTGCGGCAGCAGGCGCGGAAGCTGCAGCGGACGCTGGGGCTGCGGGCGCCACCGGTGCCACAGCGGCGGATTCGAGCACGCTGTTGGAACTCGTGGGGCGCGCATTGCCGAAGTACGCCAGCGCCAGCGTGGCGATGAAGAAGATGGTCGCCAGCACTGCGGTCGAGCGCGAGAGGAAGTTCGCGCTGCCGCTGGCGCCGAACAGGCTGCCTGCGCCACCGCTGCCGAAGGCGGCCCCCATGTCCGCGCCTTTGCCGTGCTGGACCAGCACCAGACCGATCATGCCCACGGCCGCGAGCATCTGCACGACCAAGATCACGTTGACGAGCACGTTCATTGTGTTTTTACTCCTTTTTCAATAGCTTCTTGCGCTGATGTTTACTTGGCTGCAGCGATGATTTGCAAGAAATCTGGCGCTTTCAGCGAGGCGCCGCCGATCAGGCCGCCGTCGATGTCAGCCTGGGCCAGCAGGGCGGCGGCATTGCCGGCGTTCATGCTGCCACCGTAGAGCAGGCGGATGCGGTCGGCGCATTCGGTCGCAGCGGCGAGCTGGGCCCGCAGAACGGCGTGCACCTCTTGTGCTTGTTCGGGCGTGGCCGTGCGTCCAGTGCCTATGGCCCAGACGGGCTCGTAGGCGACCGCGATTTCGCTGATGCAATGGCCATTGAGGTGGATCACCGCGGCGAGCTGGCGCTTGACCACGGCTTCGGTCAGGCCGGCCTCGCGCTCCTGCAGGGTTTCGCCCAGGCAGACGATGGGCGTGATGCCCGCGGCCAGCGCCCTCTGCGCCTTGATGGCGACGAGGGAGTCATTCTCATGATGGTATTGGCGCCGTTCGGAGTGCCCGACGAGCACGTAGCGCACGGAAAATTCCTTGAGCATCGCGGCCGACACCTCGCCGGTGTAGGCCCCGACCTCGTGCGCCGAAACGTCCTGCGCCGCCACGGCCAGCGGCGCGCCGGCGGTGAGCCCCTGCACCTGCGCCAGATACGGCGCGGGCGCAGCCACGGCCACGTCGCAGGCGGGCGCCTGCTGCGCCAGGCCATCGAGCACGGCGCGCAGCAGCGCCTCGTTGCTGGCCAGGCTGCCATTCATCTTCCAGTTGCCTGCAATGAGCTTCTTTTTCATGTTCACCACGTCAGGACGATCTTGCCTATATGTTGGTTGGACTCCATCAGCGCATGCGCTTGCGCGGCCTGCTCTGCGGAGAAAGCGCGGTGCACGACGGGGCGTATCTTGCCCGCAGCGATGAGCGGCCAGACGCGCTCGCGCAGAGCGCGCGCGATCGCGCCCTTGAACGCGACCGGGCGCGGGCGCAGCGTGGAGCCCGTGATGACGAGCCGCCGGCGCAGCACCAAGGACGCATCGAAGCTGCTTTTGCTGCCCCCTTGCACGGCGATGATGAGCAGGCGCCCGTCTTCGGCCAGGCATTCGACCTCACGCGCGACGTAATCGCCCGCGACGATGTCGAGGATCACGTCCACGCCCTTGCCTTGCGTGAGGCGCAGGCACTCGGCGGCGAAGTCCTGCTCTTTGTAGTGGATCGCGTGGCTTGCGCCGAGCTCCAGGCAGGCCTGGCATTTTTGCTCGCTGCCGGCGGTGGCGATCACGGTCGCGCCGAAAGCGCGCGCGAGCTGGATCGCCGTGACCCCTATACCGCTCGTGCCGCCTTGCACGAGCAGGGTTTCGCCGGCCTGCAAGCGACCGCGGTCGAACACGTTGCTCCAGACAGTGAAGAACGTCTCGGGCAAGGAGGCCGCTTGCGCGTCGCTCAAACCCTCGGGCACGGGCAGGCATTGCGCCACGGGTGCGACGCAGTATTCGGCGTAGCCCCCGCCGGCCACCAAGGCGCAGACGCTGTCGCCCGCTTTGAAGCCCGCCTCGGCCAGCGCAGCCGCGTCACCGCCTTCGATCACGCCCGCGACTTCGAGGCCCGGCAGGTCGGACGCGCCCGGCGGCGGCGGGTAATGGCCTTTGCGCTGCAGCACGTCGGGCCGGTTGACGCCGCTCGCGTGCACGCGGATCAGCGCCTCGCCCGGCCCCGGCTGGGGCTGCGGGCGCTCGGCCAGACGCAAGACCTCGGGCTTGCCAAAGGCGGAGATTTCTACAACGCGCATATAAAAATCATAGCAATTTTGTATGGATGAAAAATGCTTCTAGCGCTTATCTATCAAGCGCTAGTAGCTCTCATACACTGAGCAAAAAGCTCAAAATTCTTCGGATGCTGCACCCTCATCGGCAGCTTGCGGCGCAGGCGCGCGGCCGGCGCCGCGGCCGCCCTCACGGCGTTCGCCACGTTCGCCACGTTCGCCACGTTCACCGCGCTCGAAGCGTTCACCGTTGCCCGCGGGCCGATCGGAGAGCGCCTTCATCGACAGCTTGACGCGCCCCTTGTCGTCGGTCTCGAGCACCTTGACCTTGACGATCTGGCCCTCGCTGAGGTAGTCGCTCACGCGCTCGACGCGCTCGTTGGCGATCTGGCTGATGTGCAGCAGGCCGTCCTTGCCCGGCAACACGTTGACCAGTGCGCCAAAGTCCAGAATCTTGACGACCGGCCCTTCATAGACCTGCCCCACTTCGACCTCGGCCGTGAGCTGCTCGATGCGGCGCTTGGCCTCCTCGGCCTGGGCGCCGTCGGTCGCGGCGATGGTGATGGTGCCGTCTTCGGCGATGTCGATCTGCGTGCCGGTTTCTTCGGTCAGCGCGCGAATCACGGCACCGCCTTTGCCGATCACGTCGCGGATCTTCTCGGGGTTGATCTTCATCGTGAAGAGCTTGGGCGCAAAGCTGCTGACCTCGGTATTGGCGCCAGCCATAGCCCCCTGCATCTTGCCCAGGATGTGCATGCGCGCTTCCTTGGCCTGCGCCAGCGCCACCTGCATGATCTCTTTGGTGATGCCCTGGATCTTGATGTCCATTTGCAGCGCCGTGATGCCGCTCATGGTGCCCGCGACCTTGAAGTCCATGTCGCCGAGGTGATCTTCATCACCGAGGATGTCGGTGAGCACGGCGAAGCGGTTGTCCTCTTTGATCAAGCCCATGGCGATGCCTGCGACATGCGCCTTCAGCGGCACGCCCGCGTCCATCAAGGCGAGGCAGCCGCCGCAGACCGAGGCCATGGACGAAGAACCGTTCGACTCGGTGATTTCGGACACCACGCGCATGGTGTAGGGAAATTCGTCCTTCTCTGGCAGCACGGCCGCGAGCGCGCGCTTGGCCAGACGGCCATGGCCGATCTCGCGGCGCTTGGTGCTGCCCATGCGCCCGGCTTCGCCTGTGGCAAATGGCGGCATGTTGTAGTGCAGCATGAAGCGGTCTTCATATTCGCCCAGCAAGGCGTCGATGCGCTGCGCGTCGCGCTCGGTGCCCAGCGTGGCCACGGCCAGCGCCTGCGTCTCGCCGCGCGTGAACAGCGCCGAGCCATGCGTGCGCGGCAGCACCGAGGTGCGGATTTCGATCGGGCGCACCGTGCGCGTGTCACGCCCGTCGATACGCGGCTCGCCCGCGAGGATCTGACTGCGCACGATGCGTGCCTCGATCTCGAACAGCAGGCCCTCGACCTTCACCGGGTCGAACTCCAGCCCGGCTTCACGCAAATCGGCCATGACCACGGCGTAGGTCTCGCGGCAGGCTTGGGTGCGCGCCTGCTTGTTGCGGATCTGGTAGGCGGCGCGCAGGCGCTCCTCAGCAAATTCGTTCACCTTGACGATCAAGGCTTCGTCGCGCTGCGGCGGCTGCCAGTCCCACAGCGGCTTGCCGGCTTCGCGCACCAATTCGTGGATGGCATTGATCGCGATGTTGCCCTGCTCGTGGCCAAACACCACGGCGCCGAGCATGACCTCCTCTGGCAACTGCTGCGCTTCAGACTCGACCATGAGCACGGCCGCTTCGGTGCCGGCCACGACCAAGTCGAGCTGGCTTTGCTTGCGCGCGGTTTGACCAGGGTTGAGCACATAGGCGCCATTGACGTAGCCCACGCGCGCAACACCAATCGGGCCGTTGAACGGAATACCCGAGATGGACAGCGCCGCGCTCGTGGCGAGCATCGCGGGGATGTCGGCATCGACCTCGGGGTTCAGCGACAAGGTGTGCACGACCACGTGCACCTCGTTGAAGAAGCCCTCGGGGAAAAGCGGACGGATCGGGCGGTCGATCAAGCGGCTCGTGAGCGTTTCGTACTCGCTGGGCTTGGCCTCGCGCTTGAAAAAGCTGCCCGGAATCTTGCCCGCGGCGTAGGCTTTCTCGATGTAGTCCACCGTGAGCGGGAAAAAGTCCTGCCCCGGCTTGGGCGACTTGGATGCGGCTACCGTGGCCAGCACCACGGTATCGTCCATGTTGACCAGCACGGCGCCGGTGGCTTGGCGGGCGATCTCCCCCGTCTCCAGGGTAACGGTGTGCTGGCCCCACTGAAAGGACTTGGTGACTTTGTTGAACAGACTCATACGTGCTCCAAATTAAATAGCTAAAAAAATGCACACCCATCAAGCGCCAGAGCCCCATTCAGAACACGATGCCATTCCAGTGGCCCTGCGCACCCGGCGCCAGGGCAAGGCCATTGGAATGACACAGCTTCGCTCTGAAATCACGGCCCCGAAGCAAAAAACGCCTGAGCTAGCGCGCGACTAACCCAGGCGTTCGATGCATGTAATACGAATTACTTGCGCAGCCCCAACTTGGCGATCAGCGCGGTGTAGCGGTCGGCGTCCTTGGCTTTGAGGTAGTCGAGCAGCTTGCGGCGGCGGCTCACCATGCGCAGCAAACCGCGCCGGCCATGGTGATCCTTGGCGTGGGTCTTGAAGTGCGGGGTGAGCTCGTTGATGCGCGCGGTGAGCAACGCGACTTGAACCTCGGGGCTGCCGGTGTCGTTGGCAGAACGGGCGTTGGCCTGAATGACTTCGGCCTTGATGGAAGATGCGATCATGGGTTTTCCTGAAAGATTCGGGCGCAGACGATGGGCATGAGCCCTTGCAGCCAGGGTTTGAACTTGCGCCAGCGGCCGGAACGAGCCACGCGGCGTGCGTTTTGCACCATGCAAAACCTGTAGATTATAGCCGGAGCCACCCCTTCAGCCGCTCCACCCCCCGCACCAGACGCTCGGGATCGTGCGAGGCGAAGCACCAGCGCAGCCAGCCCTGCGCTTCGGGGCCGAAGGCGTTGCCCGGCGCCAGACCCAGCCCGGCCTCGGCGACCAGGCGCTTGGCCGTGGCGAGGGAATCGTCGTGCCCGTGCAGGCGGAAAAAGGCATACATGCCGCCCAGCGGCGTAGCCACTTCCACACCTGGCAGCGCCTGCAGCAAAGGCAGCAGCGTATCGCGGCACGCGCGCAGGTGCGCCACCACACGCGGCGTGATCTCGTCGGCGTGCTGCAGCGCCGCGATGCCTGCACGCTGCGTGAACACGCTCGTGCACGAGGTGTTGAATTCCACCAGCTTGCCCACGTGGTGCACCGCCGCGGGCGGCAGCACCAGCCAGCCCAGGCGCCAGCCCGTCATCAAAAAGCTCTTGGAAAAGCTGTGCACCACCACCAGCCGGTCTTCGGGCTCGGCCAGGTCGAGGAAGCTCGGCGCGCAGGCTTTGGGCGAAGGCGCGTAATACAGGCGCTCATACACCTCGTCGGCCAGAATCCAGGTGCCCGTGCTGCGGCAATGCGCGAGGATCGCGCGCTGCTCCTCGGGGCGCAAAGTCCAGCCCGTGGGATTGTTCGGCGCGTTGAGGATCAGCAAGCGCGTGCGCGGCGTGATCGCGGCAAGCAAGGCGTCCAGATCGAGCGCCCACGCCCCACCCGGCTGCGGGCGCAGCGCCACGCACTGCAGGCGCGCGCCCATGATCTGCGGCTGCGCCGTCAGGTTGGGCCACACGGGCGTCACGGCGACCACCTCGTCGCCCGCATCGACGAGCGCCTGCACGGCCAGCATCAGCGCATTCACGCCGCCCGAGGTCACGACGACGCGCTCGGGCGCCACGGGGCGATGCAGATCGCTCAGGTAGGCGGCGATCGCTGCGCGCAGCTCCGGCAGACCGAGGTTGTGCGAATAAAACGTCTCGCCCCGCTCGATCGAAGCCACGGCCGCCTGGCGCACCACCTCGGGCGTGCCCTCGTCGCTCTCGCCAAACCAAAACGCCAGCACGTCGCTACGCCCCAGGCCGGCGTTGGCCACTTCACGGATACGGGATTCTTCGAGGTTCAAAACGGCTTGGCGCATGGCAATATGTACGGTGGAACGATCCTCTATCCTACCGCCTGCCATTCACACTTCAACCCAGATTGTTCATTAGGACGCGGGATGATGGCGCGGCGGCTGGCGAGGCAGTTTGGTCGCGGCTGAGAAGCCCATGGCCGGTGCCATGGGCGCCGAAGCAGCGGCCAAAATGACCGGCAGACGGCCGCCAGCGCCCGCGTAGGTGCGCAGCACCGCCTCATGGACAATCTGGGTTCAACCCTCGCCTTTTTGGAATGCCCATGCCCTCTACCGCCCAAAAATATGCAACAAACGTAGCACCTCACGCACGCTGCTCCTCGATAAAAGCCCTTTTTGCCTTGTGTTTTGCCGTGAGCCTCAGCGCCCTGCCCCCATCAGCCTTCGCCGCAAGCAAAAAATCCCATTCCAGCGACACCAAGGCCAGCGCCAGCAGCAAGAGCACCGCAAGCAAGAAAAAGCCCAGCGTGCGCATCACCCACCAGCGCAGCCCCAGCGAAGAAACCACCGCCGAGCGCGACCGCCGCCTGTACCGCGAATGCCGCGGCATGCCGAATGCGGGGGCGTGTTTGGGGTACACACACAAATGACAAGCGAGTGGATCGCGTCGATCAGGCCGGCTAAAAACGCTCACGCCCGCGAATGCGCGCCACAACGCGAAGGTCTGGCCCCACCCGATCCTGCGCTGTGAATTCCAACTCCATCGCCTTCGCCAAAGCGGTCAACTCACCCAGTTGCGCCATCCCAGCACCTGCGCCGAGAAGCTTGGGCGCCAAATACACCAGCAGTTCATCAATCAGCCCTGCGCGCAGCAAAGACCCATTGAGCTTGTAGCCCGCCTCGACGTGCAACTCGTTTACCTCGGCACGCTGCGCAAGGTCCGTCAGCATGGCCGCCAAGTCCACCTTGCCGCGCGCATCGGGCAGTGCGATAACCTGCACCCCGCGCTCCTCCAGCGCCTGTTTTTTTGCATCATTTTGGCTTGCCGTGTAGATGTATAGAGCACGATCAGCTATGAAAATAGATGCATCGAGCGGCACCTGCAAGGCGCTATCCACCAACACCAGCGCAGGCTGCCGCTCCGTGGGCACATCACGCACGTCGAGCCGCGGATCGTCCGCCAGCACCGTCCCTATCCCCGTGAGCACGGCGCAGGCGCGCGCGCGCCAGGCCTGGCCGTCGCGGCGCGCTTCGGCGGACGTGATCCACTGGCTCGCCCCATTGGGCAGCGCCGTGATGCCATCGAGCGATGCCGCCACCTTCATGCGCACCCAAGGCGTCTTGCGTACCATGCGGCTGAAAAACCCCAGGTTGAGCTCTCGTGCAGCTTCTGCACCGGGGCCGACCTCCACCTGCACACCCGCAGCACGCAGTCGCGCAAAGCCCTGCCCTGCCACACGCGGATTCGGATCGGTGATAGACGCCACCACCCTGGCAATGCCAGCCTCGATCAAGGCATCACAACACGGCCCCGTGCGCCCCTGGTGCGCGCAGGGCTCCAGCGTGACGTAAGCCGTCGCCCCTCGCGTCGAAAGCCCCTGCGCCCAGGCATCGCGCAGCGCCACGATTTCCGCATGCGGCCCGCCCGCCCGCTGCGTGGAGCCGCGCCCAATCACGCGCCCCGCAACATCCACCAGCACACAGCCCACGCGCGGGTTCGGAGACGTGCGCAGCAAGCCCTGCTGCGCCAGGGCGAGCGCCTCTGCCATCGGTGGTGAAATGAAAGACATCTTCATGATTGCCGCGACTGTAACGGCAAGACAACTCGGCGATCCCCTTGCAAACCTGAATCGCCCTGTCCAATGACTTCCATAATTTCCCGCCAGACGGTTCGCTCCAGGGAACCAGCGGCGTTACCGAAGCGACCAAGAGTTACTTCTTTTGCGTAGCATGAGGCTTATGAAAAAACCGCTTCTTCCGAGGGTACCAAGCCATCGCGGAGCGCCGCGCAGTCTTCGTTTGGTACCCGATGCACAGCCACTGCGGCCAACGGCATCACGTTCTGATGCAAGGTATGGCAGGCAATCGATCCATGGCTTTACGTTGATAGAAGTGCTCGTCGCCATAGCCATACTCTCCTTTGGCATGCTCGGCATGGTCGGGATTCAAGCCTTTGCGCTGCAGACCAACCGAGACGCCCGCATCCAGGCGCAGGCCGCCGTGTTTGCGCGTGAACTTGCCGAGATGATGCGCGGCAACAAAGCCATCGCCGTTCTAACCACAGCCGCCGACAACCCTTACTTGGGCGCCTTTTCCAGCCCCTTGGCACTTGCCACCCCAAACTACTGCCTGCGCGTAGCCAACGCCGCGACAGGTTGCACGAGCACCACAGACATAGCCAGCGCCGAAATGACAGACTGGCTGACTCGCGTCGATGCAGCCCTGCCTGGTGCAAGGGTTGTTGTCTGCTATGACAGCGCACCCTACGACAGCAACGGATTGCCACAATGGGCCTGTACCAGTCCCACCGGCGGCAGCAACGATATCGCAGTCATCAAAATCGGCTGGACCCGCACCAATACCGACCGTAGCCAAACGGGAAGCAACGCCCTGCTGACCGCAGCAGACACAGACAGCAGGCCGTACATCATATTGCCCGTGACGAGCGGAAACAGCCTATGAACCCCCAACGCGCCCTTGCGCCACACTGCTCAAAAACGCCAGCCATGGCCCACCGCCGCACAACCTTGCGTGAATCTCAAAAAGGCTTCACCCTGGTTGAATTGATGGTTGCATTGCTGCTCAGCCTTCTGATAGTGCTGGCCGCCACCGCAGCGCTCCTCGTCGCTCGCCAAGGGTTCACCGCCGTCGATGCAGCATCCCAATTACGAGACAACACCCGTTTTGCCCAAGACGTCATCCAGCGCGTTGGCGTGCAGACCGGCTTCAAAAGCCTTGCCTTCATTGCAAACCCCGCGGCCATGAGCAACACGCAAGGCATAGCAACCGATATTCCCCCGAACGTCTATGGGCTGAACAATGCCTCACGCACCTCTAGCAACGCATGGGACGAAGGCACAGCCAGAACCACCGGCACTGTCGGCTACGGCAGCGACATCCTGGTACTGCGCTTTCAGCCCAACACATCAGAGACCGACCCCACCAAATCCGACGGCTCGATGATCGACTGCTCCGGCAACGCCCCCACCGCTGCTCCCACAGGCGTCGATGACCGCTCCGTCAGCATCTTGCACGTTGGTACGGACGCGGACGGCGAGCCCTCCTTGATGTGCTCGCGCTCTAACACGGGGGAAGCACCCTATGACACACAGCCCCTGGTGCGGGGCGTGGAAAACTTCCAAGTGCTCTACGGCGTGGACGGTATCGGCCCAGGCAACATCACCGTTCCAATCCCAGCCACCGCATCAGACTCCATCCCCGAGCGCTACCTCAGGGCAAACCAACTCACCGTTGCCGGCAATCAGGCCGCCACATATGCCAACTGGAAGAAAGTCCGCAGCATACGCATAGGCATGGTAGTCCGTGCGGCCCCCAACACCACCATCGACAACAGCACGCACACCTATTACCCGCTAGGGGAAACGATAGGCTCCAGTGGGGGCACCATAGGCTCCGCTTTTGGAGATGCAACCAATGATCCAGGAACAGTCTTTACTCCCACCGCAGATGGAAGAATGCGACAAACAGTCACCTTCACGGTACACCTGCGCAATGACCAAGAAGACAATTGAGTAGCTTCATATGCTGGACCCTTCCCCCACAAAACCTAAAGCTCGCCACCTTTATCGGCGAAAACCTCCCAAAACATCGCAGGGGGTTTCGTTGATCATCGTCATGATCATATTGCTGATCGTCTCCATTTTAGGGGTGGCCGGCATTCAAATATCCATGATGGCCGAGCGCGGCACACGCAATGATCGCGACACACAAATCGCCTGGCAAGCCGCAGAAGCCGCGCTGATCGATGCCGAATTTGACATCGAAGGTTTGCCTGCAACTTCCACCCACAAGCGCAGCAGCATTTTCAACAGTGGCAGTACCGATATTTCAAAATTCGTCGATTCTTGCGGAAACTCTGGCGATAGCATCGGTCTTTGCCAATTAAACGCCACGGGCAAACCAGCTTGGCTTACGGTGGATTTCACGAACACCGGCAGCAATGCCAGAACCACAGCCTTTGGAACCTACACCGACCGAACCTTCCCGGCAGGGAGCAAAGGCATACAACCCGCCCAAGCACCGCGTTACGTCATAGAACCCATACCAGACCCAGCCGTGGCAAGAACCCAAGGCCCCACCGGAATGAAATACGTGTACCGCGTCACGTCCATGGGATTCGGCCCAAGAACCGACATCCAAGTCGCTCTCCAAATGATTTACCGCAATTGAGGACAGCATGACCCAGCAGCAAACCTCCAGCAAAGCCGGTGCAATCACTCGCAAACTGCAAACTGCAATGCGCCGCTACCTGCCTCACACCCCTGCCACATGGCTGGCCTGGAGTGTATTGCCTCTTGTGATTGCTGCCTCCTGGATGGCAATCGGGCAGGCCAGCCCACCGGCCATACCCGCCATCGCCGTGGCCACGGAGCCTTTGTACGCAGCAATTCCCATAGACAAACCCGCATTGGCCCTGGCACTGTCAGTGGAATTTCCCACCGTCGGCGCGCAATACCCCGCACCTACCGCCAATGCAACCACCGACTCCACCTACAGCAATGCCAACGAATACCTTGGCTATTACGACGCCGAAAGCTGCTACACCTACAACAACGCGCCGACAGAAACGCCAGCGACGGGTCTGACGACCACAGACTACAAACGTTTCGACCGTAGCGGCCCAGCCACCAACCGCATGTGCACGGACGCTTTCAGCGGCAATTTCCTCAATTGGGCCACCAACTCCGCCATCGACATGCTGCGCCTCGCGCTTTCGGGTGGCGACCGCTATATTGATACAGATTCACTCACCATTTTGCAGCGCGCGGTTTTACCCAATGGCGATCCGATTTGTATGTGGAACAGCACCAATTTCCCTGCAAAACAACTCACCAAAGCTGGCGATGGCTCGCATCCCTATTGGGGCGCCGTGCCGCAAGCGATGCAAACGGAAGCTGGAGCCAATGATATTTGGGTCGCCAACACCCTGAACAGAATTTATTTTGGCACGTCCAAAACGGGAGGATGCGGCAATACGAGCGCATACATACTAGGCTCTGCCGCACCGACGAGTGCAATAGGGCCCATCACAAATAGCAGCGATAATAGGCCAGGTGGCTCAGCCTGCGCCGCTGAAAATCAATTCTGCTCTTTTACCGGAGTAAAAGAAGTATGGTACGGCGCAAAAAAAGATGGCATAAATTATTGGAGAGTTGCGCCAGCATACAATGGTGTGTCTTGCAACAACAGCATATTTGGAGATCCAATCGTTGGCACCGGAAAGTCTTGCTATCTCAAAGACTATGCTGGTCCATGGCAGCCTCCAACTGCTGGCGGCGCATTAAATTCTGATGGATTTTTCTATGCGCGCGTTCAGGTGTGCAATACAAACTCCGGCACACTTCAAGACGTCCGTGATTATGGCCTGTGCCGCCAATATCCTCATGGCAATTACAAGCCCACCGGCGTGATCCAAAAATACAGCGACCAAATGCGTCTTGCAGCCTTTGGCTATTTGATGGACCAAACTGCGAGTTACGCTACTCCACCTGGACGCTATGCCGGAGTTTTGCGGGCACCGATGAAATACGTAGGCCAAAAAACTTATGACGCCACAGGCCAGGACAATACGCCCACGGGCGGCAACACGAAGGCCGAATGGAATCCGAACACCGGAGTTTTTTACCCCAATCCAGACAACGATACCAGCGTCACCCCGAATATCAGCGGAGTCATCAATTATTTGAACAAATTCGGCCGCACTGGCCCTACTCCAGGTGTCTATAAGAAATATGATCCGGTAGGAGAGCTTCATTACGAGGTTCTGCGCTATTTGCAAGGACTTCAACCAAGTCCAGATGCCATCGCCGGCATGACGGACGCGATGAAAGATGGCTTCCCCGTTTTCACTAGCTGGACCGATCCTTACGGCGATGGTAGAAGCAACACCGCCGACTATTCCTGCGTCAAAAGCAACATCATCGTCATTGGCGACATCCACACCCATGACGGCAGCCGCCTGCCCACAGCCGATACCGCAAACAATATCCCGGATATAGGCTATTGGCGCGGCATTGTGCAGGCGTTCGAAAAAAATATTACAAGCACCACGTACGTTGACGGTCAGGGCGTGACCCGTAATGTTGCCAATCCAAACCCGATAAATAACAGTGTTCCTTCAAACCAAATCATGGGCTCTGCGTATTGGGCACACACCCACGACATCCGTGGCACGAGCTGGACGAATAGCGCCAGCCAGCAGCGGCCCGGCTTGCGCGTCAAGACCTTCATATTCGACGTCAATGAATATGCAGAGGAAAACGACGACAATCATCGACGCTACCAAAATCAATTCTTTATGGCAGCGAAATATGGCGGATTTGAATCAGACCCATCCAATCCGCAATCCAGACCATACAATACATGGGGGAACCCCTTCAAAAGGAATGACGGCACCAACGATAATGATGTATGGCAAAAACAAGCCGCCCCTGGCGAAGCATCCACTTATTATTTACAGCAAAACGCACGGGGTGTATTGAGTGCCTTTGATGAAATCTTCAGTCGTGCCGCCACCGCCTCGCGCACCATTGCCGGCGGCTCGGTAAGCGCCACTCAAGTCAGCGCATCCACCGGCACGACGATGTATTCGGCAAAATTCGACACCAGCAACTGGAGCGGCGACGTCGTTGCCGAGCCAATCACCGCTGCCAGCGGCGCGCTTTCCATTGGCGGTAGCACCTGGAGTGCCGCAAGCCAGTTGGACAACATGACATCACCTGCAAGTAACCGCCAAATCTTCGTTGGCAACTCTGGCGCCACTGCCAGCCCCTCTGCCGCCACCTTCACCTGGGGCGCCATTGAAACCAGCTTGAAAAACAGCCTGAACAAGGCCGACCCCACTGCCACGGCAGACTCTTTGGGGGAAGACCGTTTGAATTATTTGCGTGGCGACCGTAGCAAGGAAGGGAATCCATTTCGTGTACGCAGTTCCTTGCTGGGAGATATCGTAAATTCCAACGTAGTCTATTCCGGCGCTCCATCATCGGCATATTCCGGCACTGCATACGCCGCATTCAGATCCGCCCACGCGGCACGCACGCCAGCCGTATTCGTGGGCGCCAATGATGGCATGTTGCACGCTTTCAATGCGAACACTGGCTCCGAATTGTTCGCTTACATCCCCAGTTGGATGGGGCCCAAATTGTCGGCCTTGACCAGCACGAGTTATGTCAACAACCACCAAAATTATGTGGACGGCCGCATTGCAGTGGCGGAAGCCCAAGTGGCTTTTACAAACGCCGCAACCGACTGGAAAACCGTACTGATTGCTGGCACTGGTGGCGGCGGTCCGGGTGTATTTGCCCTCAATGTCACGGAACCATCTTCTTTCAGCGCCTCCAATGTCATGTGGGAATTCACTCGTGCTGATGATGCTGATCTGGGCCAAGTCGTAGGTCAGCCTCAAATTCTCAAACTCAAAACAAGCGGTAATAGCGCAACACCGACCTACCGCTGGTTTGCCATGTTTGGCAGTGGCGTCAATAATTATGTGCCCGATGCTGATGGACGCTTCAGCAGCACTGGCAGTCCTGCACTGTATCTATTGGCGCTGGACAAAGCCGCCGGCACTGCATGGGCGCTGGGCACGAATTATTTCAAAATCACCCTTCCCGTGGATGCAACATTGAGCGCCACCAAACCAAGCGGGCTCATTAATTTCACGCCATTGTATGGCCCTGCAGGAGAGGTCACAAATATATATATGGGCGATCTTTACGGGAATCTGTGGAAGCTGA
This sequence comes from uncultured beta proteobacterium, assembly GCA_963708545.1. Lineage (GTDB taxonomy): Bacteria > Pseudomonadota > Gammaproteobacteria > Burkholderiales > Burkholderiaceae_C > Extensimonas. Next base: position 1,250 of record CAVPUD010000092.1, on the reverse strand, counting down.
ATTTTGGCAACCTGGCCACTTCCGATTGGAATTTAGGCAAACTTTCCGCTTTCAATAAAGGCACCGTCGCCACCCCTGCCCCGTATCCTTTATACATCGCCAAAGATTCCAGTGGCAACATCCAGCCCATCACTGCAGCCCCCTTATTGATCACGGGCCCGCTCGTTTCTGGCATAGAGTCATTTTATGTGTTATTTGGCACTGGCAAATATTTGGAGTCTTCTGATAACACATCGTCCCAAACCAATAGCGTCTATGCAATATACGATAATGGATCCACTTCCGGCGATTCCTCACCGGTAGGGCCCAGCGCCATTAGTGGCCGTGGCCGCTTACAAGCTGGCACCGTAGATACAAGCGCAAAGACGATTACCGTAACGGCCTTCAAATGGGGACGCGCTGCGTCGGACACAGATACTTCGCAACGTTCTGGCTGGTATTTTGACATGCCAAGCACCGGCGAAAAACTCGTCAGCGCCATAGGTGATCTTGGTTCCTTGCAAGCAGCATTCAACACCATCATCCCTGGTTCGGCGGGAGCTGCAGGCTCATGTACCAATACGGCAGGCGGTGGAAATCAATATGTCGTCAATATATCCAACGGCACCGGCAATTTTGTTCCATCGACAGTGGGAATGCTGAACCCGGCCTTTTTCTTGGTCAACACGTCAGAAACTACCGTTTCCATTAGCGATAGTACCGGCCGACGCACGAGAACCACGATCCACCGCGGCATTAGCTCTGGGCAATCTGGCGTGAGTACGTCGTCGGCCCCCACTGCAACAACTACGGAAGTCATCGGACGCCTGAGCTGGCGGCAAATCTATAACTACCAAGACTTGAAAAACGCACCATGATAAAAGCCTCATCTCGCGGTTTCACGCTGATTGAACTGATGATCGTCGTGGCCGTGGTGGCTATATTGGCAGCCATCGCTTATCCATCGTACCGGGATTCAGTGCTCAAAGGCCGGCGCGCTGAAGGAAGGGCTGCGCTCGCCGAGTTGCTACAACAGGAAGAGCGTTATATGACGCAGAACAACTGCTATTTAGCCTTTACGACCAACAGCTCTGGTGTTGCTACGGCAACGGCCCCCTCCCCTTCCACGGCATGTGGCGGCGTCACGGCTTCGAGCGTTCCTTTCAAAACATTTTCTGGAAATAATGTCACAGACGCAAACTATTTATTATCTGCAACCACTTGTCCCGCAAGCTCAGGAATGCATAGAGCATGGACACTCCGGCTGGGCT
>CAVPUD010000091.1:0-8735 GCA_963708545.1 uncultured beta proteobacterium | reverse complement strand
AATCATCTTGCTGATCCACCCGGATCAAAGCGAACAGGTTCCAGCCATGCTGGAGCGCTACAAGGGCATGATCACCGCCGGCGGCGGCAAAGTGCACCGCGTGGAAGATTGGGGCCGCCGCCAACTGACCTACCTGATCAACAAGCTCGCCAAGGCGCACTACCTGTGCCTGAATATCGAAGCCGACCAGGCCGTGCTGGCCGAGCTCGAACACGCCTTCAAGTTCAACGACGCCGTGCTGCGCCACCTGACGGTGCAAAAGAAGAAGGCCGAAACCGGGCCCTCGTCCATGATGAAAACCGTAGAGCGCGAAGAAGCCCGCAAGGCCGGCCAGGCCGAGCACAGCGGCGCCGAGCGTTGATGGCACCCTGACCGCAACCGCGCGCGGAAGTTCATCGCACAGATTCGTCGCACAGATTCGTTCCTGGGAGTGGAAAAGCACCGCGAAGACAGCCCCGCGAGCAGCACGGACGAGCGCACGCTCAACCGCCTCGTGCTGCGCGCACGCATCGCCGAAGCCGAACCCATGCGCTACACGCCCGCCGGCATGCCGGCGATCACCGTGCAGCTCGAGCATGAGTCGCAGCAAAGCGAAGCCGGCCAGCCGCGCGAAGTCAAGCTGATGCTCAAGGCCGTCGCCTTTGGCGTACAGGCCGAACGGCTCGCGCAGCTGGAGCTGGGCAGCCGCTGGCGCTTCGAGGGTTTTTTGGCCACGCCGCGCCAGCGCAAGCAGATCGTGCTCCACATCCAGGACATGCAACCCGATCCAGATTCATTTTGAGAGGTCCTCCATGGCCACGTTCAAGAAAACCAGCAACGACAAGCGCCCCAAGCGCAACACCCAATCGCTTCTGTTCAAACGCAAGCGCTTTTGCCGCTTCACGGTCGCAGGCGTCGAAGAGATTGACTACAAGGACGTCGATACGCTGCGCGACTTCATTGCCGAAAACGGCAAGATCATCCCCGCGCGCCTGACCGGCACACGTGCCATTTACCAGCGCCAGCTCAGCACCGCCATCAAGCGTGCGCGCTTTCTGGCCCTGGTCCCCTACACCGACCAGCACAAAATCTAAGGGAGCCCCGTCCATGCAAGTCATCCTGCTCGACAAGGTCGTGAACCTTGGCAACCTCGGTGAAATCGTCAAGGTCAAGGACGGTTACGCCCGTAATTTCCTGATCCCCACGGGGCGTGCGCGCCGTGCCACGGCGGCCGCCAAGGCCGAGTTCGAAGCCAAGCGCGCCGAGCTCGAAAAAGTCGCCGCAGCCAAGCTCGCCCAGGCCCAGGCAGAAGCTGAAAAGCTCGCCGGCATCACTGTCAAGCTCACCCAGAAAGCTGGCGTCGATGGGCGCTTGTTCGGCTCCGTGACCAACCACGACATCGCCGAAGAGCTCAACAAGCTCGGCTTCAAGCTCGTGAAGGCGCAAATCCGCATGCCCAACGGCCCCATCAAGACCGTGGGCGATTCGTCCGTGAGCGTGGCCTTGCACACCGACGTGGTGGTTGATGTCAACGTTTCGGTCTATGGCGAAACGGCCTGAGAGGCTGAGCCGCATCAGCCCCCAGTAGCAAGTCAAAGGCCGCCCTCGGGCGGCCTTTGTGTTTTTTGACCCGCTGGTGTGCAGCTATTTACGGGGTAGCACACTACCATTGCCATTCAGTTGGCTGCCCTTTCGCAAGTAAACCCATGTCTGCTGTTTTCCCTCCTCTCGATGAAGCCGATGCTTTGCCGGCACCTGACCCGCAGGCCGCGCAACTGCGTGTGCCGCCGCATTCGATCGAGGCCGAATCGAGCGTGCTCGGCGGCCTGCTGCTCGACAACCATGCCTGGGATCGCGTGGGCGATCTGCTGCTCGACAGCGACTTTTACCGCTACGAGCACCGGCTGATCTACGCTGGCATTGCGCGCCTAGTCAACGCCAGCAAACCCGCCGACGTCATCACCGTTTACGAACACCTGCAAGGCCTGGGCAAGGCCGAGGAAATCGGTGGCCTGAGCTACCTCAACAGCCTCGCGCAGTACGTGCCCAGCGCGAGCAACATCCGCCGCTACGCCGAGATCGTGCGCGAGCGCGCCATCCTGCGCAAGCTCATCACCGCGAGCGACGAAATCGCCACCAGCGCCTTCAACCTGCAGGGGCGCCCCGTGGACAAGGTGCTCGACGAAGCCGAGCAGAAAATTTTCCACATCGGCGAGGAAGGTGCGCGCATGAAGCGCGGCTTCCAGGCGATGGACACGCTGGTGGTCGAACTGCTCGACCGCGTGCAGGAGATGGCCGACAACCCCAACGACATCACCGGCGTGCCCACGGGGTTCATAGACCTCGATCGCATGACTTCGGGCCTGCAGGCCGGCGACATGGTGGTGCTGGCCGCGCGCCCCTCCATGGGCAAGACGGCTTTTGCCGTGAACATTGCCGAGCACGTCGCGCTCAACGAAGGCTTGCCCGTGGCGATCTTTTCGATGGAAATGAGCGCGGCGCAGCTCGCCGTGCGTATCGTGGGCTCGATCGGGCGCATAGACCAGGGGCATTTGCGCACCGGCAAGCTCAGCGACGAAGAATGGCCGCGCCTCACGGAAGCCATAGAGCGCCTGCGCAACGTCTCGCTGCACATCGACGAGACGCCGGGCCTCACGCCCAGCGAGCTGCGCGCCAATGCGCGGCGCCTCGCGCGCCAGTGCGGCAAGCTCGGCTTAATCGTCGTCGATTATTTGCAGCTCATGAGCGGCTCGGCGAGTTCCGAGGGCGAGAACCGCGCCACCGAACTCGGCGAAATCTCGCGCGGCCTCAAGATGCTGGCCAAAGAACTGCAATGCCCGGTGATCGCGCTCTCGCAGCTCAACCGCAGCGTCGAATCGCGCACCGACAAGCGCCCCATGATGAGCGATCTGCGCGAATCGGGCGCGATCGAGCAGGATGCCGACATCATCATGTTCATCTACCGCGACGACTACTACAACAAAGACAGCAAGGAGCCCAACGTGGCCGAGATCATCATCGGCAAGCAGCGCAACGGACCGACGGGCACCGTGAAGCTGTTCTTCCAAAAATCGCAAACGCGTTTCGAAAGCCTGGCGATGGGCTCGAGTGACGACTTCTGATCTGGGTTAACTTTCATGCTGCGTCGAGCAGGCGCTCGACGGTGGCGCAAAACTCCTGCATGTCGTTGGGTTTGTGGATCAGTGCGCGCGCGCCCTCGGTCAGCGCGGCCTGCTCGATCTCGCTGCTGATGTAGCCCGAGGCCAGCGCCACGGGCAGCTGGGGATGGATCTGGCGCGCCGCGCGCAGCAAGTCCACGCCCGAAAAGCCAGGCATGTTGTAGTCGGTCACGAGCAAGTCGTAGGTCTTGGGCTGGGCGCGCAGGGCTTGCAGCGCCGCCTGCGGGTCGGTAAAGGTGCTGACCTCGTAGCCGCGCCGGCGCAGCAGGCGCTGCACCACGAAGACCAGCGCCTGGTCGTCGTCGACGTACAACACGTGGTGCGGGCGCGCCGCTGCGCTGGCCTTGGGCGCGGACGCTGGTGCAGGCAGCGCAGCCATAAAAGGGGAGGGCGGCGGTGCGGTCTCGGTCACGCCACCTTGCAGCGCAGTCGGCTCCATCAAGGAGGCTGCACTGTCGGCGGTCGGGAAATACAGCGTGAAGCGGCTGCCCTTGCCCGGGCTGCTTTGCACATCGACGCCCCCGCCATGCGTGCGCATGATGCCGTGCACCACGGCGAGCCCCAGGCCCGTACCCTGGCCCATGGGTTTGGTGGTGAAAAAGGGCTCGAAGATGCGCCCCAGCGTGGCCGCGTCCATGCCCGGGCCATCGTCGCGCACCGTCAATGCGATGTAGTCGGTGCGGGCAGCGAGGCCCAGGCGTTCGCGCAGGCGCTGCTCGGGCTGCACGCGCAGCGCCTCGACGTGAACATGGCCGCGGCGGCTGCCCAGCGCCTGCACGGCATTGGTGCAGAGATTGAGCAGGGCCTGTCCAACCTGCGTGGCGTCGCCGAGCACGGGGGGCAGTTGCTCCGGTACCTGCACGTGCAGGGCGATGCTTGGCGGCAGCGTGACGCGCAGCAGGCGCTCGGTGTCGTGCGCGACTTCGGCAAGCAGCACGGCAGCGCGCTGCGGCGGCTCGTTGCGGCTGAAGGTGAGAATCTGGCGCACCAGATCGCGCGCACGCCGCGCGGCTTTGTCGATTTCTTCCAGGCTCTCGAGCAGGGCGCTGCCTGGCATGGCCGGCGCGGCCGCGGCGCAATCGGCCTTGGCGAGTTCGACGTTGCCCAGGATCGCGCCCAGGATGTTGTTGAAGTCGTGCGCGATGCCGCCGGCCATGGTGCCCACGGCCTGCATCTTGTGCGACTCGCGCAGTTGCGCTTCGAGCTCGTTGCGCTGTGCCTCGGCCTTTTTGCGCCCCGTGAGATCGCGCGCGAACACGGTGGCCGTCTCGCCCGTCGCGTGGCGCTCGAACGAAATGCTCACTTCGACGGCGAGCTCTTTGCCGCCTGCGGTGCGCGCCGTCATCTCGCCGAGCATGGCTTGCGTAGTGAGCTGGGAGAACGCCAGCGCCTGCGCAGCGCCAGGCAAAAAGCGCTCGAGCGGGCTGCCGAGCGCGTCGTCGGCGTTGCACTGGAACAGCGCTGCCGCGGTGGGGTTGAACACGGTGATGCGCTGTTGCTGATCGACGCAAAGGATGGCGTCTAGCGCCGAGTCGATCACTGCGGCGAGGCGCTTTTCGCTCGCGTGCAGTTGCGCATTGCGCTCCTGCAGCGCACGGCGCTCGGCAAGCAGCGGCCCCTGGTCGATCACGGCACACAAAAATTGCATGGGCGCCGGGGCCTCTTCCTGCGCTGCTTCGATGCGTGCGATGTGCAGGTCCCCGGTGATGGCGGGATGGCCTTCGATGCAAAAAACCACCTCTTTGACCAGGCTCTGACCTTGGTAGTGCGCTCGTGCGAACGCTTGCTGCACGCGCGCGAGGTCGTCTGGATGCACGAACGGCTGCAGCATGGTGAGGGGCCGGTCGCGCTCGCTCGGCTGGAACGAGCGGTGTGCCATGGCGTTGGCCTGCACCACGATGTCGTGCGCATCGACCACCATGAGCGCGAGCGGCACGCTCGCAAATAGCGTCTCGAAGCGCTCCGAGGCGCGCTCTGCCACCGCCTGGCTGTAGCGCAGCATTCTGGTTTTGGCTCTCGAGCTCGGCCTGCGAGGCGCGCAGCTCGGCGATCAGCGTCGCGACGGCGCCGTGCGGACGATCCGCGCCATGACGTTCTTCCGTGGCAGGAGCCTGCGGGGCCGCGGTCGCCTGGGGGAGGGCGCCGGAGGACGAACGATGCGCATCCTCCGCCAAGGCAGCAGCAAAAAGCAAGGAGAGGTCAGGGCGTGTCATGGTGGCAAACCTCGCTGCATGGCCTGCAGGCCGGCGCGCAGCGCAGAATTGCCAGTGTAAGGCCGAGCCTCAGGCCGCGGCCATTTCTTCCACGGGCAGGCAGCTGCAAAACAGGTGCCGGTCGCCATAGACGTTGTCCACGCGGCCCACGGGCGCCCAGTATTTGTTGTGGCGCAGGCGCGCCACGGGGTAGGCGGCCACCTCGCGCGAATAGGGATGCGGCCATTCGGCTTGCAGCAGGCTCGCCGCGGTGTGCGGGGCGTTCTTGAGCGGATTGTCGTCCTGCGGCCAGCGACCGGCCTCGACTTCGCGGATCTCGTCACGGATCGCGATCATGGCTTCGATGAAGCGGTCGAGCTCGGCCAGCGGTTCGCTTTCGGTGGGCTCGACCATCAAGGTGCCGGGCACGGGAAAGCTCAGCGTGGGCGCGTGAAAACCGTAGTCGATCAGGCGCTTGGCCACATCTTCGGCGACGATGCCGCTGCTTTCCTTGAGACCGCGCAGGTCGAGGATGCATTCGTGCGCCACGCGCCCCGGCTCGCCGGCGCGGCTACCTTGGGCTGCGCTGGTGTAAAGCGTGGGATAGTGCTCGCGCAGGCGCACGCTGATGTAGTTGGCGCTGAGGATCGCGGTCTCGGTCGCGCGGCGCAGCCCTTCGGCGCCCATCATGCGGATGTACATCCAACAGATCGGCAGCACGCTCGCGTTGCCCAGCGGCGCAGCGCTCACGGCGCCCACGCCGCCGGGGATGCCGGCCGTCGCGTGGCCCGGCAGGTAGGGGACGAGGTCGGCCACCACGCACACCGGCCCGACGCCGGGGCCGCCGCCGCCGTGCGGAATGCAAAACGTCTTGTGCAGATTCAGGTGGCTCACGTCACCACCGAATTCGCCGGGCGCCGCCACGCCGACGAGCGCGTTCATGTTCGCGCCGTCGATATACACGCGCCCGCCGTGCTGGTGCACGAGGTCGCAGAGTTCCTTGACCTGCGCCTCGAACACGCCGTGCGTGCTCGGGTAGGTGATCATCACGCAGGCGAGGCGATCGGCATATTGCGCGCATTTGGCGCGCAGATCGGCCATATCGACGTTGCCCTGCGCATCGCAGGCGACGACGACGACCTGCATGCCGGCCATCTGTGCGCTCGCAGGGTTCGTGCCGTGCGCGCTGCTTGGGATCAGGCAGATCGTGCGCTGGCTCTGGCCCCGCGCCGCGTGGTAGGCGCGGATTGCGAGCAGCCCCGCGTATTCGCCCTGCGAGCCCGCGTTCGGCTGCAGGCTGATGCCCGTGTAGCCCGTGGCCTGGCAGAGCCAGGCGCGCAATTGCTCGTCCAGGAGCCTATAGCCCTGCAGCTGATCGGCGGGCGCGAACGGATGCACCTGGGCGAATTCAGGCCAGGTGATGGGAATCATCTCGCTCGTCGCGTTGAGCTTCATGGTGCAGCTGCCCAGCGGGATCATGCAGCGGTCGAGCGCCAAGTCCTTGTCGGCGAGCTGGCGCAGGTAGCGCAGCATGGCCGTCTCGCTGTGGTGGGTGTTGAACACCGGATGCGTGAGGAAGGCGCTGCTGCGGCGCAGCGCCTCGGGCAGCAGCGTGGCGACGCCGTTTTCGAACGCGTCCCAACGCGGCAGCGCTTGGCCTGGGCTGGCAAAGTGCTGCGCAAACAGGCGCCAAAGCAGCTCGATGTCGGCGCGCGTAGTGGTCTCGTCGAGCGAGATGCCCACCGCATTTTTTGCATAAATTCTGAGGTTTGCGCCCGCAGATACTGCGCTAGCAGCTATTTTTTCAGTAGCTTTCCCGGTATCGATCACGAGCGTGTCAAAGGCGCTTTGCGCGCGCAGCGGGGCGCCGAGCTGGCGCAAGCCTTGGGCGAGGATCGCGGTGTAGGCGGCCACACGCTCGGCAATCCGTGTGAGGCCCGCCGGGCCGTGATAGACCGCGTACATGCTCGCGATCACGGCGGGCAGCACCTGCGCGGTGCAGATGTTGGAGGTGGCTTTTTCGCGCCGGATATGCTGCTCGCGCGTTTGCAGCGCGAGGCGATAGGCCGGGTTGCCGTGCGCGTCCACGCTCACGCCCACGAGGCGCCCGGGCAGCGAGCGCTTGAGCTCGTCGCGGCAGGCCATGTACGCCGCATGCGGGCCACCCGCGCCCATGGGCATGCCAAAGCGCTGCGTGCTGCCGACGACGATGTCCGCGCCCCATTCGCCGGGCGGCGCGAGCAGCGTGAGCGCGAGCAGGTCTGCCACCACGACGCACAGCGCCTGCTTGGCGTGCACGAGCGCCACGTCGGCGCGCAGATCGTCGATGCGCCCGTGCGTGGCCGGGTACTGCGCGAGCACGCCAAAATACTCGCCCGCGAGCGCCGCGCCCCACTCGGCCTGCGGCACCAGCACCACCTCGATGCCCAGCGGCGCGGCGCGCGTCTGGATCACTTCGATGGTTTGCGGGTGCGCATCGGCCGAGACGATGAAGCGCTGGCTCGGGTTCTTGGCGCTACGCCGCGCCAGCGTCATGGCTTCGGCAGCGGCCGTGGCCTCGTCGAGCATCGAAGCGTTGGCGATGGGCATGGCCGTGAGGTCGCAGACCATGGTCTGGAAGTTGATCAGCGCCTCCATGCGGCCTTGCGAGATTTCTGCCTGGTAGGGCGTGTAGGCGGTGTACCAGGCGGGGTTTTCGAGCACGTTGCGCAAGATCACGGTGGGCATGTGCGTGCCGTAATACCCCTGGCCGATGAAGCTCTTGAGCACCTTGTTCTGCGCCGCGATGGCCTTGAGCTCGGCCAGCGCCGCGGCCTCGCCCACAGGCGGGGGCAAGTCCATGCCCTGGCTGCACGCGATTGCGTGTGGCACGATGGCATCGACCAGCGCGCGGCGCGAGGCAGCACCGATCACCGAGAGCATGTGCGCTTCGTCAGCGGCGTCTATGCCGATGTGGCGGGGTAGGAATTCGGCGGCGTCTTCAAGCACGCCCAGCGGCGGAGTAACAGACATGGATGTCTCTCAAAAGAGAAGTTAAAAGCGCAATACCATCAAGCGTTTTTGCAGAATTCGGCGTAAGCCGCCTGGTCCATCAGCGCGTCGAGCTCGGCCGGGTCAGCAAGCTTGACCTTGAAGAACCAGCCCGCGCCCAGCGGGTCGGAGTTCGCGAGCGCAGGGTCGGCGCGCAGCGCTTCGTTGACCTCGACGATCTCGCCCGTGACGGGCATATACACGTCGGCCGCGGCCTTCACCGACTCGACCACGCCGGCCACCTCGCCCTGGGTATAGGTTTTGCCCACTTCGGGCAGATCGACGAACACCACGTCGCCGAGCGCTTCCTGCGCGTGTGGGGTGATGCCGACCACGGCGGCCTGCGGATTGCTGG
>CAVPUD010000090.1:0-20642 GCA_963708545.1 uncultured beta proteobacterium | reverse complement strand
TGGAGAACGGCCGTGGGACCGTCACGCGATGTTCAACTGGCACGCTCGCGGCAAGAAGTTCATGACGCTCGATCTGAGCAAGAAGTCCGGCGTCGAGATCTTCATCGAGTTGGCGAAGACCGCCGACGTGTTCGTGGAGAACAACAACGTTGAGGTGCTCGGCAAGCTCGGCATCGACTGGGACACGCTGCACGCTGCCAACCCCCGCCTCATCCTGCTTCGGATGCCGCCCGCCGGCATCGGGGCGCCCTACTCGTCCTTCCTGGGCTTCGGTGCCCACTTCGAGGCGTTCTCGGGCATCACCGCGGTCCGCGGTTATGCGGAGAGCGCACCGGCGACCACGACGACCGTGTTCCAGATGGACCCCGCCGCCGGCTCGGTCGGCGCTTTCGCCGTCATGGCGGCGCTGCGCCGCCGCGAGAAGACCGGGCAGGGCGAGCTGATCGTGCTGCCGCATAGACGGTCTGGCCCTTGGCGTCAACTTGGGTAACCCTACCGCCTGTCGTGCCTGGCACCCATTCGATCATGTTCGGATAGAGGGTCTGCCATGCTTCCATGAAGCCGGCTTGGGCTGCGAAGCTATCGTTCGCGTCAAGAATGAGCACCTTGGACTTCGGCTTGCCGCGCTTGAGGTAATAGGCAATAAGGCTGGCGCGCTCGTACGGGCCGGGCGGGCAACGGAAGGGCGCGGGGGGAACGGTAATGATCACGACCCCGCCGTTAGGCATCTGTTCCAGTTGCCGGCGTAGCAGTTCCGTCTGGGGACCCGCTTTCCAAGCATGGGGCATAACGGCAGCGGCCTGTTCGCTGTAGCCTATGCGCACCGCCTTGGTCCATGGCATCAAAGACCAGCGTGGCCGGCAGGATTGCCTTTACGTTTTCATGGGCTCCGCCGCCTTGGCGGGGGAGGCTCCTCGCGAAGCGCTGCGCTACCTCTTGCCCTACATCGATGCGGCCTTCCGTCAGGTTGCGCATTTGCCGGAGCAATACCTTGCCCCCCCGGTGTCTGCCAATAAGCCCCAACCCCTCAAAACCGACGCTGATATAGGCCTGAGCGCACGCGAGGTGGACATCATGGAGTGGGTGCGCAAAGGCAAAACCAATCAAGAGATCGGCATGATCCTGGACATCAGCGCTTTCACGGTCAAAAACCACGTGCAGCGCATTTTCAAAAAACTGGACGTTGTCAACCGCGCGCAGGCTGTGGCCAAAATCGAAACCATGCGCAGCAATTCCACCTGACGAGAACTGCACATAAAAAATGCCGCAACAGTATGCAGCATTTTTTATGGAGAAGAAAACAAGCTCAAGCCACCGCTGCTGCCGGTGTCGCGCGCCGACGCCGTTGCAGCAAACCACCCAAACCAAGGGCTGAACCGAACAGCAGTGCGGCTGCGGGAATGGGCGTAGGCAAAACCGTAACCAAATCTTGTGCAGATTTACTGGTAAGCATCACAATCTTATACTTTCCCGTATCTGCAGAGCCGCTCAAATTTTCAAGCCAGCTTTGCGCCATATTTCTTGCAGATGTCGAATCTTTATTAGTAGCGGTAGCACGGAAATTACCGTTCGACAAATCCAGGTTGGAATTGGCAGGCTCATATACCACCTCCCAGATCGCCAGTTGCATCGCAGCGGATGTGATGCTATTGGCTGCGCTCAAAACAGTCTGATAATTTTGCGCGATGAGCTGTTGCAACTTTCCCGCCCAACCAAGATTGGCAGCAGTCAGGTCTGTAGTGGTGTAGTTATAGCTCGATCCCGAACTGATTGATTGCGTGAGCTCGATACACCAAGTCAAAATCGAACTACCAGCTTTAAATTGTGGATCAGTAGGAACAGGATTAGCATTCACCGTCATCTTGAAACCGCCAGCAGCCTGGTTATCATCAGAAACATATGGATTTGTATTTTTCAAATCGAAATTTTGGTATCCGTATGCTGCGCCATTGAATGCCAGGTTTACTGTTCCTGCCGTTGCCGCGTGCATGGGCGCCATCACGCCCACGACCGCTCCGGCAACTACAGAAATCGCTTTGAGGGAAAATTTAAGCTTGATCATTGAGTCCTCCGTAAAAACTGTAGCCGAAGGTTAAAGCATCCCCTCCCCCCGCTCAATGAGCTGAACGGTCTATGCCATCGGCGGTCCAGAGAGCACCCCATATTCCTGCTTGTCGCGCAACACTTCGTCCACCAGCGCTTCATCGATTGCTACGCTATCCGAAGCAAAACCATAGACCAGCAACGTGTCGCACAGGATGTTGATACTACGCGGCACCCCATGCGACGTTTGGGCTATACGCCGCACTGCGGCGGGCGTGAAAAGTGGCTCCTCCCTGCCTGCCACCTGAAGGCGGTGCGTGATGTAGGCGGCGACTTCTTCAGGAGTCAGCGGCGGAATGAAAAAATCCACCGCCACGCGCTGTGCGAACTGAAGCAGCTCGGGCTTTTGTAGCAGATCACGCAACTGCGGCTGGCCGACCAAGATCACCTGCAACAGCTGGTCTTTGTCCACATTGATGTTGGACAGCATGCGCAAGGACTCCAGCGCCGCGACGCTCAGATTTTGCGCCTCATCGACGATCAGGATGGTTCTGCGGCCAGCGCCATACTCGTTGATCAAAAAGCGCTGAAACGCATCGTACCGGGCCACCGCGGACATGCCTTCGTAGGGCTGCCCAAAGGCCAGCATGATCCATTCGAGCAAATCGGCAATATCCTGGTGGGTGTTGTATACCAAACCCACCGTCAGGTCTGGACCCAGCTGGTTCAGCAGGTGGCGTATCAGCGTTGTTTTGCCACAGCCAATATCTCCACAAATCACTGAAAAATTGGCTCGGTTTTGGATTCCATATTGAAGCATGGTGTAAGCCAGACTGTGGCGCCTACCCAAGAACAAAAAATCGGGGTCTGGCTGAATGGAAAATGGCTTTTCCTTCAATCCATAAAATGCTTCGTACATGCTTCACAGCCCTTGCAGCGCTTTTTTGGCACTTTCCGCCTGTGGGAAAGGCTGCTTGGCCGAAAGCGCCACCGCCTTTTCCAAAGCCGGCTTCGCCAAGGCCTTGTTGTTTCTGGCCAGCTGCACCTGCCCATAGTGGTATTGCACCACAGCCCTGTCTGGCAGCTGATCTGCCGCCGCCTTGAGCAATACCACTGCATCCTCGTTCTTGCCCACGCGGTAGCTGGCCCAGCCCAGCGTGTCCTTGAACTGCGGCACGTTGGTATTCTTCAGGCGCTGGGCCAATTGGTAGGCCCTTTCTGCACTGGCTTTGTCTTCGCGGTGGTCTGCCAACAAGCTGGCAAGGTTGTTCACCACCACCTCCGCGCCCGGCCGCTCTTTGATGAGCTGTTCATACACGGCGATGGCTTCGTCGATGCGGTTGAGCGCCTCCAATACCCCCGCCTGCGCCAGGCGCAAATTGAAATCCGCTGGCGCAGCCTTCAATCCTTTTTCAAGCGTGGCTTCGGCTTCGGTCCATTTACCCTGCGCGGAGAACAGTGCGGCCAAACCGCCATACGCCGGCGCAAACCGCGCATCGTGCGCAATCATCGCTTCGTAAGCCTTTTGGGCACCTGCCGTATCCCCTGTCTGCTGCAGCAACTGCGCCAGCAACAACTGTGCATTCAGATTGTCTGGAGAAGCCTTAACCACACCCTGCATGAAAGAGACGGCCTCGTTGCTCTTTCCCGCGGCCAGATAAGTGCTCACCAAGGCCATCATGGGGCGCACTTCGGTAGGTGACAACTCATAGGCCTTTCGGAATGACGCGATGCTGCTGTCAAAATTGCGTCGTGCGGCAAATACCGCCCCCTGAATCTGGCTCGCCGCTGCGGTCTGGTCTTTCATCTTGGCGACCGCATCCGCAACGGCTTGCGCATTGGTCAGGTCGCCGGTGCTCAAGTAAGCTTGCGCCAACAACTGCAGCGCCGGGACGTGGTTGGGAGTGATCCCCAATACCTCACGCAAGACCTCCTGCGCCTGCTTGGCCTTGCCACTTTGCAGCAAAAATTGCGCGTAATTCACGCCAAACTGAGGCGATTGCTGCTTGCCCGCCTGAAAACTACGCCCTAGGTAATCCATCGCCAGATCGCGCGAGCCTTGCAATTCGTGTGCCCTGCCCAATAAGGCCATGGCGCGCGCCGAGTTGGGTACGTCGCGCAAGATGGTGCGCAAGTCTGCCACGGCGTCATCCAGGCGCTGCTCGTCCATGGCCACGCTGGCCTTCAACAGCAGAGCCTGCTCATTGCGCTCGTCTTTCGCCAACACCTCCTTGATCAAGCTCTGGCCACCCGCCTTGTCGCCGCGCTTGAGCAGTTCCACGACCAGCGCATTGCGCGCTTTCAGACCGGCCTCGTCGGTGTCCGCTTGCTGAATCACCTCGCGAAACACGCTTTCTGCCTCCGCGCTTTTTCCTTGCGCCAACAACGTGCTCGCCAGGGCAAAGCGCAGTTCATGGTTCTTGGGTTCGGCTGCGATCAGCTTGTTGAGTTCGGCTAGGCTGGCGTCTTCGCCGCGCGCCGCAGCCAGAAAACGCACGACATCCAGCTTGGCCTGCAAGTCTTTTGGAAATGCCTGCACGGTAGCGCGGTATTCCGCCTCGGCCTTGTCTTGTTGCCCATGCAGCATGTAATACTGCGCCAGCAGCGTCCGAAAGGATTTATTGTCCGGATAAAGCGCAATCAGCTTGCGAAGCACCTGCTCGGCCTGCTCATGCTGGGCCATTTTTTCGAGGGCTTGCGCCTTGATCAGCTGCAGAGCCACGTCGCGCTCATTCGCGGCCAGGCCTTGATCGAGATACTGCACGGCAGCCGCAGCATCGTTTGCCGCCAGGCGCTCCGAAGCCAGCACCACCAACGCATCGGCTTGGGCAGGCTCCTTGCGCAAGGCTTGTTGGGCAAGTTCCACCGCTTTCTTGCGGTCGTCGAGCTTGAACATCAGTGCCGCTCGCAAGGCCAGCACGTCGGCATCTTCGGGAGCCAAGGCCGAAGCAGCATCGCTTGCCGCCAAGGCCTTGTCCAACGCCCCTGCAGCCAAAAGCAGCTTGGCCAAGCGCAGCTGCGCTTTCAAGTTTGTGGCATCCACCTCCACCACCTTGCTGAGCAAGGCATACACCTTGTCCCACTCGGCAGAGCGCTCGGCAATGTCCACCAGCCCCATCAGCGCGGGGACATAGTTGGGGTTGAGCTGCAAGGCGTTCTGAAACTCCAGCCGCGCCTTCATCCATTCGCCCTTGGCCATGAGTTCGGTTCCACGCGCGTTGAAGCGTGCCACCTTTTCTTCAGGCGAGGAACACCCCAAGACTACAACCACGGCTGCGGCCAATGTCCATTTGCCCAGTGTTCCGGACTTTCGCTTACCCTTCATGTCATTCACCCCATCGTTTCGTTGATCACTCGGGCACATAGGGTCCAAGCATAGGTACAGCCAGCCTCACCAGCCGTTGCAGGCGCTCGTCCGCGCGCTGCACATCTTCTGATGGGCCTAAAGCCGTCACCACACGCACCAACGCACCATCGGTGCGGTTGCGCGTCAAAGCATCCTGCAACAGGTACCACTTCATCCAATATTCGTTCGAAATGCGTCGTCCACGCTGCTCAAACCAGTAATACACCAGCTGCCGCTGCCCACTTTTATCAATCAGCACCCGCACCGCCTCCATAGGCCTGCCATCGGTTAGCGGAAACTTTACCTGCTCGATACCAGAAATCACCCAGCCCCCCCCCGGAATACACACCTGCGGGGAATGCGGCGAAACGCCCTTGCGCTGCGAAGCGTAATAAGCCACGTAGAAATTTACCTGTGCGCCCTCCGGGTCTACGTAGTCCGCCAGCACGTAATCGCTGAACCCCAGCGCCTGCTCGACATCTATGGACAACGATGACTCCTGCTGGGCTCGCCAGTCACCCAACTCCAGCGGAAAAGTCTTCAGGCTCTGGCGCAAGGGCTGTTCTTCGGCGCGTCCGCCCAGCTCATACACCAGCACCGATGCCCCGGCCAACAACAACACGCCCGCTGGCAACCACTTGCCCACGCCAGCCCCTACAGGCCGTGCAGGCACCACCGCCGCCACTGTGGGCAACTTTTGCACATCCAGCAACGGTCGGCGGTGGGTATAGCGCTCTATCAGCCAGATTTCGAGCATCAAGACAAGCTGGCAAATCAGAAAAATCACCCAGCCTTCAAAGTAGTGCAAAAAGCCATCCGCCATGCTGCTGCCCCAGCGCTCCACCAGCACCCCCACCATGGCAATCCGCAGACTGTTCGTCAGCACAGTGATAGGGATAGTGCTCAAAAACACCAGCACCCGCCAGCGCAAGGCCGCCGGGTACATGTAGGCCATCAAAAAGCCGATGCTGAGCAAAGGGTACAGGTAGCGCAAGCCACTGCACGCTTCCACCACCTGCAGTTTGTAAACGCCCAGGTCGATCACATTGCCTTCGAGGTACACCGCATACCCCAGGGCACGCAATACGGCCACACCCAGCGACGAGGAAAGCAACTGCAGGCGCCACGAAATTTGCGAATCCATGAAGTACGGCAGCGGAATGGCAAACAGCAGGAACGCAATGGGCAGCCATGCCACGCGCAGCAACGAAACCCCGCCGTAGCACAGCACCACCCCCACCAGCGCGAGCAAAAAGCCCAGCTGAATGAGCAGGTAAATGGCCGTAACCTCCCCCAGCACCAGCAAAGCAGCGCTCAGCGCCAACGCCACCAGCCCCCATGCAGAGGGCGCGCCCACACTTTCACGCAACGCCTGGCGCCGGCTCCACAACAGCCAAAGCGAAATCAACGGCAGAAAAAAACCGTGGCTGTATTCCTCTTGTTTGTACCAGCGGTGCACCAAGTCGAGCAGGCCACCACCGAAGGCCAAAAAGGTCAGCAGCAGCGCAAAAAAAAGCAAAGCCTCGGTGAGGCGAAATTTGGATGGGATCGTCACTTGCACATCACGAAGTAGGGGCCACGGATACTAGCAGTTACCAACATTCAAATGTACCTTCCCAGCACGGAGGGCTTGAGCCAGTCGGGCTATTTACGCATGCCTTGAAACCTAGCTGCGCGCCATAAAAACGCGGGGTTACCGAGCACATAGCGGCGGTACAGGCGGCGCGGCTCCAACCCAAGGCGGTATAGCCATTCGAGACCCGTCTGCCGGAACAGCCTTGGGGCACGCGCCACCCTCCCACCGAGAAAATCCAAGATGGCGCCACCGCACACCACCAGGCAGCCCACGGAATTGGCCTGCTTCAGCAATGCAGCGATCCGCTCCTGCTTGGGCATGCCCATGCCCAGAATCACCACCTGAGGTGCCGCTGTCCGCATCGCGGCCAAGTAGTCTGCATCGGCCAAAAAACCATCGAGGCACGAGACACATTCGACGCCCCACTCGGCAGCCATCCTGCACTTGGCCTGCTCCAGATAGGGGTCCTGGGTGCCCCAGAGCGCCACGCGCTTACCACGGCAGGCAGCCAGCAACTCTGGGATGAAATCTGTGCCATTCATGTTCAGTCCGGGCGGCCGCCCCAGCATGCGCAGCAGCACTTGCATGCCCGAACCATCGCGCAGCACCACATCCGCCTGCATCAGCAAGCCGGCAAACTCGGCCTGCTGTGCCGCCATGTTCATGGCGTGCGCATTCACAAAAGCCAGCACCCGCGGCCGCTCAAGAGGCTGCAGCAGCTCATGCACCAAAGCCTGCTTTTCGGGCATTCCCGGCACCAGACGCAACACCTGAAGCACCCGCTCCCAACGAACCGCCCAATCTGGCAGAGGCTTTGTATCCATGCTTAGTCGCGCCGGGTCTTTACCCAAGCCACCTGCCGCTTGAAAAGAAAAGCCAGGTACAAAGGCAATTTTCGCAAAATGTAAACTGGCACTAGCAGCAACTCGTGGCCGCGCACCCAGGCTTTCCCCACCAGCATCCATCCCTGCAACGCTGCACCCAGCAGCGCCGCACAAGCGCCCACGCCTACCAATAGCGGCCACACCACAGCCGTTTGCCAAGCCACTACCGCCCCCAGCATGGTGTATGCCGCACACAAGGAGGCAAGCAAAGCCAACGGCGGTACGCTCATGTCCAGCGCCAGGGCCAACAAGCTCCCATTGCGCTGCCATAGTGCCTGTGCCAGATAGCGCGGCGCGTCCTGCATCAGCACCGTCAGATGTCCATGTTCCCAGCGTTTGCGCTGGCTTTGCACGCCTTGCTCATTGGCCGGGAAGTCGCTCACCACCACCGCCTCGGGGCAAAAATACGGTGGCTTGCCCATCGCGGCAAAGGTCAACCCCAACTTCAGGTCTTCCACAATGTGCCCCGTGGCAAAACTCACTTGCTGCACCAATGGCCAAGGAAATGCCATGCCACTTCCCATGAGCTGGCAGGGTAACCCCAGGCACTTGTATCCCAACGCCCGCAAGTGGTTGCGCAATGCCCATGCGAAAGCGGCCACACGCAATTTCAGGCCGCTGCCGGCACCGGCCTGCATCAGGTACAAGCCCTGCACCGGGCGCTGCAACTTCCAGGCCTGCGCCGCGAGACGCTGCAACGCCCCAGGTGCCAAGCGGCAGTCGGCATCCACCACCACCACCACCTGCGGCGGCCGCTGCGTCAGGCATGCCAGACCATACGCCAGTGCGTAGCCTTTGCCACGCAATACAGGGTCGGTGCGCTCCACCACCTCCGCACCCGCGGCACACGCCACTTCGGCTGTGGTGTCGGCACAGTTGTCGGCAACCACCAGCAAGCGGTCTTGCTGTCGCAGGTGCCGACGCACCTCGGCCACCGTCTGGGCAATCACAGTGGCTTCGTCATGGGCCGGCATCAGTACGGCCAGGGTCGGTGCTTCGTCCGGGCTGTCAGCGATCTGGGCACGCCACACCCAAGCTGCGGCATACACCTGAATCAACAATACGACCGTCCACAGCAGCAGCAAAACACCCAGCAGCGCCAGCGGCAGCATCCACAGCAAACTGCTATTCACTAGTCCCCCTTTGCCGAAACAAGGCCAGCAATTTGGCAGCTTCCGTGTCCACATCGTGGCGCGCCAGCACCCGCTCCCTGCCTGCCAAGCCCATGGAGCTCAATTGCGCGGGGGGTGCGGCCAGCACCTCACACATGGCGGCCACCAGAGCGTCTTGATCTCCTGCGGGCAGCAGCCAGCCCTGCTCGCCGTGGCGCACCAGCTCAGGTATGCCGGCAATCGCCGTAGTCACCACCGGTCTGGCCAAGGCCAGCGCCTCCATGATCACCACTGGCAGCCCCTCGGCAAAACTGGGCAGCA
The DNA here is from genome assembly GCA_963708545.1 of uncultured beta proteobacterium. Taxonomy (GTDB): domain Bacteria; phylum Pseudomonadota; class Gammaproteobacteria; order Burkholderiales; family Burkholderiaceae_C; genus Extensimonas. The sequence continues at coordinate 11,360 of CAVPUD010000090.1, read as the reverse complement.
CCATGGCGCGCGCAGACTGCAGCTCTTCGCGCACCTGGGCGCTACTGATCCAGCCAGTGACGCGCACCGCCGGCTGCAAGCCGTTTGCCTGAATGTAATGCTCTATCGCGGGCCGCATCTCACCATCGCCCGCCAGCACCAGTTCGCACGCCATGCCCTGCGCGCGCACCTCACGCAGCGCTTGCAGCAACAGCAATTGCCCTTTCTGCTCGCACAGCCGACCCACACACACCAGACGCGGCACATCCGGCACTGGTGTTATGGCTCGTGCATGGAACGACTCCTCCAACCCGCAGCGCACCACGTTCACCTTGGGCCAGTGCGCGTGCCCTACCCATCGGTACAACTGGCTGCGCCCAAAAGAACTGATGGCCACCACGAAGCGGGCGCGTTCGATCTTCTCGCGCAGGTGCAAACCCTGCGGTTTGTCAAACTCTTCCGGCCCATGCACGGTAAAGCTGAAACCCGGCCCACCCAAAGCATGAGCCAGCATCACCACCTCGGCCGAATTGGTGCCAAAGTGGGCATGCACGTGCTCCACCCCAGAGCCGCGCAGCAAGGCCAGCAGCTTGCAGGCTTCGGCCAGATAAATCCAGTGGTAGAGCAAGGGTCGATCAGACATGCGGGCCATGCGGCTGGCTTGCAGCCAAGCCCTGCACAAGCGCACCGGGTTACGCAACAACTGCCCCAGCACAGCGCCCAACAGACCACGCAGTCCACCACGCAGCACATAGTGCGTTTTCCCCTGTTCGGCCTGGTCTTCTGCATCCACCACCGAGTCGTCCCAACCGCGCAAAGCCATGCGCATAACGGTTGTCCCCTGGCGCTCCAGCGCCAGAATCTCCCGCCGAATGAAGCTGTGGCTTACTTTGGGGTATTGGTTGATGAAATACGCGAGTCTCATGCAGCGTCCCTGATTCGCGACCAAGCCCCAGCAGCCACGAGCGCCAAAACCCTATTTTTGATCATCACATTCACCTTGACACCAAATGTGTTCGCAATAGCCCAGCAATTCGAGTATTTCGCTGCACTGCGCGCTGGTCCGGCGTGAATGCAGGCGCGCCGTGAGAGGTGATCGTTAGCCTGACGGGGATGTGGCGTCCCCGCCGACGTCAACAATGCACCCCGTCGGAGTATGCCAGTCAATGCAGTGCGCGCTTGAGGCGGATTTCCTCTATACGCACGCCGCCCACGAGCGAAGTCCTGGCCGTTGCCAGTTCACGCTTGAAGCCCGCAATTTCATGAAAGCGCAGGGCGCGCTCGTTGCACAGGGGAATCCACACCGTGGCAGTGGTACAGCCCTCTTCGAGCAGACCGTCGCGCGCCGCGTCCCACAAGGCCAGACCTACACCCTGTTGCCAATGGCTGGGCGCGGCGTAAATGGCCCAGATCTCGCCCGTGGTCGGGCGCGACTTGGGGTCGCGCGAGCGGTCGTAGCCCACAAAACCGACGATCTTGTCGCCCTCGAGCGCCACCATGACTTGCGGCTCGCAGTATTCGATGGCTTCGCGCCAATATGCTTGGCGCTCTTCCGGCTTCAGGGTGCGTAGATAGTCATCTGGCAGCAGGCCCCGGTAGGCCTCCTGTACGGCAAGGGTGTGGACTTGGGCGATGGCTTTGGCGTCGCGCAGCGTGGCAGGACGCACCTCGATGTTGGACATGAAAAAACGGCGAAGTGACAAAAGGCCGGCATTGTGCGCGCAATCGGGCCGGCCTGCAAAAAAAGCGTAAAAAAAGCTGCCAGCGCTTGTATGTCAAGCGCTGGCAGCTATCATTTTAGTGATTTTCGGACTTACTTTTGCTCGATGGCAGCAAACTGGAACACACCCGGCTCGCGCACCGGGTCGACCGTGATGCGGATTTTGCTCTTGGGGGGAAAGCGCCCCTCGAGCAGCAGCTTCGACAAGGGATTTTCGATGCGCTGCTGGATCGCGCGCTTGAGCGGCCGCGCACCGAACACCGGGTCGAAGCCCACCTTGGCAAGCTCTGCCAGCGCAGCGTCGCTGACCTCGAGCTCGAGCTCCATCTTGGCCAGGCGCTCGATGAGCACCTTCAGCTGTATCTTCGCGATGGTGCCGATCTGGCTCGCGTTCAAGCCGTGAAACACCACGATTTCGTCGATGCGGTTCAAGAACTCGGGGCGGAAGTGGTTTTTCAGCTCACCAAACACCGCATCCTTGACTTCATCGTAGGGCCGGCCTGCCATGCTTTGGATCATGGGGCTGCCGATGTTGCTGGTCATGATGATGACGGTGTTCTTGAAGTCCACCGTGCGCCCCTGGCCGTCGGTCAGGCGCCCGTCGTCGAGCACTTGCAGCAGCACGTTGAACACGTCCGGATGGGCCTTTTCCACCTCGTCGAGCAGCACCACGCTGTAGGGCTTGCGGCGCACGGCCTCGGTCAGGTAGCCGCCCTCCTCGTAGCCCACGTAGCCCGGCGGCGCGCCGATCAGGCGTGCGACCGAGTGCTTTTCCATGAACTCGCTCATGTCGATGCGGATCAAGTGGTCTTCGCTGTCGAACAAGAAGCCCGCGAGCGCCTTGCACAGTTCGGTCTTGCCCACGCCCGTGGGGCCGAGGAACAGAAAGCTGCCCGTGGGCCGGTTCGGGTCGGACAGGCCCGAGCGCGAGCGCCGGATGGCGTTGGCCACGGCGGAAATCGCCTCGTCTTGACCCACCACGCGCTCGTGCAGGTGCTCTTCCATCTGCAGCAGCTTTTCGCGCTCGCCCTGCATCATCTTGGACACCGGGATGCCCGTCATGCGGCTCACCACCTCGGCGATCTCTTCGGCACCGACCTGGGTGCGCAGTAGGCGGTGGGGCGCGGGTGCACCGTCCTTGCCCGCTTCCTTGGCCTGGGCTTCCTTGAGCTGCTTTTCCAGCTCTGGCAGCTTGCCGTACTGCAACTCGGCCACCTTGTTGAAGTCGCCCTTGCGCTTGAATTCCTCGATCTGCAGCTTGACCTGCTCGATCTGCTCGCGTACCTGCTGGCTGCCCTGGGCCTGCGCCTTTTCAGCCATCCAGATGGCCTCGAGGTCGGCAATCTCTTTTTGTAGCTTGCTGATTTCTTCCTCAATCAGGGCCAGGCGTTTTTGCGAGGCCTCGTCTTTTTCCTTCTTGACGGCTTCGCGCTCGATCTGCAGCTGGATCAGCCGGCGGTCGAGTTTGTCGATTTCCTCGGGCTTGGAGTCGATCTCCATCTTGATCTTGGCCGCGGCTTCGTCGATCAGGTCTATGGCCTTGTCGGGCAGGAAGCGGTCGGTGATGTAGCGGTGCGAGAGCTCGGCCGCGGCCACGATGGCCGGGTCGGTAATGTCCACGCCGTGGTGCAACTCGTACTTTTCCTGCAGGCCGCGCAGGATAGCGATGGTGGCCTCTACGCTGGGCTCACCCACCAGGATCTTTTGAAAGCGGCGCTCGAGCGCGGCGTCTTTTTCGATGTATTTGCGGTATTCGTCGAGCGTGGTCGCGCCTATGCAGTGCAGCTCGCCGCGCGCGAGCGCGGGCTTGAGCATGTTGCCCGCATCCATCGCCCCTTCAGCCTTGCCGGCGCCGACCATGGTGTGCAACTCGTCGATGAAGACGATGGTCTTGCCCTCGTCCTTGGCCAGTTCGTTGAGCACGTTTTTCAGGCGCTCTTCGAACTCACCGCGGTACTTGGCGCCAGCGAGCAAAGCCGCCATGTCGAGCGCGAGCACACGCTTGTCGCGCAGCGACTCGGGCACCTCGCCCGCGACGATGCGCTGCGCCAGACCTTCGACGATGGCCGTCTTGCCCACGCCGGGCTCACCGATCAGCACGGGGTTGTTCTTGGTGCGCCGCTGCAGCACCTGGATGGCACGGCGAATCTCGTCGTCGCGGCCTATCACCGGGTCGAGCTTGCCTTGGCGGGCGCGCTCGGTCAGGTCTATGCAGTATTTCTTGAGCGCCTCGCGCTGGCCTTCGGCCTCGGGGTTGTCCACCTTCTGGCCGCCGCGCACGGCCTCTATGGCGGCTTCCAGGCTCTTGCGCGTGAGGCCATTTTCCTGGGCGATGCGCCCGGCCTCGCCTTTGCTGTCGGCAACGGCGAGCAAAAACAGCTCGTTCGCAATGTATTCGTCACCGCGCTTGATGGCTTCCTTTTCGGTGGCCTGCAACACGCGCGAGAGCTCGGGCCCGATCTGCACCTGCTCTTGGCCCTGCACCTGGGGCAGGCGCTTGACGGCAGCCTCGGCCGCGGCAAGCAAGCCTTGCACGTTGACGCCCGCGCGCTGCAGCAGCGCGCGCGGCCCTTCCTCCTGGCGCAGCATGGCCACGAGCACGTGCACCGGCTCTATGTAGGCATGGTCGTTGCCCAGCGCCAGCGATTGGGCGTCGCTCAGGGCCTCCTGGAATTTGGTCGTGAATTTGTCAATCCGCATGTGTTTTACCTCCGAATGGGCTGCAACTGAGGGGCACATTCACCATTTCAAGGCAGCTCCGCACGAATAAGGAGACCGGCATCAAAGCCCACTGAGCCAGCTTTTGCGCCGCATACGCGGCTCCTCACCCACCCGCGTTGCGCGCCGCGATACCCCAGCGCGCGAGCGCGGCGTCGTCGCTTATGCGCGCATCGACCCAGCGCGCCCCTTGCGGCGTCTGCTCTTTTTTCCAGAACGGCGCCTGCGTCTTGAGGTAGTCCATGAGGAATTCGCAGGCTTGAAAGCTAGGCCCGCGGTGCGCCGCGGTCACGGCCACGAGCACGATCTGCTCGCAGGGCTGCAGCAGGCCCACGCGGTGGATCACGCGCACGGCATAGATCGGAAAGCGCGCAAAAGCCTCGTCGATCATGGTCTGGATGGCCTTTTCCGTCATGCCCGGGTAGTGCTCGAGCTCCAGGCTGGCCACCGCGTCGCCGTCGTTGTGGTCACGCACCAGGCCGACGAAGCTGCACAGCGCGCCCACGCGGCGGTCTTGCGCACGCAAGGCGGCCAGTTCGGCGCAGAGGTCGAAGTCGGCCGTCTGGATGGAGATGGTGGATGCGGAGGATGCGTTCATGGCATGCGTACCGATGCTGCGGGTTTTGGATAGCATTGCCCTGCACTGTATCTCTGTCTACCACTCACCGGATACCCTCATGGCCAGCCGCACCATCACCACCACCCGCTACAAGCTCTACCCTTCGCCGCGCAACGAAAGCCACACGGTGTTCGTGCATGAATCGTTCGTGCCCTATCCTTATGCGCTGATCGACCTTCCGAGCTTCGATCTCGTGGGCAAAAGCAGCCTGTTTGCCGCCTGCCGATTGGCCGACATGAAGATGGGGCAACTGGTGACTTTCGAACTCGAACAGGACTTGCGCAGGTTCGAAAGCCGCTTCGTGCCGGATTGAACCAGTGCGCCCGAAGCCGCCTATGTCGCGGCGCGCTGGCGTTTCACCGAGGGGCGCTGCAAGCGCGGCTGCGGGTCTTCGCCCGGCGGCAGGCTGGCCACGCGCCGCAGCGTGATCTGCGCCTCCAAACCGCCCGAGCGCGCATTGATCAGGGTCAGCGTGCCGCCCATGCGCCGCACGGTCTTGTCCACGATCGAAAGACCCAGCCCCGCCCCCGCGGCGGCCGTGCGCGCCGCGTCGCCGCGAAAAAACGGCTTGGTCAGGCTCGCCAGCTGCTCGGGCGGCACACCCGGGCCGTGGTCACGCAGCTTGAGCAGCACCCACTCGTCGCGCGCCTTCGCGGCAATGTCCACTTGCGTGATTTCGGTGCCGGGCGTCTTGCCGTAGCGGCGCGCGTTTTCGAGCAGGTTGGAGATCACGCGCGCGAGCTCGACCTCGTCGGCCTGCACGTTCAGGTCTTCGGGCACGGACATGCGAATCTGCAGGGCATGGTGGTTTTGCAGCGCATACACGCACGAAGACACCACGCCGTGCAGATTCACCGGCGTGAGCGTGGCGTGGTCGGGGCGCGCGTAGTCGAGGAACTTGTCTATGGTCGCGTCGAGCTGCACGATGTCGGCCACCATGTGCGCACGCGCCACCTCGTCAGTCACGCTCATTTCGGTTTCGAGCCGCAGGCGTGCGAGCGGCGTACGCAGGTCGTGCGAAATGCCCGCGAGCATCACGGCGCGGTCCTGCTCGAGTTTGGCCAGGCGCTCGGCCATGCGGTTGAAACCAATGTTGACCTCGCGCACTTCGCTCGTCGGGACATTCTCGTCGAGGTGGCTGGCCGCGAAATCGCCATCGCGCACGCGGCTGGTCGCGTAAGAAAGCTGCTTGAGCGGGCGGTTGATGAGCCGCGCGATCACCGCGGCGCCCGCAAGCGAGAGCAGCCCCACCATCGCGAGCCAGATCAGCCAGGTGCGTCCGCCCGCGAGGTTGAAACGCGCCTGGTCCATGCGCAGCCAGTTCGGGTCGCCGTTGATGTTGAAGCCCACCCACAGGCCCTGTTCGCCGTTCACGCTCTGCGCCACGACGGTGTCGGGGCCCAGGCGGTGCGCGAGTTCCTCCGTGAGCCGCCGCGCGAGCGCGGAGCCGGCCAGCGGCTCGTAGCGGTCGCCGGGCTCGCGCGGCATGATGCGCACGCCCTCCTGCTCGGCCATGGTCTTGATCAGTGACACGCGCGCGATCGGGTCGGCATGCACCAGCGCCGCGCGGCTCAGGTTGACCAGCGAGGCCGCCTGCTGCGCCATCTGCAGCGAGCGCGGCTCGAATTCGAGCACGCGCAATATCTGCAGCCACGCCAGGATGCTGCTCGCGAGCAGCAGCGCCAGCAGAAAGAACGTGCGCCAGAAAAGGTTCAGCCCCAGGCTCGCGCGCGGCTGGGCGCCGGCGGGCGCCGGCTCCAGCGGCGCCGGCATGGTGACCTCGGGGGCCGCCTCTTCCATGGCAACTTGCGACTGCGGAAAAGCCGAATGACCGTCCACTTGCGGCATGGGCATCAGCTCGTCCCATCCGGCACGAACACATAGCCCACACCCCACACGGTCTGGATGTAGCGCGGCGACGCGGGGTCGGCCTCGATCAGCTTGCGCAGGCGCGAAATCTGTACGTCCAGGCTGCGGTCAAAAGGCTCGAACTCGCGCCCGCGCGCCAGCAGTGCGAGCTTTTCGCGCGACAGCGGCTGGCGCGGATGCCGCACCAGCGCCTTGAGCATGGCGAATTCGCCCGTGGTCAGAGGCAGCTCCTCGTCGTTGCGAAGCAGCACGCGCGTGCCCAGATCGAAGGTGAAAGGGCCGAAGCTCACGACCTCGTTCTCGCCTGACGGCGCGCCGGGCGCCTCGGGCACGGGGCGGCGGCGCAGCACGGCATGGATGCGCGCGAGCAGCTCGCGCGGGTTGAAGGGTTTGCCCAAGTAATCGTCTGCACCTACCTCGAGGCCGACGATGCGATCCACGTCCTCGCCCTTGGCCGTGAGCATGATGATGGGCGTGCGGTCGTTCGCGGCGCGCAGCCGGCGGCAGATCGACAGGCCGTCCTCGCCCGGCATCATGAGGTCGAGCACGATGAGATCGACCGTTTCGCGCAGCAAAATGCGGTTCAGCGCCTTGCCGTCCTCTGCCAGCATGACTTCGAAGCCTTCCTGCGTGAGGTAGCGGCGCAGCAGATCGCGGATGCGCGCATCGTCGTCCACCACCAAAATCTTGTCGGTGCGGTTGCTCGTGGTATTCATCATGACCCCCGGTCGAATTTGTAACAGCAGCGATTCTGACCAGCTTGGCCACCAAAATTTCAGTTTTTTCGCTAGCCCTGACGCACTGTTACAAGTCTTGCCGCGTCGTACCGTGCGTTTTCTGTGCCTTCACGTGCCGCCTGGATGCAGTTGCCTATCCTCTGCCAATCCCCGCTGCCTCAGGAGTCTTAGCCATGCCAAGAATCATGAAAATCATAGCTGCCTACGCTGTATCTACGGCCTCTGTGGCGATTTTTGCCCAAAGTCTTCCCACGCCCCAGCCAGCGCCCGCGGCGAACCTGCTGCAGCTCTCTACCAGCGCCACGGTAGAGGTGGCGCAGGACTGGCTGACGCTGACCCTGTCCACCACCAAAGAGGCCGCAGACGCGGCCGGCGTGCAGGCGCAGCTCACGCAGGCGCTGGATGCCGCGCTCGCACAGGCACGCCGCCAGGCCCAGCCCGGCCAGCTGGAAGTGCGCACCGGCCCCTTTGGCCTGTACCCGCGCTACGGCAAGGACGGCAAGATCAACGGCTGGCAGGGCCGCGCCGAACTGGTGCTCGCGGGGCGCGACTTTGCGCGCATCACGGGCACGGCCGGCCAGATCCAGACTCTGAGCGTCAGCGCCGTGGGCTTTTCGCTCGCGCCCGAATCGCGCACCAAGGCCGAAAACGAAGCACAGGCCCAGGCTGTCGCACGCTTTCAGGAGCGCGCCGCCACGCTCGCACAAGCCTTCGGCTTTGGCGGCTACACGCTGCGCAGCGTGGCCGTGAGCACCAGCGGGCAATACCCCACCCCGCAGCCGCGCATGCTCACCATGGCGGCCAAGGCGGGCGCGCTCGAAGATGCCGCCGTGCCCGTGGAGGCCGGCAAGGCCCAGGTGAGCGCACAGGTGTCCGGGGAAGTGCAGATGCGCTGATTTTCGATAAAAAATGTCCGTTTGCCCTTGATACAAAAGCGCGAGAAGCTATCTTTTAGAGAGCAATGAAAAGCCGCTTGCTCTGCCTGCAACGCCTTCATCGACACTTTCCGCGGGTGTTTTACTGCGGCAATGGAACGCCTGCAGCGTCCTTGCGTGGGTTCGATTAGGATCATGCAAGGCAAGGCACGGCTCTGCCCTCTACCAACCACCGTCAGCAGGTTTTCCCATGACCGAACCCCGCTTGAACTACGTCCTTTGCCCTGGCGCGGCTTCGGCCCGCAGCCCGCTGGTCGCCCCTGACGCGCCTGCGGCCGGTCCCGGGCAGCACCGCATGGCCTATTGGGAATGGAACGACACCGGCAACCCGGCGCACCCGCACGTGGTGCTGTGCGTGCACGGCCTCTCGCGCCAGGGGCGCGACTTCGACGCGCTGGCACGCGCCTTGAGCCGGCACGCGCGCGTGGTCTGCCCCGACATGCCTGGGCGCGGGCGCAGCGACTGGCTTGCCGACCCCATGGCCTACGCCGTGCCGCAGTACGCGGCCGACATCCTCTCCTTGCTCGCGCAGCTGCAGCGCGAGGCCCCCATCCAAACGCTGGACTGGGTCGGCACCAGCATGGGCGGCCTGATCGGCATGGCCGTCTGCGGCCAGCCTGGGCTTTGCATCCCCGACGACCCCAACGCCAGCGACCAGGCCGTGGGCAGCCACTGGCCGCTCGCCGTGTCCGTGCGCCGGCTCGTGCTCAACGACATCGGCCCCCGCATAGACGCACTCGGCCTGCAGCGCATTGGCGAGTACGTGGGCCAGCCCGTGCGCTACGACACGCTCGAGCAGGCTGCCGAGGCGCTGCGCCCGACCTTGAGCGGCCCGCACCGGCAGGAGGACTGGCTCGCGCTCACGCGCCACATGCTGCGCCCCGCGCCCGAGGGCGGGCTGATGCTGCACTACGACCCGGACATCGCCCAAGCCTTCCGCGCCGCGCCGCCGGGTGCCGCGGCCGAGGGCGAGGCGCTGATGTGGCAGCTGTACGACCGCATCCGCGCACGCACGCTGCTGCTGCGCGGCCTCGAATCCGACATCCTCTCGGCCGAGACGGCGCAGGCCATGGCGCAGCGTGGGCCGCGCGCGCAGATCGTCGAATTCCCCAGGGTGGGCCACGCGCCCACGCTGGTCACGCCCGACCAGATCGCGCCCGTGCTCGAGTTTTTGCTCGCCCCCGAGCAGCGCGCCGCCGGATGAAATCACCCACCACCATGTCGGCACGTCCTTCCACCCCGCCCCCGTCTGCACCACCCGCCGAACAACTGCCGCATTTGCTCGCGGCCACGCGGCACACGCTGGCTGAGCAGGTCGGTGCGCTCGAGCGCGCGCGCCTCTTTGCCGAGCCGCTGCTGGCTGGCGAGACGCTGGACTCGGGCGAGAACACGCTCGCACACGCCGACGCCATGGCCGAAACCCTCAAAAATCTGGGCGGCTCCGAGGCCATGCAGGCCGCGAGCTACCTGGTCTATGCCTGCGACCACCTCACCAAACCCGAGGAGGTCATCGCCAAAGCCTTTGGCGCCGACTTCGCCAGGCTCGCCGTCGAGACCACCAAACTCATGCGCGTGCAGCGCCAGGCGCGCGGTGCGCAGCAGCTCGACGACCCGGCACTGCAGGCCGAAAACGTGCGCAAGATGCTGCTCGCCTTCTCGCGTGATCTGCGCGTGGTGATGCTGCGCCTGGCCTCGCGCCTGCAAACGCTGCGCTTTCATGCGGCCAGCAAGCGCCCGGTTTCGCCCAATCTGGCACGCGAATCGCTGCAGGTGTTTGCGCCGCTCGCGAACCGCCTGGGCATCTGGCAGATCAAGTGGGAGCTCGAAGACCTGTCGTTTCGCTTCCTCGAACCCGACACCTACAAGCAGGTCGCGCGCCTGCTCGACGAAAAGCGCGCCGAGCGCGAGCTCGCCATGGAGCAGCTGCGCGCGCAGCTCGAAGCCGACCTGCGCGCGCACAGCATCAGCGCCACCGTGCAGGGCCGCCCCAAGCACATCTACAGCATCGTCAAAAAGATGCGCGGCAAGTCGCTCGACTTCGACCAGGTGTTCGACATCCGCGCGCTGCGCGTGATCGTGCCGACCGTGAAGGACTGCTACGCCGCGCTCTCGCGGGTGCACGAGCGCTTCGCACCCATGGTCGAGCAGTTCGACGACTACATCGCCCGCCCTAAGCCCAACGGCTACCAGTCGCTGCACACCGTGGTGCGCGATGCTGGCGGCAAGCCCATCGAAGTCCAGATCCGCACCCAGGCCATGCACGAACACGCCGAGCACGGCGTGGCCGCGCACTGGGCCTACAAAGAGGCCGGCAGCAAGGGCTACGCAGGCGTGTCTGCCGACAGCGAATACGACGCCAAGATCGCCGTGCTGCGCCAGCTGCTGGCCTGGCAAAGCGACCTCGTCGGCGAGGCGCGGCACAGCAGCCTGTTCGAAGACCGCATCTACGTGCTCACGCCCGACGCCGCCGTGATCGAGCTGCCGCAGGGCGCCACGCCCGTCGATTTTGCCTACGCGGTGCACACCAGCCTGGGCCACCGCTGCCGCGGCGCGCGCATGGACGGCGTCATGGTGCCGCTCAACACGCCGCTGCACAACGGCCAGACGGTCGAAATCATCGCCGCCAAGGACGAGGAGCGCCCCTCGCGCGACTGGCTCAACGCCGAGCTCGGCTACCTCACGAGCCCACGCGCACGCGCCAAGGTGCGCGCCTGGTTCAACGCCCAGGCCACGCACGAAACCGTCGCGCGCGGGCGCGAGGCCGTCGAAAAGCTGCTGCAGCG
>CAVPUD010000089.1:0-20590 GCA_963708545.1 uncultured beta proteobacterium | reverse complement strand
CGCGGACATAGGCATCGACCATCATGGAATCCTGAAAACGGATCATGACCTCCCTGCGCGCCTCGCGGCCATATTCGAGGGACAACTGCCGATCCATCGCCATGCTCCGCGCAGCATCGGCAAACGCATGAATGTCATCGCGCGCACACAGCATGCCCGTCTTGCCATGGGCAACCACTTCTTCGACCGAAGTGCCCTTCATTGCAATGACGGGCAACCCGCAAGCCATGGCTTCGAGCGGTACAAGGGGCAAGCCTTCGAGGCGGCTGGGAAATAGCAGGGCATCCGCTTCTTGATAGGCACGCACCAGCCCCTTGCCTGCAAGCCGCCCCAGGCAAACCGAGTTGGGCGGCAGCCGAAAGCGCGTGTGAGCGCCGTTTCGATCGGTGGTGTATTGCAGTATGAAGCCATTACCCAAGCGCCCCATGATCGGCCCTAAAAGATCAACACCCTTGCGCGCGCTCCAATTGCCCACATACAGCAGGCGAAACGGGCGGTTGGGCGCCGTGCGTGCGATGGGGGTGAATGCCTGGCAATCGATGCCGTTATGAATGACCTGAATGTCGCGAATGCCGAAGCTCGCCTCGACTTGCGCAGCGGTGTAGTGGCTCACGGCGACCGTGCAGTGCGCTCGTTTGAGGTTGGCCGCTTCGATGGGATGAATCCAGTGTTTGTGATAGAGCGCTTGCGGGCGGCTTTTGTAAGGCAGCAAGGCCGGATCGTGAACGCAAGAATGTACCGTCGCCATGACAGGAAGCCCTGAAGGCACGAAGCGCCGAGGCAACCACGAGTTAATGTGCACGACGTTCGCCCAGGCGGGTGGCTCGGGCACAGGGACGGTCCACGGCGCATACTCTGCCCGGTGCGGCAGCCAGGTGATTTCGGCGCGGATGCCTTGGGCGTTGAGGGCGCAGCAGAGGCGTTCGGTGAAGACGTCGGCTCCGCTGCCACAACGGATGGCGGGGAACCAGACCTTTGGTGTAGTCATCGATCGCTCCCGACCGTAAGTGGCGTGGTCTGCAAAACCCGCCCCACCCTTTCCCCAAACACCTCCCACGCAAACCCTTTGGCAAACGCGCGGATGCTCGCCTCGTCCAAAGGCGTGGCCAGCAGTTGCACTACGGCGTCGGCAAAGGCAGTGGCATCGCCGGGCGGCACCAGGTAGCCGCTTTGGCCGTGCGCCACGGCGTCTGGCACCCCGCCCGTGGCATAGGCCACCGTGGGCAGGCCGTGGGCTGCGGCTTCGGTGGCGACCATGCCGAAGCCTTCGGGGTCGTTGGGTCGTTCGCGGATGGGGAAGACGTGCACTTGGGCGGCTTGGTAAGCGGCGGCGAGTTCTTCTTCCGATACTTTGCCGAGAAAAAGCACATGCCGCGCCACCCCGGCCGCTGCGGCTGCGGTCTGGATGCTGGCGGGTGTTTGTGCCTGGCCGAACAAGGCGTTGGCGGGCGCATCGCCGATCACCAGCAGGCGCACATCGGGGCGCTTGGCAACGATGCGCGGCAGCACCTCAGTGACGAATTCGCGCAGGCCCTTGCGCGCCGTCAGGCGCCCGACCGAAAGCAGCAGCGGCGCATCGCCCAGCCCGTGCGCGGCGCGAAAGGCTAGGGCGGCGGGTGTGGGCCGGGTGCCGGGTGCATCGGCTGGCAGTTGCACGCCGGGGTGCACGATGTGGATGCGCTGCGGGCTAATGCCGGCCTGCGCGGCCAGCGCTGCCGTGGCACGGCTGTTGGCGATCACGGCGTCGAGCCGCCGCAGCGCCGGCAGCCACAGGCGCCGGTACAGCGCATGCGGCACGGTGATGTCCAGCCCATGCACGTAGGCCACGGCCCGCGCACCCGCACAGCGCGCGGCCAGCCAGGCGATGGGCGCCGTCAGCCCGCTGCCGGCCAGCACCACGGCGGGGCGCTCGCGCCGCGCGGCCCGCAAGGCGCGCCAGATGGCGGCGAGCACAAAGCGCCACAAGGGCTTGAGCGGCACTTCTTCCACCGTGACGCCCGTGGGGGCCTTGGCGGCTGCACCTGCGGGGGCGATCACGTGCACAGGGTGGCGCTTGCCAAGCTCCGCCGCCAGATGCCAGTTGAGCCGCTCCATGCCACCCCACAGCGGCGGAAAGTTGCGGGTGACGAGCAGGACGCGTGGGCGCTCGGGCAACGGCTCTGGGGGCATGGCGTTTGGCGGAGTGGTGCGGATCGCCATCAACCCTCGCGCTTGTAGGTCAAATTGGTGATCTGCTCGGAAATCAGGCCGATCAGAAACACGATCACCGCTGCCGAAAGCAGCAGCGCGCTCATGTTGGTAAAGCGGCGCTCGGCTAAAAACGTGTGCAGATAATTGCCCAGCCCGAGCAGGAAAAAGCCCGCGCTGACCGGAAAGAAGAGCTTGAGCGGTGAATACAGCGTGGCGATTTTGAAGATGATGAGCAAAAACCGCACGCCGTCGCGCACGAGGCGGATGTGGCTTTTGCCTATGCGCCGCGCCGCGACGATGGGCACGTAGGCCACGGGGTACGCGCTGCGAAAGAACGCCATCGTGCAGGTGGTGGGGTACGAAAAGCCGTTGGGCAGCAGGTACAAAAATTCGCGGAACCTGGCGGCGCGCACGGCGCGAAAGCCGCTGGTCAGGTCTTGCACCTTGTGACCCGTCATCCAACTGGCCAGGCGGTTGTAAACGCCGTTGGCCACGCCGCGCCCCACGCTGGCCTGCGAGCCCTGGCCGCGCGCGCCCACGGCCATGTCGTAGCCCTCGTCCAGCTTGGCCAGCAGGCGCGCAATGTCGGCCGGGTCGTGCTGGCCGTCGGCGTCCATGAAGACCAGCACATCGCCCGTGGCGGCGCGCGCGCCGGCCTTGATGGCGGCGCCGTTGCCCAAAGAATAGGGGTGCGAAATCACCTTGGCGCCAGCTGTGGCCGCGGCGTGGGCCGTGTCGTCGGTGGAGCCGTCATTGACCACGACGATTTCATGCGCCAGGCCCAACGCCACCACTTTCTGCACCACTTGCGCAATGGATCGTCCTTCATTCTTCGCGGGGATGACAACCGAAAGTGTCATATTCACGTGCCTTCAGGGTTTTACAGTGGGATTGGAAGCAAGGTTTTTGATAATAGGGCGCCAATACAATCGACGGAAATGGCGGCGTAGTTTATGGCAATGGAGTGGGATGCTGCTTTTTATCCTCTTCAAGTTGCCTCTGTGCATTGTCCAGCGCATTGACCCACTCTTCGCGCAGGATGGGTTTGGAGGGTATGCTTTGGCGTACGCGTGCCAGATTTTGTTCGGCGACATCATATAGCCCTGCTGACGCCGGAAAAGCAATCATTTGAAGCCCTATCCCGAGAATGGGGTAAGAGTCGAAGGCTGCTTCGAGGTGGCGCATAGTTGCCGGAAGGTCGCGATTGGCGAGAGCAACCTCTGCCGCAGCGCGATGGACGCAGAAAGCAATCGCCCCCCCAAATTGGGCGATGCGTGGGTTTTCCAGTAGTGCGTCGGTAAGTCGCGCCATGCGAGCGTGGCCATCTGGGCCGTAAAAGGGGCTGAACGGTTCAGATGAGGATTCACCCAGCAGCTGGCAAATCATGGTGTTTGGCCGTCCGGTGCGCAGCAGCTGGCCTTGCGCAGAAATCAGTTTGTCGATTGGATCGCCTGAATCCTGCAATTGACTCTCTATGTATGCGATCTGAAAAGCGAGCCCGATATTGTTCGGTTGTTGTTGCTGAAGGGACTTGAGCAGATTGAGGCCACTGAATGGATCCCCCTGTCTCGATCTAATCTGCGCGAGATTTTGAACTGCCCGTTCCGAAGCAGGGTGCTCCTTGGCCCAAAACTCTGCGGCAAGACGTTTGTCGCCCCAGATGGTGGTGGTCTGCACTAATACCGTGAAAACAAGTATGAGGTAGATGGCAAAAACTGCGCGGGCAAGCCGTGCATAGGGCGGCGAAATAACGAAAAATGCATATGTGAGCGCAATGAAAGGCCCAATCGCAGGGATGTAATTGCGATGTTCAAAATAAATTTCCAGAGGGATGAAAGTAGATTCGAGCAAGTGGCCGGTCAAGAACCATAATACCGAAAAGGCAAACAAGGGCCAGCGCCGTCTGTAAATCAATGCAACAAAAAACAAGGCAGCTATTGCGAGCATTGCTGGCAGTGTCGAGGCCGGCTGGAGCAAACCTGTGGACAGCGGGAAGTCGTCGTGATATGGGCCAAGACCGGCGCGGACGGGCAAAATAAGCAATCGCAGGTAGTCAAGGAGCACGCGGGCTTCGGTCATCAGGCGCTCATTCAGCGTGAAGGCGCGCGTGGCGTATGCTGCGTCAAATGACTGCGTCAATGCATATAGGCTCAATGCGGCCACGGGGGGCAAAAAAGCGATGGCCGGCCAATAGCGGTAGGGCTTGGGGATTGCGGGATAGCGAAGCGGCAGAATCGTCGCATGCAAGGTCATCAATAACAAAGGCAATAGTGCACCATTTTCTTTTGCAAAGCTGCCGAGCGCCGTGAAAATGGCCATAGAAAAAAGAATGGCAATCGAAGTCAGTCGGGGGCGGTGCGCGATACCACGCAGTAAATACAAATGACTGGTTACGCCAAGGAGAACGAAGGTCGCGCTAAGTGTGGTCATGCGCTGTACGGCTAGCAAGGTGGCCGATGCAAGCAGCGGGCTGAAGGCCCATAAAGCCGCCGCGCCCAGCGCGAAACTCCCTGGAGTTCGTACGCGTGGTAAATGGTCCCGCGCGAGGCCGTGTGCGAACAGAAACAACAGACCCGCGTTAATAATATGAATAAGGATGTTGGCCGAAACCATCACGGACGCTGTATCTGGCCAGGCGCGTGCCTGCAGGGCAAAAGTCGCGAGTGACACTGGCCGGCCTAGCGGGCCAGCAACCCCGGAAAAAATATACACCAGGGCGGAATGCAAGTCGTGAACGGACGTGAGCCCGGCGAAATTGTGTTCGTCGTCAAAATCGAATTCATTGGTCAGCCCGAGCGAATAAGCGAAGGCGATCAGCGCAAAAAGGGCGAGTAGCCCGGCGAACAGCCAGAAAGACCGTTGGGAAGCAGGGGCCGTGGTGTGCATTTCTGACGATGTGTGCATGTGCATTGTCGGCAAGGTCTTCATTGCAGTCGTGGCGGCAGTCGATGGGGAGAGTTCGGGGCGCAATAAAAAAGCCCCTCCGTTGGAGGGGCCGTTCCCCGAACAGTGCCAATTAACGGCAGCTTGCGGGCATGTACTTCGTAGGCATATCGCCCGGAGCACATTTCCAAACAAGTACACCATTAGCTGTGCTGACGACGCTAAACTGAATTTTCTTTCCCCGGGCCAATGGCGGGAATTCACCACCCGAAGAGGTCAGTGTGAAGCCTGTGGTTGTGATTGCTACACCGCCAGCCGATTTCAAATAATGCACGCCGGTGCTAACAACCCCTGCCGATGCCAACGTGGACGGATAGTGACCGATGGACGAATAAAACTCAGCAATCGAGGTCTTTGCCTCAGCGCCACGCGCCAGAATTTCAGAAACCTTGGCACGCACGGTGTAGTCCTGGTACGCCGGCAGCGCGATGGCGGCCAAGATGCCGATGATCGCGACGACGATCATCAATTCGATGAGGGTGAAACCCTGTTGGATGGAACGCTTCATGGAAAACTCCTGATAAAAGGAAGGAAAGAAAAAGCCTGACGGCAGTGCATATGCAGCAATCATGCCATGCCTGGGCTGCCGGGCTGCGGGTGGTTTTGCTGCACCGCCGGGGCCTCACGCTGACTTGCGTCAAGACATTGGCATGTTGGGCTGACAATTTTGTTACACAGGGATGTTCTTTGGTGGGCTCAAGGCTGGAGATGGGCCGGAAGTGGGCCGCAGGGGCTGTCTTGGCAATGCCGGGTTTTGCCAGCGGCGCCCTCACCGCAGCTCGAACACCATCTGCGTGTCCGCCAGCTCGATCTGGTCGCCGCTGCGCAGCAGCACGGGCGCGCTGCCTATGGGGGTGCCGTTGAGCCGGGGCGGCTCTGGCCCGTCCACGTGGGCGAGCATGAAGCCCTGGCTGCGGCGCGTGATCGAGGCCACGGCAACGCCAGGTTTGCCCAGCGTGGTGACGACCTTTTGCAGCACTATTGCGCGCCCCGCGGCGGCGCCCGAGAGCACGCGCACGCTGGCCGTGGGCAGGGGTTCGGGCAGCGGCGCCATGGCAGAGGGGCGCAAGGGGGTGGGGCTGTTGTCTTCGAGCAGGCGCAGCGTGTATTTGCCCACCTGCACCGTGTCACCATGGCGCAGCGGGCTGCGGCGCACGGGCTTGCCGTTGACGTAGGTGCCGTTGGTACTGCCCAGGTCTTCGATGGCGACCTCGCCGCCCTGCAGGTGCAGCACGGCGTGTTCGCCGCTCACGGCCAGGTTGTCGATCACGATGTCGTTGTAGGGCCGGCGGCCTACGCTGGTGTATTCCTTGGTCAGCAGCACTTCGCGGGTCATGAGACCGTCGATGGCAATGATCACGCGCGGCATGGCTTGGGGCTCCTGGTGGGTTGCAGTCTTGGTGTGCGTGGTGTGCGTGGTGGGCGGCAGCGGCGGCCCTGGGCGGCAGGGGGCAGGGTGTCAGGCGGAACGCCAGCGTGTGAGGATACCGCGTTTGGCGGCGCGGGCCTTGGCACGAATGGCCCCTGCGACCTTGGCTCCGACCCTGGTCCCGACCTTGGCCTGCACCAGCAGCACGCTGATGTTGTCGCGTCCGCCGTGGGCATTGGCGCTGTCTATGAGCAGGGCGGCTTTTTCAGTCAGCGGCATGGGGGCGCGCAGGATTTCGGCCAGCTCGGCGTCGGCCACCATGTCGGTCAGGCCGTCTGAGCACAGCAGGTACAGGTCGTGCTCTGCCACGGTGAATTCGTTGATGTCGGCCGCGGCATGCGGCTCGCTGCCCAGGGCGCGTGTGATCAGGTTGCGCATGCCCAGGGCGGCGGCCTGCGCGGGCGTGAGCAGGCCGGCGTCGATTTGTTCCTGCAGCCAGGAGTGGTCGCGCGTGAGCTGTTGCAGCGCGCCCGCGCGCAGGCGGTAGCAGCGCGAGTCGCCAATGTGTGCGAGGACGAGCTGCCGGTGCACGAACAGCGCTGCCACGAGGGTGGTGCCCATGCCCGCACAGGCAGGCTGGGTGCGCGCCGCGTGCCAGATGCGGTGGTTGGCGTGGTTGATGCTGGCCTGCAGGGCCGTGCGCGCGCCCTCGGCCAATGCCAGCGGGCCGGCCTGGGCATGCCAGCGGGCGATGTCGGCGCGCACCGTGGCGATGGCCATGGCGCTGGCGACTTCGCCGGCGTTGTAGCCGCCCATGCCGTCGGCCAGCAGCGCGAGCTGGGTGGCGCGGTCGAAGGCTGCGGCGTCTTCGTTGTTGGGGCGCAGCCGGCCGCGGTCGGTGCGGGCGGCAAATTCGTAGCGCATGGCGGCGGGGTGGGGGGTGGGGGCTGGGCTTTTGTAACACAAAACAAAGCGCCCGGAACCGAAGTTGCGGGCGCTTGGGGATGAGCCAGGGCGGGGAAGGTGCTTACTTCTTGAGCGCGGCCTTGGCGAGTTTGCCGAGTTCGGAGGGGTTGCGCGTGACGATGAAGCCGCATTCTTCCATCACGGCGAGCTTGGCCTCGGCCGTGTCGGCGCCGCCCGCGATGAGCGCGCCCGCGTGGCCCATGCGCTTGCCGGGCGGGGCGGTGACGCCAGCGATGAAGCCGATGATGGGCTTTTGCATGTTTTCCTTGCACCAGCGCGCGGCGATGGCCTCATCGGGGCCGCCGATCTCGCCGATCATGATGACGGCGTCGGTTTCGGGGTCGTCGTTGAAGGCTTTCATCACGTCGATGTGCTTGAGGCCGTTGATCGGGTCGCCGCCTATGCCCACGGCGCTCGACTGGCCCAGGCCCACTTCGGTGAGCATGGCCACGGCTTCGTAGGTGAGCGTGCCCGAGCGGCTGACCACGCCGACGCGGCCCTTGCGGTGGATGTGGCCGGGCATGATGCCGATCTTGATCTCGTCCGGGGTGATGAGGCCGGGGCAGTTGGGGCCGAGCAGCAGGGTTTCTTTGCCGCCGGCGGCGACCTTGGCCTTCATCTTGTTGCGCACGACGAGCATGTCGCGCACGGGGATGCCTTCGGTGATGCAGACCACGAGGTCGAGGTCGGCCTCGACGGCTTCCCAGATGGCTTCGGCAGCGCCGGCCGGGGGCACGTAGATGACCGAGACGGTGGCGCCGGTCTGCTGTGCGGCCTCTTTGACCGAGGCGTAGATGGGGATGTTGAAGATCGATTCACCGGCCTTTTTGGGGTTCACGCCGGCGACGAAGCAGTTTTTGCCGTTGGCGTATTCCTGGCACTTTTCCGTGTGGAACTGGCCGGTCTTGCCGGTGATGCCCTGGGTGATGACTTTGGTGTCTTTGTTGATGTAGATCGACATGGCTTTTCCTGATCTTGCTGATGCGGCAGTGCCCGCGCCTTTTGCTTTTACTTGGCCACCGCGGCCACGATCTTGGTCGCGGCTTCGGCCATGGTGTCGGCGGGGATGATGGGCAGGCCGGATTCGGCGAGCATTTTCTTGCCCAGCTCTTCGTTGGTGCCCTTCATGCGCACGACCAGCGGCACGGAAAGGTTCACGGCCTTGCAGGCGGTGATCACGCCGGTGGCAATGGTGTCGCACTTCATGATGCCGCCGAAGATGTTGACCAGAATGCCCTTGACCTTGGGGTTCTTGAGCATGATCTTGAAGGCTTCGGTGACCTTTTCTGCCGTGGCGCCGCCGCCCACGTCGAGGAAGTTGGCGGGCTCGCCGCCGAAGAGCTTGATGGTGTCCATGGTTGCCATGGCCAGGCCCGCGCCGTTGACCAGGCAGCCGATGTTGCCGTCGAGGCTGATGTAGGCGAGGTCGAATTTGGAGGCTTCGACTTCGGCCGGGTCTTCTTCGTCGAGGTCGCGCAGGGCCACGATTTCAGGGTGGCGAAAGAGCGCGTTGTCGTCGAAGTTGAACTTGGCGTCGAGCGCGATGAGGCGGTTCTGGCTGTCGCGGTTGAGCGGGTTGATTTCGACCAGCGAGGCGTCGGTGTCCATGTAGCACTGGTAGAGCTTTTGGAACATGTCTATGGCCTGCGCCATGGAGGCTTCGGGCAGGCCGATGCCGGTGGCGATCTTGCGCGCCTGCGCTTCGGTCAGGCCGACGAGCGGGTTGATGTATTCGGTGATGATTTTTTCGGGCGTGGCGTGGGCCACTTCCTCGATGTCCATGCCGCCTTCGCTCGAGGCGATGAAGGCCACGCTCTGCGTGGCGCGGTCGGTCAGCAGCGAGACGTAATACTCTTTTTGGATGTCTGCGCCTTCTTCGATATAGAGGCGCCGCACTTTCTGCCCTTCGGGGCCGGTCTGGTGCGTGACGAGCTGCATGCCCAGAATCTGGCTGGCGAGCTCCTTGACCTGATCCACGCTCTTGGCCAGCTTGACGCCGCCGCCCTTGCCGCGCCCGCCGGCGTGGATCTGCGCCTTGACGACCCAGACGGGGCCGCCGAGCTTTTGCGCGGCTTCGACGGCTTCTTGCACCGTGAACGCAGGAATGCCGCGCGGCACGGTCACCCCAAAATTGCGCAGGATTTCCTTGGCTTGGTATTCGTGAATCTTCATGAGGCCTCTCTCAGGGAAGGATGACAACAGCCCGTCTGTCGAGCCAAGAACCACAGGCTGTCAGTGACAAGGGATATGGCAGCTGGCGAATGTATCATGCTGCGACGCACCATTCGTGCCGCTGTGCAGGCAAGGCGCACCTGGAAGGAAGGTTCATGTTCAAGGTATTTATAGACGGCGAGGCCGGCACCACGGGCCTGCAAATTCGCGAGCGCCTGCAGGCCATGCCGCAGATCGCGCTGCTGAGCATCGCGCCCGAGCAGCGCAAGGACCCGGCGGCCAAGCGCGCGCTCGTTGCCGAGGCTGACCTGGTGGTGCTGTGCCTGCACGACGACGCGGCGCGCGAGAGCGTGGCCCTGGTCGAGCAGGTGGAGGCCGCCACGGGCCGCACGATCAAGGTGATCGACGCGAGCACGGCGCACCGCACGGCGCCCGGCTGGGTGTTCGGCTTTCCTGAGCTCGTGCCCGGCCAGGCGGATGCCGTGCGCCAGGCGCAGCGCGTGGCGAACCCGGGCTGCTACGCTACTGGTGCGATCGCGCTGCTGCGCCCGCTGGTGGACGCGGGGCTGGTGCCGGCGGACTTTGCGCTCGCGCTGCCTGCAGTGAGTGGTTATTCGGGCGGCGGACGCAGCATGATCGAAGCGTATGAACAGGGCACGGCGGCGCCGTTCGAGCTCTACGCGCTCACGCTGCAGCACAAGCATGTGCCCGAGATCATGCGCTACGCCGGCCTCACGCGGCGCCCGATCTTCGTGCCCGGCGTGGGCAACTTCCGCCAGGGCATGCTCGTGCAGGTGCCGCTGCACCTGGACCTGCTGCCCGCTGCGCCCAGGGCGAGCGACCTGCACGACGCGCTTGCCACGCACTACGCGCGCAGCAACACGCCCGCGCAGTGGGTGCAGGTGCTGGCGCCTACGCAGGATGGCCGGCTCGACGCGACGGCCCTGAACGACACCAACCGGCTCGAGCTGCGCGTGTTCGCCAACGAGGCCGAGCGCCAGGCGGTGCTGGTCGCGCGCCTGGACAACCTGGGCAAGGGTGCGAGCGGCGCGGCGGTGCAGAATTTGCAGCTGATGCTCGGCGGCTGAGTTTTGTAGCTACTTTATTGATAGCTGCTTGTGCTTGTGTATAAAGGGCTAGAGGCCAAAAACATCTAAAATTGCGTGGTTTTGTCGCCGGGCTTCAGGGATAGCCCGGTGTCGTGGCGCAGGCCCCGAAATGCCGGGTAAATCCCTTGTTTTCATGGCAATGGGCGCGTATTGATCCGATACATTCGGGCCTGCTGCGTGCGCCACGGCTTGCGTGTGCGCAGACACCGTTGTCATTGCCCTCGACCTTATTCAGCCTGAGCCCGCATGTTCGTCATCATTGGTTATGTTCTGAGCCTGGTGTGCGTTTTCGGCGTGTTCATATTGCACGGCGGAAACATCATGGTGGTGCTGCACGCGCTGCCTTTTGAGATGGCCACCATAGGCGGCGCGGCCGTGGGGGCGTTTTTGGTGAGCAACCAGCCCAAGGTCATCAAGGCTACGCTCAAGGCGTTGGGCGGCGTGCTCAAGAGTTCCAAATACACCAAGGCGCGCTACCTGGAGCTCATGGCCATGCTGTACGAAATTTTGCAAAAGGCCCGCAAGGAAGGGCTGATGGCGATAGAAAAAGACGTGGATGCGCCGCAGGAGTCTGAGGTTTTCAGCAAATATCCCACCGTGGGCAAAGACCACCACGTGATTGAGTTCACCACAGACTATTTGCGCATGATGGTGTCGGGCAACCTCAACGCGCACGAAATCGAATCGCTGATGGACGCTGAAATCGACACCCACCACGAAGAGGCGCATGCGCCCGTGGCCGCGCTCAACCGTGTGGCGGGGGGCTTGCCGGCGTTCGGCATCGTGGCGGCGGTGCTGGGCGTGGTGAACACCATGGGCTCGGTGGGCCAGCCGCCCGCGGTGCTCGGGGCCATGGTCGGCTCTGCACTGGTGGGTACGTTTTTGGGGATTTTGCTGGCCTACGCCTTCGTCGAGCCACTGGCGGCGCTGATCGAGCAGAAAGTCGAGGATGCCGGCAAAGAGCTGCTGTGCATCAAGAGCACGCTGCTGGCGAGCATGCAGGGCTACAACCCGGCCACGGCCATAGAGTTTGGCCGCAAGGTGCTGTTTTCGGGCGATCGGCCGGATTTTGCCGAGCTCGAAAACCACGTGCGCGGCAAGAAATAAGGACGAGAGGAAGCGCAACGATCCGCGTGCGCGCGAGCCGCCATGGCCGACAAAAAGCTCCAACCCATCATCATCAAGCGCGTCAAAAAGGCCGACCACGCGCCGCATGGCGGCGCCTGGAAGATCGCCTATGCCGACTTCATGACGGCCATGATGGCGTTCTTTCTCGTGATGTGGCTGCTGGGCTCGACCACCGAGGGCGATCGCAAGGGTATTGCAGACTACTTCAGCTCGCCGCTCAAGCTGTCCATGTCGGGTGGCAGCGGTGCGGGCAACAGTTCGAGCATCATTCCTGGCGGGGGCAACGACCTGGCCAAGGTGCACGGCCAGGTGCGGCGCGCGGACGCCAAGGCGGAAAAGGACCCCACGCGCAACGTCGATACGCCCCACATCGGGCGGGCGCGCGACGACACGGCGCGCATCAAGGCGCTGCAAAAGCGCCTGGACGCCGCGATCACGGCCAACCCGCGCCTCAACGAATACCGCTCGCAGATCCGCATAGACCTCACGCCCGACGGCCTGCAGGTGCAGATCGTGGACGAGCAGAACCGCCCCATGTTCGACAGCGGCAGTGCCGTGGTCAAGCCCTACATGCGCGACATCCTGCATGCGATCGGCGCGGCGCTGAGCGACGTGGACACCAGCATCAGCCTAGCGGGCCACACCGACGCCACGCCCTACACCAACGGCGAGCGCGGCTACAGCAACTGGGAGCTGTCCGCCGACCGCGCGAACGCTGCGCGGCGCGAGCTGATCGCCGCCGGCATGCCCGAGGCCAAGCTCGCGCGCGTGGTGGGGCTTGCGGCCAGCGACCTGCTCGAGCCCGACAACCCGCGCGCACCCCTCAACCGGCGCATCACCATCACGGTGCTCACGCATGAGGCCGAGGAACGCTTGCTGAACAAAAAGCCCGTGATCGTGCCTGCGGCAGAATTGGCGGCGCAAAAGAGCGAAAATCCCGCCTCGACCGCGCAGCCGTAACGAGTTGTCACAATAGCGATGTCTTCAATTATTTTGGCCTTCCTGCGCCACTCCCGACCGAAAGGGTTCCCGACGTGAGCCATGCCCTGCGTTTTTTGATCGTCGATGATTTTTCCACGATGCGCCGCATCGTGCGCAATCTGCTCAAGGAGAGCGGCTACCCCGACGCCGACGAGGCCGAGGACGGCGTGGCCGCACTCAACAAGCTGCGCAGCAGCAAGTTTGACTTCGTCGTCACCGACATCAACATGCCCAACATGAACGGCTTCGAGCTGCTCAAGGAAATCAAGAAGGACGAGCAGCTCAAGCACCTGCCCGTGCTCATGGTGACCGCCGAGGCGCGCAAGGAAGACATCGTGGCCGCGGCGCAGGGCGGTGCAGCGGGCTACATCGTCAAGCCCTTCACCAAGGCCACGCTGGAAGAAAAGGTGGGCCTGATTCTGCAGAAGATGGGGCTGGGCAAAGCATGACGGCGCCTGACGATGGCGCTGGCGCAGCGGATGCTGCGGGCGGCGCGGACGACGTTCACCACAAAATCGGCCGCCTCGCGCGCCAGTTGCACGACGCGCTCAACGAGCTCGGTTTTGCCGATCAGCTGCGCAGCTCCATGGACGAGCTGCCCGACGCGCAAAGCCGGCTGTCCTACATTGCCCGGCTCACCGGGGAGGCTGCTGAAAAGGTGCTCAGCCGCGTCGAACAGGCCAAGGCGCAGAACGATCACATCACGGCAGAAACGCTGCGCGTCAAGGCGCTGCTCGTCAAAGACCCCGTGGCCGCCGTCGCCAAGGGTGAGGTGATGAACTACCTGCTGGACATGGAGCGGTTTGCCCAGGAGGCCGACACGCACCTGACCGAAATCATGATGGCGCAGGACTTTCACGACCTCACGGGCCAGGTGATTGCGCGCGTCGTCAACCTCACGGCAACGCTGGAACGGCAGCTGGTGGAGTTGCTGATCCAGACGGCACCGGCGGATGCCCCCATGCCAGCCATGCCGGCGCAAACCGAGCGCCCACACCTTCCCGGCCCGGTGGTTGACCCCGAGCACACGCCCGACGTCGTGACCAGCCAATCGCAAGTGGATGACCTGCTCGCGAGTCTTGGTTTTTGAAAAGACGCAGCGCATGGAAATTGGGGTCAGATTCCAATTTCCGGCTGGAACATAGGCATGCACCACTGCACTAGCGCTTATCTGGCAAGCGCTGATAGCTACTGAAAATATAGTGCCATCCATTTCCGCGCACAGCGTCCTGCACGAGGTCTTCGGCTACGAGCAATTCCGCGGCCCGCAGCAGGACATCGTCGAGCACGTGATCGCTGGCGGCGATGCGCTGGTGCTCATGCCCACGGGCGGCGGCAAGTCGCTGTGCTACCAGATTCCGGCCATCGTGCGCCAGCGGCAGGGGCGGGGTGTGGCCATCGTGGTCTCGCCGCTGATCGCGCTCATGCACGACCAGGTCGGCGCGCTGCATGAAGCGGGCGTCGAGGCCGCATACCTCAATTCAACGCAGGACTTCCAGGCCACGCAGGAGGTCGAGCTGCGTTTGCTCGCCGGCGCGCTCACGCTGCTCTACGCGGCGCCCGAGCGGCTCAACACGCCGCGCTTTCTGGGCTTGCTCGACAGCCTCTACCACGAAGGGCACCTGAGCCTGTTTGCGATCGACGAGGCGCACTGCGTGAGCCAGTGGGGGCACGACTTCCGCCCCGAATACCGCACGCTGACGCTGCTGCACGAGCGCTACCCCGAGGTGCCGCGCATCGCCCTCACGGCCACGGCCGATGCGCTCACGCGCGCCGACATCGTCGAGCGCCTGCAGCTCGAAAGCGCGCGCCAGTTCGTGAGCAGCTTCGACCGCCCCAACATCCGCTACCGTATCGTCGAAAAAAAAGACCCGACTGCGCAGCTGCTGCGCTTCATCAGCCAGGAGCACGCGGGCGAGGCCGGCATCGTCTATTGCCAGTCGCGCCGGCGCGTCGAAGAAGTCGCTGCCTTGCTGCAAGAGGCGGGTATCCCCGCGCTGCCCTACCACGCGGGCCTCGCGCACGGCGTGCGCCAGCAGCACCAGGATCGATTCCTGCGCGAAGACGGGCTCGTGATGGTCGCCACCATCGCGTTTGGCATGGGCATAGACAAGCCGGACGTGCGCTTCGTCGCGCACCTCGATATGCCCAAGAACATCGAAGGCTACTACCAGGAAACCGGCCGCGCGGGCCGCGACGGCCTGCCTGCCGACGCCTGGATGGCCTACGGCCTGCAGGATGTGGTCAACCAGCGCCGCATGATCGACGAAAGCCCCGCCGCCGAGGAGTTCAAACAAACGCTGCGCGGCAAGCTCGACGCCCTGCTGGCGTTGGCCGAAGCCACCGACTGCCGCCGCGTGCGCCTGCTGGGCTACTTCGGCGAAGCGGCCACGCCCTGCGGCAATTGCGACAACTGCCTCGCGCCGCCCGCAGTGTGGGACGCGACCGAGGCCGCGCGCAAGCTGCTCTCGACCATCTACCGCGCGCAGCAGGCCAGCGGCATCAGCTTTGGCGTGGGCCACATCCTCGACATCGTGCGCGGGCGCAAGACGGAAAAGGTGGAGCAGTTCGGGCACGAGCGGCTTTCCACCTTCGGCATAGGCGCCGAGTTCAGCGAGGCGCAGCTGCGTGGCGTGCTGCGCCAGTTGCTCGCGCTGGGCGCGGTGGGCGTGCACAAGGTGCTGCTCGAAGGCGGCCGCAGCGTGGACACGCTGTGCCTGACCGAAGGCTCGCGCGCCGTGCTGCGCGGCGAACGCGCGGTGCAGCTGCGCGCCGCAAGCGCCGCGCCCGCGCCCTCGGTGCGCCGCACACGCCGCCCCGCGGCCCCGCCGGCGGCCGCGAGCGCGCTCGGGCCCGACGCGCAGGCGCTTTTCATCAACCTCAAAGCCTGGCGCGCCGAAGTCGCCCGCGCGCACAACCTGCCCGCCTACGTGATCTTCCACGACGCCACGCTCGCCGCCATCGCCGAGCAACGCCCCACCACGCTCGAGGCCTTGCAAGGCATCAGCGGCATGGGCAGCAAAAAGCTGCAGGCCTACGGCGAGGAAGTGCTGCGCATCTGCCGGGCGGAGTGAGGGAATTGGGGTCAGATTCCAATTTCTGGCTTTCAGCATGTTTTTGGCAATTTGTATAGACGTAGTAAGTGCAAGCAGCTATCAAAAAAATACAGAAGTCACAGCCAAAAATTGGAATCTGACCCCAATTTCACCCCCATTTCCAAAAACCTGGGCTATAGTTTGCCCACTTCAGCTTTGCGCTGCGGCCCGTCCGGTGGCTGATTCACCGGATCATCATTCGATGCAAGGGCGTAGCGCGCTGGCGCACCCAATGCGTCGCCAGTTTTGTCCGCCGCCCGGCAGCGCCGGGTTTTTCCGTGTCATGGTGCCAGCTCCATGCTGGGTTTAGAGCGGGTCCTCAAGCGGCCCGTTCTCACCGTTGCATTTTTCGTCGCATCCATTGCGGCGCCCACTCCCGCCATGTCGGGGGCTGGCGTCCATGTGGAACACTGCTATGACAGAAAAACTGAGCATTCTTGCCACCGATCTCGACGGCACTTTTTTGGGTGGCGACGGTGCCGCGCGCGCCCGCTTGTATGACTGGATCGCGCAGCATCGCGCACAGATCGTGCTGATCTTCGTCAGCGGACGCGGCCAGCGTTTCATGCGCGAGTTGGCCGAATCCCTGCCCGTGCGGCCCGACCATTGCATCGGCGATGTGGGCACGACGGTCCATGTGGGGGCGGCGCTTGCCCCGCACCCGGAAATCGAGCCTTGGCTGGACGCGCATTGGCCTGCCGATGCACCCGCGCGCATCGAGGCCGTGCTGGCAAACCATAAAGGCCTGCGCTTGCAGCCAGGGATAGAGGGGCGCCGCCGCTCTTATTTTTTCGAAGACCCGGCGCTTGCGCATACTGCCGCTGCGCAGGTTCGTGGCGCGGGCTTCGAGCCCTTGATCTCGGACAACCTGTATTTCGACGTTTTGCCGCGCGGCCTGCAAAAAGGGCCGACTTTGCTGCGCCTGCTCGACACCCTGGGCTTGCCGCGGGAGCGCACGCTGGTCGCGGGTGACACGCTGAACGACTTGTCGATGTTCCAAACGGGTCTGCCGGCAGTAGCCGTGGCCAACCGCGAGCTGGCTTTGGACGCGGCGCTCTCCCAGCTCCTGCATGTGCACCGCAGCGCCTTCGAGGGTGCCGCGGGCGTCCTGGACGCCCTCGTGCGTTTTCATCATCAAGGAGCGTGAAATGGCCTCATCCCTCGTCATCGTTTATCACCGTCAACCTTACGAGGAGCACGTTGTCGGCGGCCGTACCGAGTTGCGCGAAAACAGCAGCCCGAATGGCATCGTTCCGGCTCTCAAGGGGTTCATAGGCCGTGTCCAGAGTGCCAGTTGGATCGCCTGGAAGAAGAGCCCGGCCAAGCGCGCACCGAAATTCGAGCGCCGCATCACCATCGAAGACAGGTTCGGTCGCTACGACGTGGTGCGCCTGCCTTTGTCAGCCGCGCAGATCGCACAGTTCTACCACGTGACTTCCAAAGAGGCTCTGTGGCCCATCATCCACGCCTTCCCCAGCCTTTATTCGACCCGAAACACCGACTGGGCGACGTTTCGCGAGGTCAACCGCCAGTTTGCCGAAGCGGCTTGCGAAGAGGCTGCGCCGGGGGCGGTGGTCTGGGTGCATGACTACAACCTGTGGCTGGTGCCGGGCTTCGTGCGCGCGCGCCGGCCTGACGTGCGCATCGCTTTTTTCCACCACACGTCGTTTCCCAACGCCGATGTGTTCAACATCCTGCCATGGCGCGAGGAAATCATCGACAGCCTGCTGGCTTGCGACATGGTGGGCTTTCACATTCCGCGTTACGCACGCAACTTCGCCCATGTTGCGCAGACGGTGCATGGCGATGTGCGCATTGCCGAGGAGCCCGTCCCGCCCGAGCTGCGCGGCGATGGGACGGCCTTGAGCGAGCAGACCCAGCCCGTGGCGCTGTACGTCGGTGGGCGCAAAATTCGCGTAGATGCCTTTCCCATCGGTACCAACGTGGAGTTGATACATCAGCTCGTGCGCTCGCCACAGCAGCTTGCACGCATGGAAGAAATCCGCAAGGACATGGGCGTCGAGAGGATCATCGTGTCGGTCGGCCGCGTCGATTACGTCAAGGGGACGCGCGAGCAGCTGCTCGCTTTCGAGCGTTTGCTGCAGCGCCGTCCGCAATGGCGCCGCCGCGTCAAACTGTTGCTGACGGCCGTTGCGGCCGACCCAGGCATGATTGTGTACCGCAACGCACAGGAGTCTATAGAGCAGCTCGTCGGCCGTATCAATGGTCACTTTGGCGATGTGGGTTGGCAGCCCATCGTCTTCTCTACCACGGCCATGTCTTTCGATGAAACGCTGTGCCACTACCGCGCCGCCGACATTGCCTGGATCACCCCTTTGCGCGACGGCCTCAACCTGGTGGCCAAGGAATACATCGCGGCAAACGTGGAGGAAAGCGGCGTGCTGGTGCTCTCGGAATTCGCGGGGGCCGCGGTCGAGCTGGCAGACGCCGTGCTGGTCAACCCCTACAGCTTGAGCCAGATGGACGACGCCATAGACCGCGCCCTGGATATGCCCGATGCCGAACAGCAAGCGCGCATGGCGCGGCTCGTCGAAGAGGTGCGGCAGCGCGACATCGAGCGCTGGTCCGCGCACATCATGGCCCGTTTCACCGAGCTGGGGGCTGAGGACTTCTCACGCGGCTGAGAGGCTGAGAGGCTGAGAGGCTGAGAGTTGTTCGGCCGCCGAGTCGATATTTCCTGTCACGCGCCGCAAAAAAGGAGGTTTCATCTATGCTCGAAGGGTTGCAGACAAGCTGGTATGGCCACTCCTTCCTGGCCTGGGCGCTGCCGGTCTTGGTCACTTTGCTCGCGGTGGCGCTGGTTCGGCTGGTGCGTCCGCGCCTGATCCGTCACTTGCGGCGCCTGGCCGAGCGCACGGCTACCTCGCTCGACGAGGCGCTGGTGTTTGGCCTGGAAGCCACCAAGCCGTGGTTGATAGGTGGGATGGTGCTGCATCCGGCCACGTCCCATTTGCCGCTCGCAGCGCCATGGTCGCGCGCGATATATGTCATAGCGCTGGTCAGCTTGTTTGCGCAGATAGGGCTCTGGGCGGCGCGATTGCTCGATTTTTGGATTCGGCGCTCCCGCCAGCACGCCCTCAAGAACGATCCCGGAACAGCCACCGGACTTGCGGTGACGAGCTTCATTGTCCGTGTGGCGCTGTGGTCGGTCATTTTGCTGCTGTTGCTCGACAACCTCGGTTTCAACGTCACCGCCTTGGTCGCAGGCCTGGGAGTGGGAGGCATTGCCGTAGGCTTTGCACTGCAAAACATCTTGGGTGACCTGTTTTCCAGCCTGTCCATCGTGATGGACAAGCCGTTTCAGATAGGCCACTTCATCGACGTCGAGGGTTACGTAGGCACGGTCGAATACATTGGTCTCAAGACCACGCGTGTGCGTGCACTGTCTGGCGAGCTGCTGGTGTTTTCCAACGCCGACCTGACGAAGGCACGGCTGCGCAATTATCAAGTGATGCAGGAGCGGCGCATCGTGTTCGGTTTTGGCGTGACCTACGACACACCACCAGATGCGCTCGCCCTCATCCCCGGGCTCGTGTGCGACATCATCGAAGCCCAGCCACAAACCCGCTTCGACCGCGCGCATTTCAAGGCGTTTGGCGCCGCGAGTCTCGATTACGAGGTTGTCTATTGGATGCTCACCCCGGACTACAACGCCTACATGGACACTCAGCACGCCATCAATCTGGCACTGCTGCGCCAACTCAATGATCGCGGCATCGCCTTTGCCTTTCCGACCCAAACCGTGCACTTGCAGACAGCACGTCCTGTGGCGGTGCGCGTGGAGTCCCCCTCGGCGAATGCCTGATGGGCGCAAACGATGGTGTAACCCCCTCTTTCAGCGGAATTGGGGTCGGCATTTGGGGGCGGGTTCGAATTTTTGGTTTTCAACCCAGATTGTTCATTAGGACGCGGGACGATGGCGAGGCGGCTGGCGAGGCAGTTTGGTCGCGGGTGAGAAGCCCATGGTCGGTGCCATGGGCACCGAAGCCGCGGCCAAAATGGCCGGCAGACGTCCGCCAGCGCCCGCGTAGGTGCGCAGCACCGCCTAATGGACAATCTGGGTTCAACATGTTTTTGGCCATTTATGCAGATGTAGCAAGCACAAGCAGCTACCAAAACCATACAAAACCCACAGCATCCAGCGCATGCTAAGCTGATCGCCATCATTGTTTTGCACGGAGAAAAGCCCATGCCCGGCCTGTTGCCCGATGTCGATCCCGACGGCCTGCTCGAATTTTCGGTGGTCTATACCGACCGCGCGCTCAACCACATGTCCAAGCGCTTCGTGGGCGCGATGCAGGAGATCCTTGCCACGCTCAAGGAGGTGTACCACGCGCAGGCGGCCGTCATCGTGCCCGGCAGCGGCACTTTTGGCATGGAGGCCGTGGCGCGCCAGTTTGCGCAGCGGCAGAAGGTGCTGATCGTGCGCAACGGCTGGTTCAGCTACCGCTGGAGCCAGATTCTCGACATGGGCGGCTTTGCCGGCGAGGCCATGGTCTGCAAGGCGCGCCAGCAAGGAGCAGGCGCGCAGGCGCCCTGGGCGCCGTGCCCGGCCGCCGAAGTGGCCGCGCGCATCCGCGCCGAGCGGCCCGCCGTGGTGTTTGCTCACGATAGTT
>CAVPUD010000088.1:0-14432 GCA_963708545.1 uncultured beta proteobacterium | reverse complement strand
GAGCGCGATGCCGCGCGTCTTCGCTCTGCAAAACTTGCCGCGTAACGCAAATCCAACGCGTCAACGCAATCGCTGCGAAATCACGGGCCGTCCGCGTGGCACTTTCCGTCAATTCGGACTCGGCCGTGCAAAGATCCGCGAAATGGCTTTTGCGGGTGAAATTCCTCGCATCACCAAGGCCAGCTGGTAAGCAGGCAGGAGAGATTCAACATGAGCATGAGTGATCCTATCGCTGACTTGCTGACCCGTCTCGCTTTTCATTTCGTCAAAAAGAAGGGGAAATTAAGGCCTTTTTTCAGGATGGCCGTCGTATCAGGGTTTTCACTGATGTGCTGGAAGCGGCCTGGCAGGTCTATGGCGGGAAAATGGCTTGCTTTCTTCAGGAGACGTTCCCCATGAATATCACCGAACTATTGCGCCGCAGCGCCCTCGCGTATGCCGAGCGGCCCGCCGTGCTCGCTGGCGACGAAGTGTTGATGGATTACCACACGCTCGGTGCCCTCGTGGCCGGGCTCGCGGGTTTTTTGCGCCATCAATGGGGCGTGGCGCCGGGCGAGCGCGTGGCGATTTTTTCCGCCAACTGCCCGCAATACCTCGAGGCGCTGCACGCCGTATATTGGGCCGGTGCGGTGACGGTGCCGGTCAACTACAAACTGCACGCCAAGGAGCTGGCCTATGTGCTTGGCGACGCCGGGGTGCGCTGGGTATTCGTTTCTGAAGATCTGCGGGACGCGGCGCTCGCCGCGGGTGCCGATGCGGCGCACACGCTGGTGCTCGGCAGCCCGGCGTACGAGCAGGCCCTGCAGCACGCGCCGCTGGCGCTGCAGGAGCGCGCGCCCGACGACCTTGCCTCGCTGTTTTACACCTCGGGCACCACGGGCCGGCCCAAGGGGGTGATGCAGACGCACCGCAACCTGCTGACCACGACGCTGTGCTATTTTTCCGACGTGGACGACATCGCGCCCGAGGACGCCATGGTGTACGCCGCGCCCATGTCGCACGGCGCGGGTATCTACAACTACGCGCAGATGCAGCGTGGCGCCCGCCACGTGGTGCCGCGCTCGGGCGGCTTCGATCCGGCCGAGCTCGTGCAGCTCGCGGCCTCGGTAGGGCAGCTCACATTGTTTGCCGCGCCCACCATGGTGCGCCGCCTGGTCGAGCACGTGAAGGAGACGGGTGCCGATGTGTCGGGTTTCAAGACCATCGTCTATGGCGGTGGGCCGATGTACGTCGACGACTTGCGCGAGGCGCTGCGCGTGATGGGGCAGCGTTTCGTGCAGATTTACGGCCAGGGCGAGAGCCCGATGACGATCACGGCGCTCGCGCGCTGGCACCTCGCCGACACTGGCCATCCGCGTTGGCTGCAGCGCGCGGCTTCGGTCGGCACGGCGCAGGCGGCGGTGCAGGTGCGCGTGGTCGATGAGGCCGGCAACACCTTGCCGCCCGGCGCCCTGGGCGAGGTGGTGGTGCGCGGGCCGAGCGTGATGCCCGGCTACTGGCGCAACCCCGAGGCCACGGCCAAGACGCTGCACGATGGCTGGCTCTACACGGGTGACGTGGGGCAGTTCGATGAAGACGGCTTTCTCACGCTGCTCGACCGCTCCAAGGATGTGATCATCTCGGGCGGCTCGAACATCTACCCGCGCGAGGTCGAGGAGGTGCTGCTGCTGCACCCGCGGGTGCGCGAAGTGGCCGTGGTGGGCCTGCGCGATGCGGAATGGGGCGAAGTGCCCGTGGCCTTCATCGTGGGCGACGAGGTGAGCGCCGAGGAACTCGACGCGCTGTGCCTCGAACACATCGCCCGCTTCAAGCGCCCCAAGCGCTACGAGTTCGTCGAGGCGCTGCCCAAGAACAGCTACGGGAAAGTGCTCAAAACCGAGCTCCGCGCCCTATTGACGGGCGCTTGAAGCTCATTTTTTGATAGGGATTGGCTGCGAAGACAGGACAGGCACGGCAGTGACGGCGTTCTGGGGCGAGCCGTCGATGAGCTTGTCCGAGTAGGTCAGGTACACCAGGGCGTTGCGTTTTGGATCGACCATGCGCACGACGCGCAGGCGCTTGAACAGTACCGACATGCGCTCGGAAAACACTTCGTCCTGCAAAGGTAGGGGCTTGGCAAAGCGCAAGGGGCCGACCTGGCGGCAGGCGATGGACGCCTCGGCCTTGTCTTCCGCCAGGCCCAGCGCACCGGAGATGCCGCCTGTGCGCGCCCGTGAGACATAGCAGGTCACACCCTCCACGAGCGGGTCGTCGTAGGCTTCGACCACCACTTTGTGGTTGGGTCCTACCCACTGAAAGGCGGTGCTGACGGCGCCTATGACTTCAGCGTGTGCCTTGGCGGAGAAGAGCGTGCCAACGCCGAACGCCGCAACGAGGCCGATTGCCAAGGCGGTGCGCATCGGGGCAACAAGGCGCATGCTCACGCGCTGACTTCCTGGATGCGCCGCGCCAGGTGTGCGAGTGCCTCTTCGACCTGATCGACGAGGATCAAGCATAGGTCGCCCGGCTGCAAGCGCGCGAGCGCCTTGTCGATGGCGAGGAACTCGCCGCGCACCTCCTCGACGTGGTGTGCGCACTTGGCGCCGGCCAGGCCTTCGCGCAGCAGCGCGATCACTTCACCGTCGGCGCGGCCGCGCTGGGCGGCGTCCTGGTAGAGGATCACGTCGTCGAAGGCGTCGCCTAGAATCTCGGTTTGCACGCGCAAGTCTTCGTCGCGGCGGTCGCCTGCGCCGCTGATGACCACGCTGCGCCGGCGCGCGGGCAGGGCGTCGATGGCGGCCACGAGGGCGCGCATGGCGTCTGCGTTGTGGCCGTAGTCGGCGATCACCGTGGCGCCGCGGTAGTCCATGAGGTTGAAGCGCCCCGGCGCGTTGTCGGTGTCGTTCACGAAGCCCGAGAGCCCGCGGCGTATGGTTTGCCAGGGCAGGCCCACGCCCCAGGCCGCCGCCACGGCGGCCATGACGTTTTCGACCTGAAAGCCGATGCGCCCGTTGCGCGTGATGGGCACGTCGCGCAGGTGGATGGCTTCGCGCCACGAGCCTTCGGCGGCGACGATGGAGTCGCCATCGACATACACCGTGCGCTTGCCCTGCGCGCGGTGCGTGGCCATTACGGGGTGGTGGCGGTCGCTCGCGAAGTAGATCACCTGCCCGGGGCAGGCCGAAGCCATGGCGGCGACGATGGGGTCGGCGGCGTTGAGCACCGCGTAGCCCGTGGGCGCGACGTTTTGCACGATCACGCGCTTGAGCACGGCCAGGTCTTCCACGCTGGTGATGTAGTTCAGGCCCAGGTGGTCGCCCGCGCCGATGTTGGTCACCACGGCGACCTGGCAGCGGTCGAAGCCCAGGCCCTCGCGCAGGATGCCGCCGCGCGCGGTCTCGAACACGGCGGCATCGACCTCGGGGTGCAGCAGCACGTTGCGCGCGCTGCGCGGGCCCGAGCAGTCGCCGCTGTCGATCTGGCGGCCATTGACATAGACGCCGTCGGTGTTGGTCATGCCCACGCGCTGGCCATGCGCGGTGAACAGGTGCGCGATCAGGCGCGTGACGGTGGTCTTGCCGTTCGTGCCCGTGACCGCGACCACGGGGATGCGCCCGTCCTGGCCGTGCGCGAGCAGCCGCTCGACGATGGCCTGGCCCACGTTGCGCGGCTTGCCGTAGGAGGGCGCAAGGTGCATGCGCAGCCCCGGCGCGGCGTTGACCTCGACGATGCCGCCGCTTTGCTCCTCGAGCGGGCGCAGCACGGTCTGCGCGACCATGTCCACGCCGCAGATGTGCAGCCCCACCATCTGCGCGGCGGCCACGGCGCGCGCCGCGACCTCGGGGTGTACGTCGTCGGTCACGTCGGTGGCGCTGCCGCCCGTGGAGAGGTTGGCGTTGTTGCGCAGGATCACGCGCTGGCCCTTGGCCGGCACCGATTCGGGCGTGAGGTTTTGCGCCGCGAGCCGCGCCAGGGCGATGTCGTCGAGGCGGATCTTGGTCAGCGCGGTGGCGTGGCCCTCACCGCGGCGCGGGTCTTGGTTGATCTGTTCGACCAGCGCGCGCACCGTGTGTTGGCCGTCACCGAGCACCTGCGGCGGGTCGCGCCGCGCCGCCGCGACGAGCTGCTCGCCGACCACGAGCAGGCGAAAGTCGTGGCCCGGCAGGTAGCGCTCGACCATGACGGCGCCGTATTCGGCGGCGCTGCGGTAGGCTTCTTCGAGGCCGGCGCGGTTGCTGATGTTGACCGTCACGCCCTTGCCTTGGTTGCCGTCCTGCGGCTTCACGACCACGGGCAGGCCGACTTCGAGCGCCACTTGCCAGGCCTCTTCCACGCTCTCGACCGGGCGGCCGCGCGGCACTGGCACGCCTGCGGCGTACAGCAGACGCTTGCTCAGGTCTTTGTCCTGGCCTATGGATTCGGCCACGGCGCTCGTGGAATCGATCTCTGCGGCCTGGATGCGGCGCTGCCTGGAGCCCCAGCCGAACTGCACCAGGCTGCCGCGCGTGAGGCGCCGCCATGGAATGCCGCGCGCCGCCGCAGCCTCGACGATCGCGCCGGTGCTCGGGCCCAGGCGCTCGTCTTCATAGAGCGATTGCAGCTGCGCGATGGCTTCGTCGGCGTCGAAGCTGCCTTGCCCGAGCGCGGCAGCGACGAGGCGCTGCGCGTCGTCGAACGCCTGGCGGCCCACGGCTTCTTCGCTGTATTCGACCACCACCTGGTACACGCCGGGATCGACCGTGGCTGTGGTACGCGCGAAGCTCACGGGGCAGCCGGCCTGCGCCTGCAGCGCGAGCGCCGCGGCCTGCAGCACGTGTGCGAGCGACACCGTGCCGCCACCTTCGGGGTGCAGCGCGCCGATCGCAGGAAAGAGTGCGCGCAAACGCGCCTCGAAGCCCGGCAATTGGTCTATGGAGTGCTCTGCCTCAGCGCAAGCCACTATGGCTTCGATAGAAGTGTGGCGGCTCCAGAGGTTGGGGCCGCGCAGCGCGCGGATACGGGATACTTCCATGGGAGTCTCTTAGAACCTGTTCTCAATGTGGTCCGGGCGGCGTCGCCAGGGCCGTGCGAGGGTAAAAAACGGTGGTCAGGCCTGCGCGGTGGCGATCTCTGCCAGCGGCAGCGCGGGCTCGAAGGTCTTGATGCCCGCGGCGATCAGGTCGGGCGAGATGTCGAGGGCCCAGGCCGCGCCGATCGCGGCGAGCAGCGCCTCGGTGTCCGGCGCCACGGCGTTGCGGCCGAAATACAGGTCGGCGAGCGCGCCGAGCGCCTGCTCATGGCTGCCCGTGGCCAGCACCACCTGGCCCTTGCGCAGCAGCACGGCGCGGCCGTGGTCGTGCGCGCGGTGCTGCGCGATCACCTCGAGCGCGGGGTCTTGCGCGTACAGCACCACGCTGCCGTCGCACAGCGGCGCCAGGCCCGCCACGAGCGGATCGGCGGCGTGCAGCACGGCCGTGCCCTCGGGCAGCACCACATCGACCTGCGTGCGCAGCACCTTGACCATTTGTTCGCGCTCCTGGATGTCGAATTCGGCCAGGTCTTGCGCGCCTTCCATGTCGGTGACCACGCCGACCTGGCAGCGGTCGTACGCGAGGCCGTCGCGCAGGATGGCGCGCGCATCGTTTTCGATCACGGCGGCCTGCACCATCTTGTTCACGAGCAGGCGGTGCGCGGCCTCCCAGTGGGCGCTGTCGGCGGCATCGACGCGGCGGCGATCCAGAAACAAGCCGGTGCGGCAGGCCAGCCCGGTGTGGCGCCCGCTCAAGTGCAAAAGCCAAGCCACGAGCCGCGCGATCAGCGCGGTGTTGCGGCTGCCCGCCACGCCCACGACCGGGATACGGCCTGCCGGCGCGTGCGCCTCGTCGGAAGGAAACAGGTGCTCGACGATGGCCTGCCCGACGGGCTGCGGCGCGCCCACGGCGGGCTTGAGGTGCATGAGCAGCCCCGGTCCGGCGTTGACCTCGACGATCGCGCCGCCTTGCGCACGCAGCGGCCGTGCGATGTCTTGCGCCACGAGGTCTATGCCCGCGATGTCCAGCCCCACCACCTTGGCCGCGAGGGTTGCGGTGTAGGCGACTTCGGGATGCACTTCGTCGGTGCAGTCCACGGCCACGTTGCCGTTGCGCTGCACCACGACCTGCCGGCCCGCGGCGGGCACGGCGTCGGCGTCGAGGCCCTGGCGCTGCAGTTCGAGCTGCACGGCGCGGTTGCTGCGCACGTCGATGAGCTCGAGCGGGTATTCTTCCTCGTAGCCGCGGCGCGGGTCGGAGTTGAGCTGCGCGTCTATCAATTCGGCCACCGTCGAAATGCCATTGCCGGTGATCGAGACCACTTCGCCGCGTGCAGCCGCAATCACCTTGGAGCCAACGACCAGCAAGCGGTGTTCGCTTCCAGGAATGTAGCGCTCGACCATCACTTTGCTGCCTTCGGGTTGGGCCACGTGGAACGCGGCTTCGATGCTCTCGCGCTCGCGCAGATCGAGCGTCACGCCGCGGCCGTGGTTGCCATCCGTGGGCTTGACGACCACGGGCAGACCGACGTCCTGCGCCGCTTCCCAGGCTTCTTCGGGGCTGCGCACGATACGGCCCTCGGGGATGGGTACGCCGCAGGACTGCAGCAAACTTTTCGTGAGGTCTTTGTCGCACGCGATGCCTTCGGCTATGGCACTGGTGAACTCGCTTTCGGCCGTCCAGATGCGCCGCTGGCGTGCGCCGTAGCCGAGTTGCACGAGGTTGCCGTCGTTGAGGCGGATATGCGGAATGCCGCGCTCGGTCGCTGCGGTGACGATGCATGCTGTACTCGGGCCCAGGTAGCGTTCATCGACCTCGGTGCGCACGCGCGCCACGGCTGCGGCGACGTCGAAGGGCTGGTCGTTGATCGCGGCCATGAGCAGTCGATGCCCTTGGGCGAGCGCGACGCGTGCCACCTGCTCGTCACGCGCGCGAAACACCATGCGATAGACGCCGTGCCGCGAGGTGCTGCGCGTCTGGCCGAAGCCCGTAGGCATGCCGGCGAGGTTGAGCAGTTCGATCACCACGTGCTCAAGGATATGACCGCACCACGTGCCTTCTTGCAGCCGCTGTAGAAAGCCGCCGCGCTCGCCCACGCCGCAGTGGTGTTCGAGCAACGCCGGCAGCCACGCGGTCAGGCGTCCGGTCAGGCCGGGCAGGCGGTTCGAGGGATAGTCCTCGAGCGCACCCAAGTCCAGCCATACTTCGAGTGCCGGGCGATACGTCCAAATGTTCGGGCCGCGCAGGTAGTGGATGCGCAGCAGGCGGATGTCGTCGAAGGTCTGGGCCATAAGGTAGTGGAATGGGTCGGGAAAAGGGGCGGCGGTAATAGGCGTGGCAGTGGGTAGCCGCTTGCGGCTGCTATTGTGAGGCCCATGAAACCCAAGCGGCCCGGCGCGAAATGGCGCGAAATAGCGGCTTTGGCCGGCTGGGATACGTGGCGGGGGATAATCCTCACCAGATTGGGCTCTTCATATATCACCCTGCTCGTGGATACCTCTGATGTCATTTCCGGCGCTGCCGGGACGGCGCTGCGCGACGAACTCGCTTCCGATGAGAACGTGCTGGCCGTGTTACAGGTTGACCTGAGCGTCGACCTGCACTTCACCGAGGGCTGGCTCGTGCTCACGAACCGGCGTTTGCTCGATGGCAGCAACGGCTCTGACGTCTGGCGTTCTTGGCCGCTGATGCCGGGCTGGAACTTACGGATTTTCGACCATGCGGGCGTAAGTACCTTGGAGCTGCATTCGGCGCAGGCGCGTGTCGCGCTATGGCGCTTCACCCAGTCCAAGCACGGGCAGGCGCTACGCTTGCTGCAGCGCTTCGAGCAGCAGACGGCAGGTGGCCCTGCGCACGAAATATCTGAGGCACCCGTATGCCCCGTCTGCCATACGCCACTGCCTCCCGACAGCGAAGAATGCCCGGCCTGCGCCCGCGCCCAGCCGCCGCAGACCTCTACTTGGGTGCTGCTGCGCCTGTGGCGGTTTGCGCGGCCCTATCAGGGCAAGCTCATTGCGGGTTTTTTGCTCACACTGGCCTCGACGGCGGCCACGCTGGTGCCGCCGTACTTGACGATTCCGCTGATGGACGACATCCTGATTCCGTTCCAAAACGGCCAGGCGATCGACCCTTCGCTGGTGTTGCTGTACCTGGGCGGCTTGTTGCTGGCGGCGGTGTTCGCCTGGGGGCTGAGTTGGGCGCGCACCTATATCCTCGCACTCGTGTCCGAGCGCATAGGCGCCGACTTGCGCACCACGACGTACGAGCACCTGCTGCGCCTGTCGCTCGATTATTTCGGCGGCAAGCGTACGGGCGACCTCATGGCGCGCATAGGCTCTGAGACGGATCGCATCAACGTGTTTTTGTCGCTCCATGCGCTCGACTTCGTCACCGACGTGCTCATGATCGTCATGACCGCGGCGATCCTGTTTTCGATCAACCCGTGGCTCGCGCTCGTCACGCTGGTGCCGCTGCCCTTCATCGGCTGGCTGATCCACAACGTGCGCGACCGTCTGCGCACCGGCTTCGAGAAAATCGACCGCGTCTGGTCTGAAGTGACCAACGTGCTCGCCGACACCATTCCCGGCATCCGGGTGGTCAAAGCGTTTGCCCAGGAGCAACGCGAGGCGCAGCGCTTTCGCGAGGCCAACCTGCATAACCTGGAAGTCAACGACAAGCTCAACAAGACCTGGGCCTTGTTCTCGCCCACGGTGTCCTTGCTCACCGAGGTCGGCTTGCTCGTGGTCTGGGCCTTTGGCATTTGGCTGGTCGCGCGCCACCAGATCACGGTCGGCGTGCTCACGGCCTTCATTGCCTACATCGGGCGTTTTTATGGCCGGCTCGACTCGATGAGCCGCATCGTCTCGGTCACGCAAAAGGCAGCCGCGGGCGCCAAGCGCATCTTCGACATCCTCGATCACGTAAGCAACGTGCCCGACCCAGCCCAGCCCGTGCCCCTGCCGCAAGTGCGAGGTGCCATCAGCCTGCACAATGTGGGCTTCCGCTATGGCAGCCGCACGGTGATCCGTGGCCTGAACCTGGACATCCGCCCCGGCGAGATGATCGGCCTCGTGGGCCACAGCGGCTCGGGCAAGAGCACGCTGGTCAACCTGATCTGCCGTTTTTACGACGTGAGCGAGGGCACTATCCAGGTCGATGGCGTGGACATCCGCCGTTTCGCCGTGACCGAATATCGGCGCCACATTGGGCTGGTGCTGCAGGAGCCTTTCCTCTTTTTCGGCACCATCGCCGAAAACATCGCCTATGGCAAGCCCGACGCCTCGCGCGAGGAGATCGTCGCTGCGGCGCGCGCCGCGCATGCGCACGAATTCATCCTGCGCTTGCCGCATGGCTACGATTCGCTCGTCGGCGAGCGCGGCCAGGGACTCTCGGGAGGCGAGCGCCAGCGCATCAGCATCGCGCGCGCGCTGCTCATCGATCCGCGCATCCTGATCCTCGACGAGGCGACTTCGGCCGTCGATACCGAAACCGAAAAAGAGATCCAAAAGGCGCTAGACAACCTGGTGCAAGGGCGCACGACGATCGCGATCGCGCACCGCCTCTCGACACTGCGCAAGGCCGATCGCCTGGTCGTGATGGATCGCGGCGAGATCGTCGAGGTGGGGCCGCACGACGTCCTCATGGCGCGCCAGGGTGCGTATTGGCGGCTGTATCAGGCACAGGTGCGCCGCGCCGAAGAAGATGCCGAGGCAGCCGGTGTGGTGATAGAAAGCACCATACTACATTCGGCGCACCCAGCGGGAGAAGTTTGACATGCAGGAAGGTTGACATGGACCCGATGATTTCCCACCCTGTTGCTCCAACGCGGAGCGCGCCGATGCTGCAGCGCAACGCGCATGGGCGCCTGGTGCTCACTTTGCCGGGCGGCATCGTGCACGAAGACGTCACGCCCGTGCGCGCCTTTCCCATCGCTGCGCCGCTCGAAGGTCTGGCGTTGCTGGGTGCGGACGGGCATGAAATCGTCTGGGTTGCGCGCTTCGATCAGCTGAGCACCGCGGATCGCCGCCTGGTCGAGGAGGAACTCGCCGTGCGCGAGTTCACTCCGGCAATAGAAAAAATCCTCTCCGTCTCGAGCTTCTCCACGCCCAGCACCTGGCAGGTGCAAACGGATCGCGGCGCGGCACAGTTCGTGCTCAAGGGTGAGGAGGACATCCGCCGTTTGGGTAGCCGCACGCGCTTGCTGGTCTCCTCGAGCGATGGCTTGCAGTTCAGGGTGCCAGACGCCACCGCCCTCGACCGCCCGTCGCGGCGCTTGCTCGAGCGCTTCCTTTGATGCGGCCATGGCGGAGATCGGGAGCCCTCCCACCATAGACCCGGTTGCGGCGGCGCGCTGGCACGCCGCCGCACCTGCGCACTCACCCTGGTTGCACGAAGAGGTGGCGCGGCGCATGCAGGAGCGCCTGCAATGGATACGCCTGGCGCCCAAGGTTTGGTGCCATTGGGAGCCGGTGCGCGGTGGTCTGCAGGCCCATGGACTGATCAGCCAGCGCTATCCGCAGGCCGAATGTGTGGTCGTGGAAACCGTGCCGCGCCATGCTGTCATGGCGCGCGAGGCGTTGCGTCAGCCCTGGTGGCGCCCGACGCGCTGGCGCGCCCCGAAAACCCGTTTTGCGCTGCCAGCGCCTGGCAGCGTGCAGATGCTCTGGTCCAACATGGCGCTGCACATGGCAGCCGATCCGCAGGCCCTGTTTGCGCAATGGCAGCAGGCGCTGGCCGTGGATGGCTATGTGATGTTTTCCTGTCTTGGGCCGGACACCTTGCGCGAATTGCGCGCGCTCTACGCCGAACTGGGCTGGCCACCGCCCAGCCACGCCTTTACCGACATGCACGACTGGGGCGACATGCTAATCGCCGCGGGTTTTGCCGAGCCGGTCATGGACATGGAGCGCCTCACGCTCACCTTTGCGACGCCCGAGCGACTGTTGCAAGAGCTCGCCGAGCTGGGCCGCAACCTGCATCCGCAGCGTTTCGCGGCCATGCGTGGGCGGCACTGGCGTGCGCACCTGCACCGGGCGCTCGCGGATAGGCTGGCTGACCCACGCCATGGCGGACAACTCGCGTTGACCTTCGAGATCATCTACGGCCACGCGCTCAAGCCCGCCCCGCGCGTGCGCGTCACGGAGCAAAGCAGCGTGTCTTTGGCAGACATGCGCACCTTGCTGCGAGCAAGCCGCCCTGCGGAATCCTGAGAAATTTCTTGTCAATGATCTAGCGCAAGGCGCGCTACAATCTCCGGCAAACGATTGTTTGGTTTCAGATCGTGTCTGCTCAGAAGACAGTCTGCGTCCATTGCATGGACGGAGCCGCTGGCGCAGAGCGAAGTGGGCATGCAAGTAGGCCGTATGGTTTTTCGATTTGCCATAGTGACGGGGCAGCGTGTGGACTGGCGCCTTGTGCGCAATTGCTCTTTCACGCCCGCGCAACTCGCCGGCATGTACCTGTCCTTGTGCGCGTTGTCGCTGGCGATCGCCGCCTTTTTCTGGATGCGCGGTGCGTTGCTGGTGCTGCCGTTCACGGGGGTGGAGATCGTCGCTGTAGGGATTGCATTCGTCGTGTACGGCCGTCATGCGGCAGACGGCGAGCGGATTTCGCTCGAGGGCACGCAACTCGTCGTGGAACGCGAAACTGCAGGCAGGCTCGAGCGCTCGGAGTTCGACCGCCAGTGGGTGTGTGTCGAACCCAAAACCGGCGATCGTTCGCTGATCACCTTGTCTGCGCAGGGACGGGTGGTGCAGGTCGGACGTTTTGTGCGCCCTGAATTGCATGCTGCACTGGCAGCGGAAATACGTATGGCTTTGCGCGCGGCCTGAGACAGAAGGCGGCGCGAGGGCTGTAGCGAAGGGTTGGTTTTCAATCGGGACAAAGAAGCAAATGGAAAATATCAAGAGCATTCCCAACAGATTGGCGCGTATTTCGCTCGCTGCCGGTGCGTGGGTCGGTGGGGCGGCCTACGCCGTGCAAAGCCTGCCTGGCGGCCCAGGGGTGCGTCAGTTGAATCTGGCAGCGCCCGCGACCAAAATCGCCGAGGAGCAGCATTTTCTGCACTGGATGATGCTCATCATCTGCACGGTGATCTTCATTGGTGTGTTTTCCGTGATGTTTTACTCCATCTGGAAGCACCGCAAGTCCCGCGGCGCCCAGCCCGCCAACTTTCATGAATCGGTGGCTGTGGAGGTTGCCTGGACCATCGTGCCCTTCATCATTGTGATCTTGATCGCCCTGCCGGCCACCAAGGCGATCGTGGCGCAAAAAGACACCACCAACGCCGACTTGACTGTCAAGGTTACGGGCTACCAATGGAAGTGGGGCTACGATTACCTCAATGGCGAGGGCGAGGGCTTGGGCTTCATCTCTACGCTGGACAGTAGCCAGCGCGCCATGTCCGACAGCGGCGATGTGAGCCAGGCGCCCGCGGACTACCTGTTGCGCGTGGACAACCCGCTGGTCGTTCCGGTGGGCAAAAAAGTGCGCATCATCACCACGGCCAATGACGTGATCCACTCGTTTGCGGTGCCAGCATTCGGAATCAAGCAAGATGCCATTCCTGGTTTCGTGCGCGACACTTGGTTCCGCGCCGAAACGGTCGGCGATTACTATGGCCAATGCTCCGAACTCTGCGGCAAGGAGCACGCCTACATGCCCATCCACGTGAAAGTGGTGTCGGCGCAGGACTACACCAACTGGGTGGGCGAGCAAAAGAAAATCGCCGCCGCCAAGCTAGACGATCCGGCCAAAGTTTGGACGCTAGCCGAAATCATGCAGCGTGGCGAAAAGGTGTACGCTGCCAACTGCGCTGCCTGCCACCAGGCCAACGGCAAGGGTGCGGGGCCGATCAAGCCGCTCGACGGCGCTGCTATCGTGCTCGACGAAGACCATGCGAAGCAAGTCCAGCTCTTGCTCCAAGGGCGCCAGGCCCTGGGCATGCCTTCATGGTCGCAGCTCAGCGACACCGACATCGCAGCCGTCGTCACCTACACCAAAAACACCTGGTCCAACAAAACCGGTCAGCTGGTACAGCCCGCCGAAGTGGTGG
The DNA here is from genome assembly GCA_963708545.1 of uncultured beta proteobacterium. GTDB lineage: Bacteria > Pseudomonadota > Gammaproteobacteria > Burkholderiales > Burkholderiaceae_C > Extensimonas. The sequence goes on along the minus strand of CAVPUD010000088.1, from coordinate 1,391 downwards.
CCCAGCGTGGCAAATGATCATCGTCTTTTTGCAGTGAGGAATCCAAAATGAGCGCAGTTCTCGACCACCATGGGCATGCAGCCGATCATGCCCACGACAGCCATGCGCCGAGCGGCTGGCGGCGCTGGGTCTTTGCCACCAACCACAAAGACATTGGTACCCTGTACCTGCTGTTCTCGTTCACCATGCTGATGGTGGGCGGGGTGTTGGCCTTGTTGATCCGCGCGGAACTGTTTCAGCCCGGTCTGCAATTGGTCAACCCCGAGCTTTTCAACCAGCTCACGACCATGCATGGCCTGATCATGGTGTTCGGCGCGATCATGCCGGCCTTCGTCGGCTTTGCGAACTGGATGATCCCGTTGCAGATCGGCGCATCCGACATGGCATTTGCGCGCATGAATAACTTCAGCTTCTGGCTCATGATCCCGGCGGCGATCATGCTGGTGGCGTCGTTTTTCATGCCGGGCGGCGCGCCGGCCGCGGGCTGGACGCTTTATGCGCCGCTTACGTTGCAAATGGGGCCGTCCATGGATGCGGGCATTTTCGCCATGCATATCCTCGGTGCGAGCTCCATCATGGGTTCGATCAACATCATCGTGACCATCCTCAACATGCGCGCGCCTGGCATGACGCTCATGAAGATGCCGATGTTCGCCTGGACTTGGCTCATCACCGCGTATTTGCTGATTGCCGTGATGCCCGTGCTGGCAGGTGCCATCACCATGACGCTCACGGATCGCCACTTCGGCACCAGCTTTTTCAACCCTGCTGGCGGTGGTGACCCTGTCATGTACCAGCACATTTTCTGGTTCTTCGGCCACCCCGAGGTCTACATCATGATCTTGCCAGCCTTCGGCATCATCAGCCAGGTGGTGCCGGCGTTTGCGCGCAAGAAGCTGTTCGGCTATGCGTCGATGGTGTACGCCACATCCTCGATCGCGATTCTGTCGTTCATCGTGTGGGCGCACCACATGTTCGCTACCGGCATGCCGGTGACGGGGCAGCTGTTCTTTATGTACGCGACCATGCTGATCGCCGTGCCCACGGCCGTGAAGATTTTCAACTGGATCGCCACCATGTGGCGCGGCTCCATGACCTTTGAAACCCCCATGCTGTTTGCGGTGGGCTTTATCTTCGTGTTCACCATGGGTGGCTTTACGGGCCTGTTCTTGGCCATGGCGCCGCTCGACATCCAACTGCAGGACACCTACTACGTGGTGGCCCATTTCCACTATGTGCTCGTGGCAGGGTCGCTGTTTTCGATGTTTGCGGCGTTCTATTACTGGGCTCCCAAGTGGACGGGTGTGATGTACAACGAAACGCGTGGCAAGGTCCATTTCTGGTGGTCGCTGATTTCGTTCAACGTCACCTTCTTCCCCATGCACTTCCTG
>CAVPUD010000087.1:0-11442 GCA_963708545.1 uncultured beta proteobacterium | reverse complement strand
CAGTCGGTGTCGTCCCGCTCGACGTCTGACTCCGCGCTGTCGGGGGTGACGTTCTCCACGCCTTCGCGTCCGCGAACGGCGTCGTCATACCCACGATTACGTTCGGTTTCCACGCCCTCACGCTCCAATTCCTGGTCGCGATCGTTGGACGAGCGAATGCGCTCATGCTCGCCCTCGCGTGTTTCGGTGGCATCGGTGAATTCGACCAGCTCGTCCTGGTCGCGCGGGTCGTAGCAAATGATGCGACCGTTGCCGCGTGCCTCCAGTCCATCGACGGCCCATTCGTGCATTTCGTAGCGCACGGTGGCCTCGCTGAAGAAAATGCGCCCGTCGGGTGCGATGTCGAGATCGTCCGCAAGCCTCAAGCGACTGTCGTCGTTGATCGAGCGCCAGCTACGCTGGGTTTCGTCGGTGGCTTTTTCGATCTTGCGCTCGGGCGTGACGCGGTAAAGCCCCATGCCGCCGATGCAGACGTACAGGTTGTCGTCGCGGTCGAACGCCATGCCCAGCGGCTGCCCGCCGATGTGCGCATAGACCTCCATCTGCTGGTAGTCGGGCGCCAGGAAACGGATGATGTCGCCGTGGCGCGAGCCTGCATAGAGGTGGTCGTGACGATCGAGGATCACGTCCTCGGGCGATTCGATGCGCCCCAGGCCGATCAGCTCCACGTCCTTGAGCTTGTCGTTGACCTCATAGACGGAGCCGCTGCCGGGGCTGCAATCGGGCGCGGGCGGCAAGGCCAGGTAGGTCGGGCTCACATACACCGAGCTGACGATGCGGTGGCGGTTCTTGATCCAGCGGATGTCGATCAGTGCGGCGGCGAGCAAGATCCCTGCGAGCACCATGCGGTTGGCACCGCCCGAAACCGACAGGTTCGTGAGCCCGTTGACGACCAGCAAAACCACCAGCGTGCCCAAAACGGCCTTGGCCACCGAGCCGCGACCGCCGCCAAGGCTGATGCCGCCGAGCACGGCCGCTGTGAGTACCGTGATTTCGAGCCCGATACCGATGTCTGCCCCTGCGGTGGCTAGCCGTGCTGCAAAAAACAAAGCGCCCAGGGCTGTGAGCACGCCGCTCGCTACGTAGCACAGCGCGACCGTGCGGCGCACCGGAATTCCGCTATTGAAAGCAGAGCGGCGTGAGCCCCCGATGGCCATCACATGCCAGCCCATGCGCAAGCGCGTGAGAAAGATGTGTCCGAGCACCGCAACGAGCGCATAAACCCAGGCCACGGCAGGCAGGCCCAGCCAGACGCCGCTGGCCATGAAGTCCCACGCTTGCGAGTCCGGCATGCTGCCGGCGATCGCCGTCGAGTAGTCGAGGCTCACTATTTCATAGATCGAGCGGTAGATGATCAGCGTGATCAAGGTCGTGAGGAAGGCGCGCAGGCGCAGGTAGCCGATCAGCACGCCGTTCACGGCGCCCAGCAAGGCCCCCGCGAGCAAGGTGGCGGCGATGGCGATCGGCAGGGGCCAGTGGAGCACGTGCATCGCCATGAGCGCGACGAAATTCGTGAGCGCGAAAACGGAGCCAACGGAAAGATCGATGCCGCCGACGATCATCACCAGCGCCAGACCAAGCACAACGAAGCCGATCTCCCCTGCCTGGCGCAAGGTGTCGGCCAGGGCCGAGAGGCTCCAGAAGTTGCCGATGGTGTGCGTCGAAAGCACCACGACGAGCACCAGCAGCAGAAACGGAATGGCAGTCTCCGTCCAGCGCTTGGACAATATTTCGCCCAGCCAGTGGTCAGGCCAATAGCGGTAGCGCAAACGGGTCAGCGTTTCTTTCATGGGGGAAGTGGGCAAAGGGCGCCTGAGAGCGAAAGAGCGAGGAAGCACCAGGGAGGCAGTGGTTTGGAGCCGCCTGCCAAATCCCCGATGTTTTTACATTTCAGAGCGGCTCTCAGGAGGGGAGCCTCCAGCAAACCCCTTGCTGGCTGGCATTGGCCTTGGTGATTGGGATCAGGGTGCTGTAGATGTTCTGGTGCGCCATTCCCGGCTTGACGTCGCCTTGCGCGAGCCACTTGATCATGGCAGCCATGTTGCTCGCTTGCGTGGGCACGTCGTAACTCACGTTCAGGTCGTAAGCCCCGGACATGACCTGGTCGCATGCGCCCCTTTGTTCTCCGCCGCCGGAGGTGGCCAGAAACACCTTGCCCGTGAGGCCGGCCTCCTTAATGGCGGCGGCAGTACCTATGTCCATGCCGTCCCAAAAACCGATGACACCGCACAGGTCAGGGTGCTGCTTCAAGACCGTTTGCGTCAGTGCCTTGGCTTTGGAGGCATCCCAGTCGGCGGCCTGGTTCGAGACGACCTTGATCTGCGGGTTCTGCGCGAGCACGTTTTCCACGCCCTTGAGCGTGTAGGCGCTCGTCGCCGCCGTAGGCGCGCCCTGCACGATGGCGATCTTGTTGGACTTGCCCTTGCAGGCGGCGACCACGGCGCGCGCGTTCATCTCGCCTAGGTCGACCCAGTCGGCGCCCACGAACACCGCCGAGGGTTGTGCCGAGCGCATGTTGATCTGGATGACGTAGATGCCCTCTTTCTCGGCGCGCGCGATCAGGCGCGCGTAGGTTTGCACGTCCGGGTTGTGCACGACGATGAAGGCGGGCTTTTCGGCGATCAGCGCAGTAAAGGCCTGCGCACCAGCGTTGGTGTTCCAGTTCGGGTCGCGCGCCACCACCTTCATGCCCGCCGGTTCGAGCTCCCGCTTGAGCCCGTTGTACCAGCCCTGCGCCAGGTCGAAGCCCATGCCTAGCGGCAAAAAGGCTACGGTTTTGCCTGCCAGGGCCTTTTTGTAGGCGGCGCGAAAAGGCTCGTCCAGCCCCTTGCCTTGCGCCAAGGCGCCTGTGCCGACCATCAAGCCGACGGCCAATGCCAGTCCATGAACGAGGGTTCGAAATAAACGCATGCGAAGTCTCCTTGTGTTGCCAGCGCGCCAATCCCCGGCGCCGTGGGTTTACGGTAAAACTCAAATGTCCCCTTGCTGCGCAGTCTCCTCGTTGCGCGGGTTCAGGATCGAATCGATCACTACGGCAATGAGCAGGATCACGCCTTTGATGATGTTTTGTACCGAGTACGAAAGGTTCATGATCGTCATGGCGTTGAGCAAGGTGCCGATCAGCAGCGTGCCGATGAGCACGTTGCTGACGCCGCCGCGCCCACCCGAGAGGCCAATGCCACCCAGCACCACCACCAGGATCACGTCGTAGATCATGGTGGAGTTGAAAATGCGTGTAGGCATGGTGTCGATCGAGGCGGCCATCACGAGTCCGGCGAACAGCCCGATCAATGCCGCCAACACATATTGCAGCACCATCAAGGGCCGCGTGGGCAAGCCGCTGGCGCGCGCCGCAAAAGGGTTGTCGCCCAGCGCATAGACGAACAGCCCCAGTCTCAGCTTGCGCAGAAAGAAGGTCATCGCCAGTGCGACCAGGGCGAACATCACGATGGGCTTGGGCAGGCCCAGCACATCACCGCGCCCGAGCCAGCCTATGGTATTGAGGCGCTCGGGCCATTGCACCACGTCGAGCTGGAAAAAGGCCACCTGGCCCAAACCCGCGAGAAAGAGCCCCGAGGCCAAGGTGGTAAACAATGAGGGCACTTCGGCGTAGGCGACGAGCCAGCCGTTGATCAGCCCGAAAAGCAGGGTCACGCCCATCCCCGCCGCGCACGCCAATACGACGCTGTGGCCGTTTTCCACCATTTGCAACACCAGCCCGGCCGGCACGGCCAACGCGGCGATCAGCGAAATGTCGATGCCACGGCCGATCACCACGAGCGCCATGCCCAAGCCCAAAATGCCCAAAATGGCCACGTTCTGCAGCAGCGTGAGCAGGTTCTGCACCTGGAAAAAACCGTCGAGGAACAGCGAAAAGCCCGTGAACAGAGCCAGGAAAATCAGCAAAACGATGGCTTGTTGGGACCAGTGCAGCTTCTTCATGGGAGGTACGGTTGCGGCAATGCGGGGAGAGAATCCTGTCAAGGATGTTGCATGGAATAGTCCTTGATACAGATCAGGGTTTGCCCCAATCCCCTGACGCCTGTGCGACAGGCGGCGCGACAGTTTGTGCGGATGAGTGACTTGATTTTTGTCCCTTTGGGTACGGCGCGCCTGTTTCCCTGTCGAAGCTCCGCAGAGCCGCTACCATTGCACCCCCACGGAAAGACCATGCACCCAGCCTTGCAACAGACCATAGACCAGGTGCGCGCCGCAGCCGCGGCGCGCATGCCTTTGCGTCTGCGCGGTGGGGGTACCAAGGATTTTCACGGCCTGGCCGGGCCCGGGAGCTTGCGAGGCGCCGTGCTCGACACGCGCGCACTCTCGGGCATCGTGAGTTACGAGCCGAGCGAACTCGTCGTCACGGTCTGGGCCGGCACACCGCTGGTGCAACTCGAGGCCGCGCTGGCCGAGCGCAGGCAGTGCCTGCCGTTCGAGCCGCCGCACTTCGCGGCGCCCGATTCTGGTACTGGCGCCACGGTGGGCGGCATGGTGGCCGCGGGTTTGAGCGGTCCCGCGCGCGTGAGCTTGGGTGCGGTGCGCGACTACGTGCTAGGCCTGCATTTGGTGAATGGCCGGGGCGAGGCGCTGCGCTTTGGCGGGCAGGTGATGAAGAACGTCGCGGGTTACGACGTCTCGCGCCTCATGGTCGGCGCCTGGGGTACGCTGGGCTTGGTCACGCAGGTGAGCATCAAGGTCTTGCCCGTGGCGCCGGCCGAGGCCACGCTGCGCTTTGCCTGCACCCAGGCCGAGGCCTTGCAGCGCGTGCTCGACTGGGCGCGCCAGCCCTTGCCGCTCAACGCAAGCAGCTGGGTGCCTGCGGATCACGCTGGTGGTGACGCTGGCAACGGCGATATGCAGCGGCAGCCGGGGTGCCTGCATGTACGCCTGCGTGGCGCCGCGGCGGCCGTCGAAGAGGCCTGCCGCGCGCTGGGCGGAGAGCGGCTCGATACCCAAGAAGCGGCTGCGCATTGGCAGGGCTGCCGCGAGCAGACCTTGCCTTGGTTTGCCGCGCGCGCGCCCGCGCATGCGCTGTGGCGCCTGTCGCTGCCGGCGACGGCGCCGGTGCTCGCCTTGCCTGCAGCGGCCAGTGTGCCGCTGCTCGAATGGCACGGCGCGCTGCGCTGGGTGCAAGCGCCGCTGGCAGACGCCGCGGTGCTCGTCGAGGCTGCCCGGGCCGTGGGCGGAAGTGCATCAATTTTCAGAGCGCCTAGCGCAGGTGGGGATTGCCATCAGGACCTTTTTGGCGTGCAATCCCCGGCACTGCAAAAAATCCAGGCACGCGTGCGCGCGGCCTTCGATCCGGCGGGCATCTTCAACCCTGGCCGCATGTATCTGCACGGCTAGGAAAGCCCATGCAAACCCAGCTCACCCCCGAATACCGCGCCACGGCTGCAGGCCGCGAGGCCGAGGCCATTTTGCGCAAGTGCGTGCACTGCGGTTTTTGCACGGCCACTTGCCCGACTTACCAGCTGCTCGGCGACGAGCTCGACGGCCCGCGCGGGCGTATTTACCTCATCAAGCAGGTGCTCGAAGGCGCCACGCCCACGCGCAAGACGCAGCAGCACCTGGACCGCTGCCTGACCTGCCGCAACTGCGAAAGCACCTGCCCGAGCGGTGTGCAGTACGGGCATCTGATCGACATCGGCCGCCAGATCGTCGAAGACAAGGTGCCGCGCCCCGTGGGCGCGCGCGCACTGCGCTGGCTGCTCAAGGAGGGGCTGCCTTCGCCGCTGTTCGCGCCCGCGCTCAGGCTCGGGCAGGCGCTGCGCCCCTTGCTGCCCGCGGCGCTGCGCGCCAAGGTGCCGCCGGCGCAATCTGCCGGCGCCTGGCCCACGCGCGTACATGCGCGCAAGGTGCTGCTGCTGGCCGGCTGCGTACAGCCCGCGCTGCTGCCCAATATCAACGCGGCCACGGCGCGCGTGCTCGACGCGGCGGGCCTGCAGACTGTGCTGGCGCCCGAGGCAGGCTGCTGCGGCGCGGTGAAGTTTCACCTCAACGACCAGGAGGGCGGCAAGGCGCAGATGCGCGCGAACATCGACGCCTGGTGGCCGTGGGTTGCGCCCGAAGGTGGGCAAAGCGGGCAAAGTGGCCCAGGACGGCAAGGCGGGGTTGAGGCCATCGTCATCAATGCTTCGGGCTGCGGCCTCATGGTCAAAGAGTATGGCTATCACCTGCGCGACGACCCCGCCTACGCCGATAAGGCCGCGCGCATCAGCGCGCTCGCGCGTGACTTGAGCGAGCTCTTGCCCGACCTGGTGCCGCGCCTGCAAGCGCGCATGCAGGGCGCAGATCGGGCGCGCGCGGCGCTCTACGCCTACCACCCGCCGTGCACGCTGCAGCACGGCCAGCAGCTGCGCGACGTGGTCGGGACGCAACTGGCCGCGCTGGGCCTGCGCCTGCAACGCGCGCCCGCCGATGCGCACCTGTGCTGCGGCTCGGCCGGCACCTATGCGTTGCTCGAGCCGAAAATCGCGCAGTCGCTGCGCGACCGCAAACTCGGCCAACTGCAGACGCTGCAACCCGCGGCCATCCTGAGCGCCAACGTCGGCTGCATCACACACCTGCAAAGCGGCACCGACCTGCCCGTGCGCCATTGGGTCGAACTGCTCGACGAATGCCTGTCCTGACCACAAACGCCTCGTGCCGTAGAAAATGAAAATGGCCGCCCCCATCCGACACCATGCCTGAACAAGAACTCCAAGCCCCTACCGCCCAGCCACCGCTTCCCGTGCAGGACATGGCCGGGATGCCCGAAGCCGCCCAGACGAGCAAGGCGGATGCCGCGCCCGAGGGCCCCGCCGCCCCTGAAACGCGCAGCAACGCCGACGCGCAGGTCCCCATGACGCAACCCGACATGCTGCAAGCAACAGTGCCTGGCGAAGAAGCCGCCGCGCAGCGCCAAGGCCGTGCGCGCCATCGGCGGCGCAAGCCGGCAGGGCGCACCGGGGCGGGGACACCCGCGCAGGCCCCGCAAGCGCGCGCAAGTGCCGACGGCCCTGCGCAAGCGGCGGCACCGTCGTCCACGTCTGCGCCTGCGCCAGGACAGCAAGCCGCTACCCGCACGCCGCGCCGCACGCACCCCGTGCTCGAGCAGCTCGCCGCGCTCTACCCGCAGCTCTTCGGCGCCGTGTTCCGTCCGCTCAAGCGCGGCATTTTTCAGGACCTGACCGCCGCGCATCCCGACGCCTTCGACCGCGCCGCGCTCAAGGAGGCGCTGGGCCTGCACACGCGCTCCACGCGCTATCTGCACAGCTTGGCTGCGGGCGGCAAGCGCTACGACCTGGCCGGCCAGCCAGTCGAAGACCTGGCGCCCGAGCATGTCTTGCATGCGCTGCTCGAGGTGCACCGCCGCCGCCAGGCGCGCGCCGGCGCCGATGCTGCGACCACGGCAGACGCCAAGGACCAGCTGCGCCGGCGCATGGTGGCAGCCTTCGAGGCTTCAGGCCTCACGCGCGAGGCCTACATCGAGCGCGTGCGCAGCCGCGACGAGGCCGCCAACGCTTTGCTCGAAGAGGCCCTGGCCGAATGGGCGGCGCGCAACGCCAAGGACGAGGCCTTGCTGCGCGCCTTCGAGGCTAGCAGCGCCAGCCAGGGCAGCGCCGCCGCGCAAACGCCAGAAAACCAGCGCCGCGCCGAAGCGCAGTTTGCCGCGATGTACGGGCTCGAGCCGCGCAGCGTCACGCAGGCGCTCACGCGCGCACGCCGCGCCCGAAAAGCCAAAGCGGGTTAGCGGCTCGATGTAGCTCGACGTTTTGATGCGGGCTTGCGAGTCGCATCCGTGATGGAGCCTGGCCGCTCCGCAAGGCGCCCAGTAACGTACTTATGCAAGACGCTGGCAATTAACGTTTGGTACGGCACCCCCTCTTCCAGGGCCTTCACCTGAATATCGTTAAGGTCGCCAGAAGACAGGCGGATATTGACTCTCCGATTCTTGATGGCAGTAGCACGCGCGGCAGCTTTGAACTTGGCAAGTTCGGCCTTTGTTGCAACAGATTTCAGTTGGTTTTTCTCGAAGGCGCTCAGCACTTCGAGTTCGTACTCATCAATTTTCAGCATCTGGCTCACCTTGATTCAGATAGTCCCGAGTAGCCTTGCGGTTCGGAATCAGGGTCTTGAGGAAGAAGTAATCTTCCTCCTCGACGAACGGCACCAAGTAGGCGTAGTTGTCGCACGAGACGACAAGAACGCGCTGCCTTGGATATTTCAACCCAGATTGTTCATTAGGACGCGGGATGATGGCGAGGCGGCTGGCGCGGCAGTTTGGTCGCGGGTGAGAAGTCCATGGCTGGTGCCATGGACGCCGAAACCGCGGCCAAAATGACCGTCAGACGTCCGCCAGCGCCCGCGTAGGTGCGCAGCACCGCCTAATGGACAATTTGGGTTCAAGGATGGGCCAGGATGTCCAGCAACCCGCGGGACTCGATGGCGACCACTATGCGCTCAAAAGAAATACCCCGCTCCGACGTGAGCGCTTCATTCTTCTCGGCGTTCCAGCGAAATGGTTTCATGGGGTCATCTTACGTGGATGTGTGCCTATCGTCACCACCGCCCCGCCAGCCGCCGCGCCATCATCCCGCGTACCCATGAGCCATCTGGGCTCAGTGCGTATCGTGGCGCGCGGTGTGCAGCAGCTGCTCCATCTCGGCGCCGTAGCGCCTGCAGTTGTGCGCGTGCCAGCGCTGGATCAGCCACATCAGCCCCGCCACGGCGACACCGAAGGCCGTGATGGCGCCAAACACCGACAGCCCGAGCTTGAGCGACAGACTGTAGAACGCGCCCAGCCCGAGGATGCTGGCCTGCTCGTTGAAGTTCTGCACGGCAATCGAGCGCCCGGCGCCCATCAGTTTGTGTCCGCGGTGCTGCAGCAGCGCGTTCATGGGCACCACCAGAAAGCCGCCGAGCGCGCCGAGCAGCACCAGGTACGGCAGCGCCAGGCCAATGTGGTGGATGAAGATGATCAGCACCAGCAGCACGCCCATGCCTATGCCCAGCGGCAGCACATGGGTGGCCTGGTCCAGGCGCATGCGCGCCGAGGCCGCCACGGCCCCCGCGGCCGTGCCCAGCGCCACCACGCCCGTGAGCGAAGAAGCCTGCGAGGTGTCGTAGCCCAGCGCGACGGCCGCCCAGGCCAGCACGATGTATTTGAGGTTGCCGCCCACGCCCCAGAACAGGGTGGTCGTGGCCAGCGTGATCTGGCCGAGCTTGTCGCGCCAAAGGCGCAGGTTGCAGTCCCAGAAGTCGGGCAGCAGCGCCAGGGTAGTTTGCAGCACGCTGTGCGCCTGGTGCTGGCGCAGCGCGCGCATTTCCACGCCCGTGTGCGGAATGCGCGTGTTGAACCAGGCTGCGAGCGCATACACGACGATCAGCGCCGCGATGGCCGACTCGGCGGGGGTGTCCACGCCGGTATCGATGAACGGAAGGTCGAACCGCAGCAGCCAGTGCGACAAATGCGGCCCCACGAGCTGCCCGCCCAGCACCACGCCCAGGATGATGGAGGCGATCGTGAGCCCCTCTATCCAGCCGTTGGCGCGCACCAGTTGCGAATGCGGCAGTAGCTCGGTGAGGATGCCGTACTTGGCGGGCGAATACGCCGCGGCCCCCAGCCCGACGATGGCGTAGGCCAGCAGCGGGTGCGAGCCGAACAGCATCAGCAGGCAGCCCAGCACCTTGATCGCATTGCTCAGGAACATCACCCGCCCCTTGGGCAGGGCATCGGCAAAGGCGCCCACGAATGGTGCCAGCACCACGTAAAACAGCGCAAACATAGGCACCAGTGCAGCGCGCTCCCACTCGGGGGCGCCGTTGCTGTGCAGCAGTTCCACGGCGGCGACGAACAAGGCATTGTCGGCCAGCGAGCTGAAAAACTGCGCCGCCATGATGGTGTAGAAACCGCGCTTCATTGCAGGAAAGAAAATGTCGCTGGCCAGCGCATGGGGTGAAAGTTCAGTCGCGGCGGGTTATATCACGGCCCCTTCGCCGCGCTGCCCGCGATGCCAAAATTGCCGGCTACCGCTGGCGCACGCCACGAACCTCCAAACTATGCCACGCCCCATCCACGCCACCATCCACACCGGCGCCTTGCGCGACAACCTGGAGCGCGTGCGCCAAGCCGCGCAGGACGCCAGAGTCTGGGCCGTCGTCAAGGCCAACGCCTACGGCCACGGCATAGAGCGCGTCTATGCCAGCCTGCGCGCCGCCGACGGCTTTGCACTGCTCGACCTGGCCGAGGCCGAGCGCCTGCGCGCGCTGGGCTGGCGCGGCCCCATCCTGCTGCTCGAGGGCGTGTTCGAGCCGCGCGACCTCGAGCTGTGCTCGCGCCTGGGCTTGTGGCACGTGGTGCATTGTGACGAGCAGATAGACATGCTCGCCGGGCACAAGACGCAGCAGCCGCACCATGTGCTGCTCAAGCTCAACTCGGGCATGAACCGCCTGGGCTTTGCGCCGCAGCGCTACCGCAGCGCCTGGGCGCGACTGAATGCGCTGCCGCAGGTCGATGAAATCGGCCACGTGACGCACTTCAGCGACGCCGACGGCGCGCGTGGCATCGCGCACCAGGTGGCGGCGTTTCTGGCCGCCACGCAGGACTTGCCGGGCGAGCGCAGCCTGGCCAACAGCGCCGCGACACTGCGCCACGCCAGCGCCGCGCCGGTGCGCGCCGACTGGGTGCGCGCCGGCATCGCCTTGTATGGCGGCGCGCCCGACCACCCCGAAGGCCGCACCGCGCACTGGGGCCTGCAGCCCGCGATGACGCTGGCCACGCGCCTGATTGGCGTGCAGCAGCTGGCGGCCGGCGACAGCGTGGGCTACGGCTCGCGCTTCGTCGCCCCGGCGCCCATGACCATCGGCGTGGCCGCGTGCGGCTATGCCGACGGCTACCCGCGCCACGCCGAAACCGGCACACCCGTGCTCGTCGAAGGTGTGCGCACGCGCCTCGTGGGGCGCGTGAGCATGGACATGCTCGCCGTCGATCTGGAGCCCGTGCGGGCCGCAGGCGTACACGCGGGTTTCGGCAGCGAAGTCACGCTCTGGGGCCACGCATCGCGCGGCGGCGCGACCCTGCCCATCGACGAAGTCGCGCACGCCGCGGGCACGATCGCCTACGAGCTCATGTGCGCGCTCGCGCCGCGCGTGCCCGTGGCGGATTGAGAGGCTGGCTACATTGAGCGGCACTATGCATTCCTGCGAGCGCCGCATGGTTGATGCGTGGACAATGGGCCCAGAAACACGACGGTACAGGCACTTGCCACTGCCGAATCGTTATTTCTACAATACCACCCCTATGCACCACTCGCATCGCATGAATTCCTACGGGCTGACGCTTGCGCCCTCCAAGCGCCGTCGGTTCGACATGCGATTGCGCCATTGTGGGCCGCCGCACGTTGGCTGAACTTCTTTTTCGACGTTCCTGCCACCTGTGGAGTTCTCATGGAGTCATTTAGC
>CAVPUD010000086.1:0-35565 GCA_963708545.1 uncultured beta proteobacterium | reverse complement strand
GGCATCCGCCGAGGTGGAGCTCGGCGTGGTCATAGGCACCCGCGCGAGCCACGTGCGCAAAGACACCGCACTGCAGCACGTGGCCGGCTACGTGCTTGCCAACGACGTGTCCGAGCGCGCCTACCAGAGCGAGCGCGGCGGCCAGTGGGACAAGGGCAAGAGCTACGACAGCTTTGCCCCGATAGGCCCGTGGCTCGTGACCACCGACGAGTTGCCCGACCCGCACGCGATCGGCCTGTGGCTCGAGGTCAACGGCCAGCGCGTGCAGGACGGCAACACGCGCAACTTCATCTTCGACGTGCCTACAGTGCTGGCTTACATCAGCCAGTTCATGTCGCTCGAACCCGGCGACATCGTGCTCACGGGCACGCCCCACGGCGTGGGCCTGGGGCAAAAGCCCACGCCGTGGTTTCTCAAGCCCGGCGACGTGATGCGCCTGGGCGGCGCAGGGCTGGGCGAGCAGACGCAGATATGCATCGCGGATTGAGGTTCACGACTTACGCAAATCGGGGTTAGGCAAGGCGTTCGCCCCATGGCAAAACACCTCACTGCATCCTTGTTTGCGTAAGTCCAGAGGTTGATACTGCCAGCGGCTGTGCCGCGCGCAGCGCGCGGCTTTCAGAACTCGAACGCCACGGGCTCGGGGAAGCCGAGCAGGCGCGGCGCCTTGCAGTCCCAGGGCTGGCTGGCCTCGAAGCGGTTTTCGACCTGGCGAACGAACGTGAAGCGCATGATGGGCTCGTCGCCGACGATGGCGCCCAGGCGCCCGCCGGGACGCAGCTGGTCGAGCAGCCGCGCAGGGACTTCGCCCACCGAGCCGCTCAGCACGATGATGTCGAACGGGCCTTCGGGCAGCGCGTCGTGCGCGCCGTCGGCCACGCGCACGGTCGCATTGGCAATGCCGGCACGCTGCAGGTTGCGGCGCGCGAAATCGGCGAGCTCGGGCACGATTTCGAGCGACACCACCTGCTGCGTGCAGCTGGCCAGCAGCGCCGCCATGTAGCCCGAGCCTGCGCCGACTTCGAGCACGCGGTCACCGGGCTGGGGGCGCAGGTCTTGCAGCATGCGCGCCTCCACGCGCGGCGGCAGCATGCAGCGGCCCAGGCGCAACGCCTGCTCGGGCTCGCCGAGCAGCGGGATTTCGGTGTCCATGAACGCCATGGCACGGTATGCCGGCGGCACGAAGTCTTCGCGGCGCACCTGTTCGAGCAGCGCGAGCACCTGCTCGTCGAGCACGTTCCAGGGGCGGATTTGCTGCTCGATCATGTTGAAGCGGGCGCGCACGATGGGATCGCTCGCGTCGGCGGTGGTGTTCAGGGGCAGGGTCATGGGTGAATACCAGGGTGGATTCCGAAGAAGGGGTGGCGGTTTGCGCGCATGCGGCCGCATGCCATGCCGTGATTCTAAAAGCGGCGCATGCGATGCTTCGAAGAGGGGCCTACACCAAGGCGGCTGGTGATAATCGAGCGCTGGTGGTGCTCCCTGGACAAAGCCAAAGCCGCCGTAGCCAGGGGATTTTCCTTGGGCGCCAAGGGTAGCCTGGAGGGTTTGATTCATGACGACGACAGAAACGATCACATTGGCTGGAGGTTGCTTCTGGTGCACCGAGGCGGTTTTTCAGCGTGTGCGTGGCGTTCTCGCAGTGCAAAGCGGCTATTGCAACGGCCACGTGCCGCAGCCGAGCTACGAACAGGTCTGCACGGGCACGACCGGGCACGCCGAGGCCGTGCGCGTCACGTTCGATGCGGCGCAGATCGGCGTGCGCGAGATTTTGCAAATCTTCTTTGCCACGCACGACCCCACCACGCCCAACCGCCAGGGCCACGACGTGGGGCCACAGTATCGCAGCGGCATCTATTACGAACGCCCCGAGCACGGCGAGGCCGCGCGCGCCTTGATCCGTGAGCTCGAGGTGCAGCGCGTGTTCGGTGCGCCCATCGTCACCGAGGTCCAGCCTTTGACCGCTTTCTGGCCCGCCGAGGATTACCATCGCGACTATTTCGCGCGCCATCCGCAGCAAGGCTACTGCGCCTTCGTCATCGCGCCCAAGCTGGAAAAGTTTCGCAAGACCTTTGCGCGCCACCTGAAGTCGTGAGAGCCGCCAGCCGGCGGGAGGCCGGGCGGACGTTCAGGCGCCAGCGTGGCGCCGTAGCCCCATCCAAAAAGAGGAGACAGCCATGCACGAAGTGACGGAACAAACCGTGGACACCATACGCTGGAGCGTCGCGCACGGCATCGGCCGCATTGTGTTCGACCGCAGCGACGGCCCGCACACGCTTGCGCTCGCGGCCACGGCGGCGCTGGCGCGTGCGGTGGACGAGGTGGCCGCGGCGCGGCCGCGCGTGGTCTTGCTCAGCGGCAGCGGCGGCCTGTTCAGCGCCGGCGGCAACATCGCCGAGATGCGTGCGCATGTGGAAACACTGGAGTCGTATCTGCGCGCGCTCGTGGAGATCGCGCACCCGGCGCTCATGCGCCTGTCGCAGCTGCCTGCGCCCGTGGTCACGGCCATCAACGGCCCGGTCGGCGGCGGCGGCGTGGGCTGGGCGCTGTGCGGCGATTTTGCGCTGGCCGCGGCGTCGATGAAGCTGCGCACCGGCTACGTGGCGCTGGGCCTGTCGCCCGACATGGGGGCTTCGTATTTCGTCACGCGCCGCGTAGGCTCTATGCGCGCACGCCAGCTGTTCATGCTCAGCGACGCGCTGGATGCGCGCCAATGCCTTGCCATGGGCTTGGTCGATGAGGTCGTGCCCGATGCCGAGCTGGCGCAGCGCGCCGAGGCCCTGTGCGCGCGCCTGGCGCTTGCGCCCAGGGGGTCGCTGGCCAAGATCAAGCACCTGTGCGAAGACGCCACGCAGCGCGGCTTGCAGGCACAGATGGCGCTCGAGCAGGCGCTGCTGCAGGAGTGCACGCGCAGCCAGGATGCGCGCGAGGGCCTGCACGCCTTTCTCGAAAAGCGCGCGCCGCGCTTTCATTGACGCGAAATACGCAGCTTGGGCGAAGCCGTGCACAAACCGCGCAGTCCCTACCCACTGAGCGCGCCACGGCGTGTCTGGGAGAGCGCGCGCCATGCTGCGCTTGCGTGGCTGCTGCTGGCCCTGGTGCTCGTGTCCACCGTGGGCCAGCTGCACAAGGTGCTGCACTTCGGGCCGCACGCTGGGCCAGCGGACCTGGTGGCGGTGCAGCACGCGCGCGAGCCCGATGCGCGCGGCGCTGGCGCAGCGCTTGGGGCTGAGGCGGCGAGTGCGACCTCGCCCGGCGCAGCAGCCGCCGCCTCCGAAGAAGACTTTTCCCAAGGACTGCGGCGCCTGCTGCCGCAGCACACGACGGCCGACTGCCAACTGCTCGACCAGCTCACGCTCGGGCAGGCGCTGCACGCAGTCGCGCTCGTCCTGCCCGCGGCGCTGCCGCCCGGCGCTCCCGCGTTGCCGTGCCGCGCCGCGCCCGTGGTGCGGCATGTCGCGGTGTTTTTCGCGCGCGGCCCGCCGGCGCGCTGAATACTCCATTTGCTCCATTTGTGATAGCTACTAGTGCTTGATACATAAGCGCTAGAGGCCAATTTCGTTCATATTTTCTGGACGCTGTCTGCGCGGGCCATGGCCTGCGTGGTCGGGTGGCTGCGTGCCGCCCCGGCGTTCCTCGTTGCAAAGGTTTGCTTTCATGAAATCCACTCGAAAAATCGTGACCTCCTTGGCGTTGCGCCCTGTGGCTTGGGGCCTGGGGCTGCTGCTGACGGGCGCAGGTTTTGCCCGTGCGCAAAGCGTTCCCGCCACTGCAGAGGCCGCGCCCGCGGCGACTGCTTCCGGTGCCGAGGCGCCCACGCTCGCCACCGTCACCGTATCCGCCAGTGGCCTGCAGCTGGGCAGCAGCGAGCTGGCCACGCCCGTGAGCGTGCTCGAAGGCGACGAGCTCGTGCAGCGGCGCGCCGCGACGCTGGGCGACACGCTGGACGGCATGCCGGGCATCAGCGCGAGCCATTTCGGCGCGGGCGCGAGCCGCCCCATCATCCGCGGCATGGACGGCCCGCGCGTGAAGATCCTGAGCGACGGCGCCGAGCTGCAGGACGCCTCCACCGTGAGCCCCGACCACGCGGTCGCGTCCTCTCCCTTGCTTGCGCGCCAGATCGAGGTGCTGCGCGGCCCTTCGGCGCTGCTCTACGGCGGCGGCGCCGTGGGCGGCGTGGTCAACGTGCTCGACGACAAGGTGCCCACGGCCATCCCCGAAAAAGGCTACACGGGCAGCGCCGAGCTGCGCGCGGGCAGCAACGCGCGCGAAAAAGCCGGCGCGTTCGCACTCACCGGCGGCACGGGGCACCTGGCGCTGCACGTCGAAGGCGCGGCCAACGACGCCCAAAGCTACCGCGCCGGCAGCGGCTGGCCACAAGGCGCGCGCGTGCCCGGCAGCTACCAGCGCGGCGACACGGGCAGCGTGGGCCTCTCGTGGATCAACACCGACGGCTACCTCGGCGCGGCCTACACGCGCCAGACCGCGAAATACGGCCTGCCGGGCGACGACGCGGCGCATGCGGGCTGCGGCGCCGATGGCAACCGCCTGGTCTGCCCCGCCGACGCAGAGCCCGCGCAAGCTGCGACCGACGCCACCGCGCCCATGGTCGATCTGCTCAGCGAGCGCTGGGACCTGCGCGGCGAGCTGCGCAACCCGTTTGCCGGCGTCGCCGCCGTGCGCCTGCGCAGCGGGCTCACGCGCTACCGGCACAACGAGATCGAGGACGGCGCCATCGGCACCACCTTCAACAACCGGGCCTACGACAGCCGCATCGAGCTCGAACACCTGCCGATCGCCGGCTGGCGTGGCCTCGTGGGCCTGCAGCTCGGGCAGCGCAAATTCCGCGCCGACGGCGAAGAGGCGTACATCGAGCCCACGGCGACGCACAAAGTGGGCCTGTTCGCGCTCGAGGAGTACCGTTGGCGCGACTGGCGCTTCGAAGCCGCGCTGCGCCACGACCGCCAGAGCGCGGAGGCGCAAAGCAGCGGCATCGAACGCGAGCACCACGGCACCTCGGCCTCGCTCGGCGCGGTGTGGAAGTTCACGCCCGGCTACACCCTGGGCGCCTCGCTCACGCGCGCCGTGCGCCTACCCACGGCCGAGGAGCTCTACGCCCAGGGCTTGCACCTGGCCACGCGCACCTATGAACGCGGCAACGCCGATCTGCGCGCCGAGACTGCGCAAAACATCGACCTGAGCCTGCGCAAGATGGCCGGCGACACCACCTTCGAGCTCAGCGTGTTCCGCAACCACATCGCCAACTACATCTACGGCCGCACCGTCGATGAGCTCGGCGGCTTGCAGCTGCTGCAATACAGCCAGCAGGACGCGACCTTCACCGGCTTCGAAGGCCAGGTGCACCAGCGCCTCACGCGCCACCTGGGCCTCACGCTGCGGGGCGACGCCGTGCGCGCGCACCTCGACGACGGCAGCCGCGTGCCGCGCATGCCCGCGGCACGCGCGGGGCTGCGTCTGGACGGTAGCTGGGGCCCTTGGCAGGGCTACACCGAGTGGCTGCAGGTGGCGCGCCAGGATCGCACCGCCGCGTTCGAGACGCCCACGCCGGGGTACGGCATGCTCAACGTCGGCCTGAGCTACGGCGGCACAGCGAGCGGCGCGTTTGGGCAGCGCTGGCAGCTCTACCTCAAGGCCAACAACCTCAACAACCGCCTGGCCTACGCGAGCACCTCGTTCATCAAGACCGCCGCGCCGCTGATGGGGCGCGACATCACGCTGGGCTTGCGCGTGGAGTTTTGAGGCCGACACGAGGGCTTGACTTCGGGCCTTTGCACCGCCGCGCAGGCCCCCTATACTGGCACGCCATGAAACACACTTGGTCAATCACACGGGGGGCGTTTGCGGTGCTGCTGCTCGCGCTGTGCGCTGCCTGCGGCACCCGGCCGGTCTATGAGGAGGAGGAGTTCAAAAAGGACTCCCCATACCAGCGAACCTACGCCACCGGCGAGCAAGAGGCTTGCGACGCGGCGCAGCGCGCCCTGCTGAGCCAGGGCTACCGCATCGATGAGGTCAAGGACACGAACATCCATGCGCACAAGGAGTTCCAGCCCGAGGAGGAACTCAACGCCGTGCTCGACTTCCACGTGGTCTGCAAGGCCGCCAGCAAGGGCGCGACGGTGTTCGTGAACGCCATCGAAACCCGCTACAAGCTCAAGAAAGTCTCGGGCGGCGCCAGCGTGAGCGTGGGCGGCGGCGGCATCTCGCTGCCCTGGAGCAAGAGCGCCGACTCGCTCGTCAAAGTCTCGAGCACCACGGTGACCGAGAAGAAGTTCTACAAGCAGTTTTTCGACCTGGTCGGGACGTTCATCGACAAGTGAGCGCCAGCGTGCGCGCCATGCCGCTCTCGGCAGCCCCCCGGGCGGAGGTGGCGCAGCACAGACCGCTCCTCAAGGCGCCAGGCGTTCGCGCACCCAGGCGCCAGCCTCCTGCCTGTAGCGCAGCCGGTCGTGCAGGCGGCTCTTGCGGCCCTGCCAGAACTCCCATTGGTCGGGCTTCAGGCGGTAGCCGCCCCAATGCGGCGGGCGCGGCGGGCGCAGCAGGAACTGCGCGCCGTAGCGCGCGGCATTGGCCAGCAGCACGTTGCGGCCCGGTATCACCTGGCTTTGCGGACTCGCCCAGGCGCCTATGCGCGAGTCCAGCGGACGGCTGTGGAAGTAGGCGTCGCTTTCTTCCTCACTGACCTTCTCGACCACGCCCTCGATGCGCACCACGCGCTCGAGCTCGACCCAATGAAACTGCAGCGCCGCATACGGGTTGCCCGCAAGTTCGCGGCCCTTGCGGCTTTCATAGTTGGTGAACCACACGATGCCGCGCGCGTCGTATCCCTTGATCAGCACCACGCGCGTGCTCGGGCGCAAGTCGCCGCCCACGGTGGCCACCGTCATGGCGTTGGGCTCGGGCAACTGGGCGTTCAGCGCCTCTTTGATCCACTGGTCGAACTGCAGCAGCGGGTCGGCGTGCGAGGCATCTTCACTGAGCTCTGCGCGTTCGTAGCTTTTGCGCAAATCGGCAAGGGAGGCGGGGGTGTGGGTCATGCCTGGGATTGTGCATCGTTGTGATGGGGCAAAACGCCACACGAGCCCGCGCCGTGCTCAGCCTATGGGGCAAGACAAAATAATTGGAATCTGCCCCCAATTACCCACAGTTACTCAATTACTCCTCCAGCCGTTCCACCCGCTGCCCTTGCACTGCGCGCAGTCGCTCGGGGGTGACGCGCTGGGGGGCGATTTCGGCGAGGGGGACGAGCACGAAGGCGCGCTCGTGCATGCATGGGTGCGGCACGGTCAGGGTGGGGGTGGCGAGGTGCAGGTCGTCCCACCAGAGGATGTCCAGGTCCAGCGTGCGCGGGGCGTTGCGGTAGGGGCGCTCGCGGCCTGCGGCGTGTTCCAGGTGCTGCAGGGCTTGCAGCAGCGCCTGCGGGCTCAGCGTAGTGAGAATCTCGGCCACGGCGTTGACATAGTCGGGCCCAGTGGCTGCCACTGGGGCGCTGCGGTAGAGCGACGAATGGCGCAGCAGCTGCGTGCCGGGCAGGGCGGCGATGGCTTGCAGGGCCTGGCGCAGCGTGGCGGCGCAGTCGCCGAGGTTGGCGCCCAGGCCTATGCCGGCAGACACGGCCCCCAGCGTCCCCGCCGCTGGCGGCGCGCCCGAAGGTGCAGCGGTGTCCATGGTGGTTTCTAAGGCGTCGTCGTTGGCGTTTTCGGTGCGCCTAGGCATGCCGGTACGAATCGGTCAGCGGGCATCGGGCGGGGCGTTCGGCGCGGGGTCGGACGCAGCCGCGCTCGCGCTGCCGGGGACGTTGGCGCCGGCGTCTGCGCCAGCGTCTGCGTCGTTTGCCGCATCCGCCCCGGCCTCTGCGCCTGTGCCTTGCGCGGCGGGCTTGCGGCGCCGGCGCCGGCGTTTTTTCGGGGCTTGGTCTGCGTCTGCGCCTGCGGCTTCGTCGGCAATGGCGGTGGCGACTGTGGGCGGTGCCGGCTCTGCATTCGGCGGCGTGCTGTCCTCGGACGATGGAGGTGCCGCGCGCCACGTCTTGGCGGGGCGTTTGCGCGCTTTTTCCTGGCCTTGTTGCTCTTCGCGCGCCTGCGCGATCAGGTCGGCGCGGCGTTCGTCTTCGGCGGTTTGGAAGTCCTGCCACCATTCGGCCAGGGCTTCCTCAACTTCGCCCACGTCGGCGCGCAGGCGCAGAAAGTCGAAGCCGGCGCGAAAGCGCGGCTGCTCCACGAGGCCGAAGGGCGTGTTGCCCGTGCGCTTTTCAAAGCGCGGCTGCATGACCCAGATTTCGCGCATGTCGGACGCGAGCTTGCCGCGCCCCGAGACATCGCCTATGCGCCGCTCGAATACTTCGTCTATGGCCTCGTGCAGCGCGGGCAGCGGGTGCTGTGTGCGCAGGCGCTGCTGCCAGGCCGTGCGCACGTCGTCCCAGAGCACGCAGGCGAGCAAAAAGCTCGGCACCACCGATTTGCCCTCGGCCACGCGGCGGTCGGTGTCCAGCAGCGCGGCGCGCACGAAGGGGGTGTCGGCGCGCTCCACCACCACGTTGAGCAGCGGGTAGATGCCGCGGTCGAGCCCGAGTTTGCGCAGCTGCGCGATCGAGGCGAGCGCATGGCCGGTTTGCAGCAGCTTGAGCATTTCGTCGAACATGCGGCTGGGCGGCACGTCGGCGAGCAGCGGCAGCGAGGCCGCGAGCGGCGCGGCGGTCTGCGGCGCGAACGTAAAGCCCAGCGCGCTGAGCTTGGCGGCAAAGCGCACGGCGCGCAGGATGCGCACGGGGTCTTCGCGGTAGCGCGTGGCGGGGTCGCCGATCATGCGCAGGAGTTTTTTCTTCGCGTCTTGGATGCCCTGGTGGTAATCGACGACGATCTGTGTCTCAGGGTCGTAGTACATCGCGTTGATCGTGAAGTCGCGCCGCGCCGCGTCTTCTTGCTGCGGGCCCCAGACGTTGTCGCGCAGCACGCGCCCTGAGACATCGACGGCGTGCTGCACGCCCGCGAGCGCCTGGCGCGAGCTTTTTTCGTTGCCGCTGACCTGCTCGGCCGCGGCGCTGTCGAGGTAGGCGCGGAAGGTCGAGACTTCGATCACCTCGTGCTCGCGCCCGCGCCCGAACACCACGTGCACGATGCGAAAGCGCCGCCCGATGATGAAGGCGCGCCGAAACAGCTGCTTGACCTGCTCGGGCGTGGCGTTGGTGGCCACGTCGAAGTCCTTGGGGCGCAGGCCCAGGAGCAGATCGCGCACCGCGCCGCCCACGATGTAGGCCTCGAAGCCGGCCTGCTTGAGGGTATGCACCACCTCGGCGGCGCGGCGATCGACCAGGCTCGGGTCTATGCCGTGCGCGCTCGCAGGCACTTCGGCGCGGCGGCCGAAGGAGGGATTTTTCTTGGCTTTGGCGCTGCCCGCGGGGGCTTTGCCGAGCAGCTTGTCGATGAAGTTTTTGATCATGAGGCGAACAGATCCAGAATGCGCCAGCCGCGCTCTTGCGCGAGGGCCCGCAGGCGCGGGTCGGGGTTGGTGGCCACGGGGTGAGCGACTTTTTCGAGCAGCGGCAAGTCGTTCATCGAGTCGCTGTAAAACGTGCTTTCGATGTCGCTCCAGCCCCAGCCGCGTGCGGCCAGCCATTGTTCCATGCGCTGCACCTTGCCCGCGCGCAGGCAGGGCACGCCCTCGATCTCGCCGGTGATCCAGCCGCTGGCGTCGCGCGCCAGGCGCGTGGCGAGCAATTCGGGCACGCCCAGCGCGTCGGCGATGGGGCGCGTGACGAATTCGTTGGTCGCGGTGATGATGAGCACGTGCGCGTCCGCCGCCTGGTGCTGGCGCAGCAGCGCGAGCGCCTCGGGCCGGATGGCGGGCGCTATCACCTCGCGCATGAAGCGGGCCTGCGCGGCGGCGGCCTCCTGCGGGCCGCGCTCGCGCAGCGCGGCGGTGGCAAAGCGCACGTAGTCGTGGATGTCCAGCGTGCCGGCCTGGTAGTCGGCATAAAAGGCGTCGTTGCGGCGCAAAAATTCGTCCCGGTCGTGCCAGCCGATGCGCACGGTGAATTCACCCCAGGAATGGTCGGAGTCTATGGGCAACAGCGTGTGGTCCAGGTCGAACAGCGTGACGCGGGGGCGGGGCGGGGGTGTCATGCGCGGGTCAAGGGTAGTATGAAAATAATAGCTGCTTGCGCCCGTTCAGAGGGCTTCTAGCATGGTTTTTAGCAATGGAATGGTGACGGCGCGCTGGGTGCGCAGGGCGAAGGCGTCGAGCGCGTCCAGCAGCTGCACCAGGCTGCCCAGGTCGCGCGAAAAGCGCTGCAGCATGAAGTCCAGCACCTCGTCGCTCAGGCGGATGCCACGCGCCGCAGCCTGCGCGCGCAGCACGGCGCGGCAGTCGGCCTCGCCCAGCGGCTGCAGCTGGAACACATGGCCCCAGCCCAGGCGGCTGCGCAAGTCCTCGCGCAGCGGCAGGTCGGCGGGCGGCAGCGCACCCGCCGCGAGCACCCAGCGCGGGCTGCCGCTCGCAGGATGCAAGGCGTTGACGAACCAGTTGAAAGCCACCGCCTGTTGGGCGCTGTCGTAAGCATGCACGTCGTCGAGCAGCACGGCCGTCCAGTGTGCGTCGAAGGCAGGCGGCGCAGCGCTGTCCGCAGCCAGCCAGCCCACGCTCGCGCCGCGCTCTTGCAACTCGGCGCGCACGGCCTGCAGCAGATACGTTTTGCCGCTGCCGGCCTCGCCCCACAGGTAGGTGGGCACGGGCGCCGCAGAGTCGAGCATCAGGCGCAGATGCTGCAGCGCCGCCGCGTTAGGGCCGGCGTGAAACTGCGCGAGCGAGGGCGGCGGGGCCAGGCCCAGGTCCAGTGCGAGTTGCTTCATGGGGGCTTCATCGTGCGGGCAGCGAAGGGGAGGGGCGCAGGCCAAAGGCATGTTGGCTTGGAACGAGGGTTGGCTTTGGGGCGCGGAAGTGGCTGTGGCGAGCAACAGGGCTGCTGAAGGGAAAAGCGGCCGGGCGAGCTGACCGGCACCGTAGAATCGGCGCGAATTTTAGTCTGCCGTGCACGTTCGCCCGTGCCGCCCTGCCATGAGTGCTGTTGATCCTACTGCCACCCCCTTGTCGTACAAAGACGCCGGCGTTGACATCGCCGCCGGCGATGCCCTCGTCGAGCGCATCAAACCCCTGGCACGCAAGACGCTGCGCGAAGGCGTGCTGGCCGGCATAGGCGGCTTTGGCGCATTGTTCGAAGTGCCCAAGCGATACCGCGAACCCGTGCTCGTGAGCGGCACCGACGGCGTGGGCACCAAGCTCAAGCTGGCCTTCGAATGGAACATGCACGACACCGTGGGCATAGACCTCGTGGCCATGAGCGTCAACGACGTGCTGGTGCAGGGCGCCGAGCCGCTGTTCTTTCTGGACTACTTTGCCTGCGGCAAGCTCGACGTCGATACCGCGGCCGCCGTGGTGGGCGGCATCGCGCGCGGCTGCGAGCTCGCGGGCTGCGCGCTCATCGGCGGCGAGACGGCCGAGATGCCCGGCATGTACCCGCCCGGTGAATACGACCTGGCCGGTTTTGCCGTGGGCGTGGTCGAAAAGTCGCAGATACTCACGGGCCAGAGCGTGCAGGCGGGCGACGTGGTGCTGGGGCTGGCCTCGAGCGGCGTGCACTCCAACGGCTTCAGCCTGGTGCGCAAGTGCCTCGAGCGCGCCGCGGCGCAATGGCCCACGACGCTGGACGGCAAGCCCTTGCGCGCCGCCCTCATGGAGCCCACGCGCCTGTACGTGAAAAGCGTGCTCGCCGCGCTCGCGCAGCACCCGGCGCAGGGCAACCGCGGCATCAAGGCGCTGGCGCACATCACGGGCGGCGGCTTGCTCGAAAACATCCCGCGCGTGCTGCCCGATGGGCTGGCGGCGCAGCTCGTCAAGGGCAGCTGGCCGCAAACCGAGCTCTTCGCCTGGCTGCAACAAACCGCGGGCATCGATGACGTGGAGATGAGTCGCACCTTCAACAACGGCATAGGCATGGTCGTGATCGTGGCCGAGGCCGACGCCGATGCCGCCAGCGCCACGCTGCGCGCCGCGGGCGAGCAGGTGTACCGCATAGGCCGCATCGCAGCGCGCGGCGCGGGTGCGGCGGTGGTGGTGGCTTGAGGGCCATGGCCAA
This sequence comes from uncultured beta proteobacterium, assembly GCA_963708545.1. GTDB lineage: Bacteria > Pseudomonadota > Gammaproteobacteria > Burkholderiales > Burkholderiaceae_C > Extensimonas. The sequence goes on along the minus strand of CAVPUD010000086.1, from coordinate 23,417 downwards.
AACCAAGGGCCTGGGGCGCGAGCAGCGGCTGGTGTGCATGGCCGTGCACTTTTGAAATGATCGCCGTGGCCGATTCCGCACCCCGCGCCGTCAGGATCGCCAGTTACGTGCTGATGGCGGGTGCGCTGCTGCTCATCATGCTGAGCCACCTGCTGCCGAGCCTGCTTTGCGTGTGCCTGGGTTTTTTGGGTACGCGCTGGCTCAGTGCGCGGCTCGGCCGGCTCATGCGTTCGGGCACGGCGCCGCGCCTTGCGGCCGCCGTGGTCGTACTGCTGCCGCTGGCGCTGATGGGCATGGCTTTTCCTTACACGCGCGGCATGCTGCTGGATGCGCCCGCGCAATACCGCGAGCTGCTGGCCTTCCTGGCGCGCACCCTGCTCGAGCTGCGCGAGCGGCTGCCCGCCGACATCGCGAGCCAGCTGCCTGAAGGCGCGGCAGAGATACAGCGCGTCCTGGCCAACTACCTGGGAAGCAGGGCGGGGAGCCTTGCCATTACCGGGCGGGCCTGGCTCGCGGGCCTGGTGCACGCCATCGTCGGGCTGATCGTCGGCGCGCTCGCCGCGAGCCGCCCGCCGGTGGCCGCGCTCAAGCCACTGACGGCGCAACTGCATTTGCGCGTGCAATTGTTTGGCGACACGTTCCGGCGCATCGTGGTCGCGCAGTTCTGGATCGCTCTGGTCAATACCGGCCTGCTGGCCTTGTTTCTTTTTCTCGTGCTGCCGCTGTGGGGGTATCGCCTGCCGTATGCGATGGTGTTGATTTTGCTGAGTTTCGTGCTCGGGCTGATCCCCATCGTGGGCAACCTGCTCTACAACGCCGTCCTGACCTTGGTGGGCCTGTCGGTTTCGCCCATCGTGGCGCTGGTCTGCCTGGTGTTTCTGGTGGTCATCCACAAGGCCGAATACTTCATCAACGCCAAAGTCGTGGGCCAGCGCACGCAGCTCACCGTGTGGGAACTGCTTGCCACCATGTTCGCGCTCGAGGCCTTGTTCGGCCCTGCGGGCTTGGTGGCGGCGCCGCTGTTCTACGCCTATCTGAAGCGCGAGTTGCAGGCGGCGGATTTGGTATGAAATATGCTCCTAATGCCCATTCATAAAGCACAAGTAGCTATCAAATTTATAATCCTAAATCCGGCTTATTTCGTTATTCCAGACCCTGGACAGCTATCGACACTTCTACCCAATGTTCACGGTGGTCATCAACCAGCGGAATGATCTGGTCATGTTGCTCCTGGCCATCAACCGTGACGCGCATCCCGGCGCTCGTTCCAGCGTCGGCGACCGGCGTTTGCGTCACGGCGATGTGATAGACCGTCTCGCGATAGCGGTAATGGATCTTGAACCCCGGCCAGTCGGCGGGCAGGCAGGGCGCCAGATGCAGCCTATCGGCCTCCAGCCGCAGGCCGAGCAGCGATTCCATGATGAGGCGGTACATCCAGCCGGCTGAGCCGGTGTACCAGCTCCAACCACCGCGGCCGATGTGTGGCGCGACGGCATAGACATCGGCGGCGACGACGTAGGGCTCCACTTTGTAAGTCGTGATGCCTTCCGGCGAACGCGCATGGTTCGCCGGGTTGATCATCGTCAGCAGTTCCCAGGCGCGTTCGCTGTTCCCCAGCGCGGCAAACGCCATTGCCGCCCAGATGGCGCCGTGGGTGTATTGGCCGCCGTTTTCCCGCACGCCGGGCACATAGCCGCGAATGTAGCCCGGGTCCACCGACGATTTATCGAACGGCGGATCGAGCAGCTGAACGAGTTGGCTGTCGCGTCGCACCAGCCGCGCGTCGACCGACTCCATGGCCAACCGCGAACGCGCCGCATCGCCCGCCCCCGACAGCACCGACCAGCTCTGCGAGATCGAATCGATCTGGCATTCGGCGTTGCCCGCCGAGCCCAGCGGCGTGCCATCGTCGAACCAGGCGCGGCGGTACCAGGCGCCATCCCAGGCGTGCTGGTCGATGTTCCGGCGCAGTTGGTCTGCCTGCGCCAGACAAAGCTCGGCGAAGGCCGTGTCGCCGCGCCCGCGCGCCAGCTCGGCAAACTGCCTGAGCACTGTGCACAGGAAAAAGCCCAGCCAGACGCTCTCGCCGCGACCCTGTATCCCCACCAGATTCATGCCGTCGTTCCAGTCGCCGCCGCCCATCAGCGGCAGGCCGTGCGCGCCGAAACGCAGGCCATGGCGGATGGCGCGCACGCAGTGTTCGTACAGGCTGGCCGTCTCGGTTGAGCGACCCGGCAGGTCGTAGTAGGAATCGTCCTCCGGATTGACCGGGCGCCCCTCCAGAAAGTGAACGGGCTCATCCAGCACGCCGGTGTCGCCGCTGCTCGCCACGTAGCGGCACACCGCCAGCGGCAGCCACAGGTAGTCGTCCGAGCAGTGGGTGCGCACGCCCCGGCCGGCCGGCGGATGCCACCAGTGCTGGACGTCGCCCTCCGGGAACTGTCGGCTGGCGCACAGCAGCAGATGCGCGCGCACCAAGCCGGGCTCGGCGTGGACCAGCGCCATCACGTCCTGCAGCTGGTCGCGAAAACCGAAGGCGCCGCCGGACTGGTAATAGCCGCTGCGGGCCCAGATCCGGCAGGCGAGGGTCTGGTACAGCAGCCAGCCGTTGGCCAGCACATTGACCGACGGGTCCGGGGTTTCCACCTGCACGGCGCCCAGGGTGTGGTTCCAGTAGTGCCACACGGCTTCCAGTGCAGTGCGTGCGGCCGCGCCACCGCGAAAACGCTGCACCAGCGCGGTGGCGTCATCGGCATTGCGGCCGACGCCGAGCCGGAAGACGATCTCGCGCTCCTGCCCGTCGGCCAGATCGAAACTCACCTGGATCGCGCCGCAGGGGTCCAGGCCGGCCCCGACCTTGCCAGACAGACGCGCGCGCCGCAGCGCGGCCGGATCGCGCAAGGTGCCGTTGCGGCCGAGAAATTCCGTGCGATCGCCGCACAGGCGCCGCAGCGGGTCATCGACGTCGAAGAACGCCACCTGCTCGGCGAACTCGGGGTTGTAGGGATTGCGGGCATGGAGCGCGCCGGTTTTGGGGTCGATCTCGGTGGTCACGTGCATGGCCGATTTGGCCGGCAGGTCCCCCAGCACCCACTCCACATAGCCGGTCGCCGAGAGCTTGCGCGCCCGGCCCGACAGATTGCGCAGCTTCAGCACCGAGAACTTGACCGCCGCATCGGTGGCCACATACACCCACAGCTCCGAGCGGATGCCGTGACTGACGTGCTCGAACACGCTGTAGCCGAAGCCGTGGCGGGTGACGTAGGGCGTCGCCGCGCGCGCCGGCAGGGGCGTGGGCGACCAGAACTCGCCGGTTTCCTCGTCGCGCAGGTAGAGCGCTTCGCCGCTGGCATCGCTCACCGGGTCGTTGTGCCAGGGCGTGAGGCGGAATTCGTGCGCGTTCTCGCTCCAGCTGTAGGCAGCGCCGCTCTCCGAGACCACACTGCCGAACTGCGGATTTGCCAGCACGTTCACCCAGGGCGCGGGCGTCACCTCGCCGGGCGCCAGCGCAATCACGTACTCGCGCCCGTCGGGGGTGAAGCCTCCCAGGCCATTGGCGAGGATCAGGTCGCGTCGGGTGAGCGCGGTGTCGATGGCGGCGGTGGGTTCCGGATGGGGCTGGCGAGTCGGCACGAACAGCGGCACGCGCGGCTCCAGCGGCCTGCGCCGGCCGAGCTGTTCGGCCAGGGTGCCCCGGTCGTCGGCGATCACGGCGCGCGCCACGGCCTGGAACAGGATGCGATCCTCAGCGGAGATCTGCTCCGCCGAGCGCACGAAGATGCCGCCCGGCCGGTCGATCGCGCTGGCCTCGCTGCCCGAGGCAATCAGTCCCATGATCTGGTCGTGCAGTTGCTGCCGATAGCCGGCGTGATCCTCGTTCCAGATCACCAGATCTACCGCCAGCCCTTTCAGGCGCCAGTAGGCATGGGCCTGCACCAGCTGACGCACCAACTCCATATTGGCTGCATCAGCGATCTGCAGCAGCACGATCGGCAGATCGCCGGAAATGGCGTAACCCCACAGTCCGGATTGCCCGCGGCGATTGCGGATCAGCACACTGGCATCGGCGCGCAGGGCCTCATCGGCGTAAATGATGGCGCCCGCCAGGCGCACATAGAGCTGCGCATCGGCCTCGCTGGCGTTGAGCTGGCGCAGCACCACCTGGCTGTGGGTCCAGCTGAGCTCGAAAACACGGTCGGCCAGATGCAGGTCCTGGTACTTGTCGATCAGGCTGACCGCCAGCTCGCGGGTCTGGCCAATACCCGACACGATATCCAGGGTGACCACCTGTTCCGGTTCGAGCGTCACCACGCGGCGAATGGCGACGATCGGGTCCAGCACCGAACCGGCGCTGCCCGACAGCGCGCCCGGTTCAGTCAGCGCCAGCGGCGCGGCCGTGGTGCGCGTGCGGCCGATGAAACGCAGGCGATCGGTTTCGAAGGACGCGGCGCTGGTCTGCTCCCCGTGCACCACCATCAGGTGAAACAGCCACGGCGGCTGTTCGTCGTGGGAACGGGGCCGGCGCGTGCACAGGATGGCGCGCTGCTCGGCCAGCAGCTCGGTCTGCACGAACAGATTACTGAAGGCCGGATGCAGCGCATCCGCAGCCGGTGGGGCGATCACGACCTCGGCATAACTGGTCAGCTCGATCTGCCGGCGCTGGCGCGAGCGGTTGGTGATGCGCACCCGGCGCAGTTCGATATCGTCCTCGGGCGATACCGCGATGTCGGTATGGGTCTCGATGTCGCCCCGATCGGCGCCGCTGCCCACCGCGTCGCGACGGCGAAACTCGGCGCGCCCCTCGGAGAAAATGGCCTCGAAACGCTCTGGTTGTCTGAGGGTAGGCTGATGAGTGGTCGACCAGAATGCGCCGCTGGCGACATCGCGGATGTAACAGAAGGAGCCCCAGTTGTCGCGGGTGGCATCCTCGCGCCAGCGGGTGACGGCCAGACCCTGCCAGCGGCTGTAGCCCCCGCCGGCGTTGCTGACCATGACGTGGTAGCGGCCGTTCGAGAGCAGCTGTACCTGCGGCAGCGGCGTGTCGGGGCTGCTGAACACGCGGATCGGTGTTTCGGTTGCGATCGCCGCCGAGCGCACCTCGGACAGTTGCGCCGTGTGCGGAAACAGGGCTGTGGCACTGGGAATCCGCTCCTGGAGCAGCAGCAACACCGCCTGGAACATCGGCTCCGACACGAAGCGCCGCTGCATCGGCCGGTCCATCAGCAGATAGGCCAGCGCCAGCAGGCCCATGCCCTGGTGGTGCGCCATGAACGAACGCACCAGCGTGCTCGATTGCCCGCGCCGCTGGCGGGCCGGCGTGTGGTCGATCGCCTCGAAGAAACCAAATCGGCCCATCGCGCCTTCGGCGGCGAGGCGCTGCAGATTCAGGCAGGCGGCCTCAGGCGCCACCATCAGTGCCATTACTGAGGCATAGGGCGCAATAACCAGATCCTCGGCCAGTCCGCGCTTGAGCCCCAGGCCCGGCACGCCGAAGGCGCGGTACTGGTAGTTGAGCTGGGCATCAACCGTGTTGTAACCGGATTCCGACATGCCCCAGGCCACGCCGCGCTGCTTGCCGTACTCGATTTGTCGCGCCACCGCCGCCTGGCAGGTCTGGTCTAGCAGCGTGTTCTCATAGGTCGGCATCACCAGCAGCGGCATCAGGTACTCGAACATCGAGCCGCTCCACGACAGCAGCGTCGGTGCGCCGCTGGTGCCGGTCAGCAGGCGCCCCAGCGCGAACCAGCTTTCCTGCGGCAGCTGCCCCTGCGCAATGGCGACGAAACTGGTCAAACGCGCTTCGGACGCCAGCAGGTCGTAGTAACCCGAGTCCAGCCGGCGCTCATCGACGTTGTAGCCGATGGTCAGCAGCTTGCGCGCGGTGTCGAACAGGAAGTCGTAATCCAGGCGCGCGAATTCGCCGGCCTGCAGCGCCAGGGCTTCGATGGCGGCGATGCGCTCGCGGGCGCGCTCGCTGCCTTGCCTGATGTCCCGTTGCACCGTAGTGAGCCAGTCGCGCTGCGCGGGCGTTGCCTGGGCGTCGGGTTGGGAGGCGATGCGCGCATCGAGGCACGCGTCCAGGCGTGATAGTTCGCGCAGGGTCGGGATGGCGGCGAGGTCGGCTAGCGCATCACCATCGGGCTCCAACCCGTCCGGCACTTCCGGCAGCGCCAGCCAGGGCGCGAGGAAAATCAGCTCATCAAGCGCCGCCCGGCACTGCGCGACAAGGGCCTCGGCCCAGCCGCGCGCTTCGTCCTCGGACGCGGCATCGCCGCCGCCCTCACGATCGCTGGTGCGCGAGGCGACGAGCGCAGTGGCGCCGGTCGCCAGGCGTTCGAGCGCTGACCGCACCGCCGCCAATGTCTCTGGTGGGGCGGCGCTGATGGACTCCAGTTCGCTGCGTAACCCGGCCACCTGATGGGCCGCGGCGCCCGGCGCTGCGTCCGCGACAATCTCCAGCGTGTCGCGCAAGCCCTCGAACAGTCGCGCGGGCAGGATCCGGGCATCGGCCAGCGCCAGCAGGCCCGGGCGCAGGGTCAGCAGATGGCCGGCCAGGTTGCCGCTGTCCACGGTCGAGACGTACCGGGGGTGCAGTGGCCGCAGGGTCCGCGTGTCGTACCAGTTGTAGAAGTGCCCCCGGTACCGATCCAGGCCGGCCAGCGTGCGCAGGGTATTGCCGGTGCGCTCGATCAGTTGCCCGGCGGTAAGGTAGCCGAAGTCATAGGCCGACAGGTTGGCCAGCAGGGCGAGGCCGATGTTGGTCGGCGAGGTGCGGTGCGCGACCGGCTCGGCGCGGTTGTCCTGCACATTGTCGGGCGGCAGCCAGTGATCGTCCGGGCCGACGAAGGTATCGAAGAAGGCCCAGGTCCGCCGCGACAGTGCGCGCAGGAAGCGGGTCTGATCGGCCGTCAGGGCCGCCTCGCGGCGAGTGATAGGCCGGCTGATCCACCAGGCGATTGCCGGTGACGCGAACCACAGCAGCAGGATCGGCGACGCCACGCTCAGCGCCGCCGGGTCGGTGGCCAGCAGCGCGCCGACGCCCGCCAGCGCAATAGCCGGGGCGATCCACATCGCACGCACACTGGCGGCCAGATCGCTGCCGCCCGACCTGGCCAGCTGGCGCTCGACCTCGCTGGACGGATTCCACTCCAGCAGATGTCGGCGCGTCACCAGCATCCGCCATAGCGTGCGCACGATGGCATCCAGGCTGAACCAGGCCTCATACGGCAGACAGGCAAGTTCGAACACCCGCTGCGCCACGCGCCGGGACGCCGACTGCCCGACGGCGGCCAGATGTTGCCGCCACAGAACCTCATCCGGCTTGCGACACAGATCGAGCAACGCGGCGCACAGTGCCGGCAGCAGCAGGATGGCGATCACCGCCAGGGTCCAGAAGGGCGCAGACCACAGCGTCCAGCCCAGCAGCAACAGCAGCGTCAGGGCCGCCGGGACCAGGCTGCGGCGCAGGTTGTCCAGCAGCTTCCACTGCGACAGCAGCGACAACGGATTGCGCTCCCGTGGCGCGCCGGGCGGGCCGGGCACGCGCCGGCGCAACCAGCCCGCCAGCTGCCAGTCGCCGCGAATCCAGCGCTGGCGGCGGTTCACGTCGGCGCTGTAGCGGGCCGGGTAGTCCTCGTAGAGCTGCACGTCGCTGAGCAGGCCCGCCCGCGCGTAGCAGCCCTCCAGGAGGTCGTGGCTGAGGATCCGGTTGTCGGGAAAGCGACCCCCCAATGCCTGTTCGAAGGTATCGACCTCGTAGATCCCCTTGCCGATGAACGAGCCCTCGCCGAATAGGTCCTGGTAGGCATCCGAGACGGCGCGCGTGTAGGGGTCGATGCCCGCCTCGCCGCTGAACAGGCTCGCATAGCGCGAGCGATTCGCGCCCGGCAGGCTGGCCGCCACGCGCGGTTGCAGGATGCCGTAGCCGGCAACAACCCGGCGTTTGACGGCGTCGTAGCGGGGACGGTTCAGCGGGTGCGCCATGGCGCCGACCAGCTGCCGCGCTGCATCGCGCGGCAACTGCGTATCGGTATCCAGAGTGATCACATACCGCACGTCGCCCAGGTCAGCTGTGTCTCCGACCACGAGTACAAAGGCGTCGCCGGCGCCGCCCCAGCCGGCGCCGCGCAGCAACGCGTTCAGGTCCGCCAGTTTGCCGCGCTTGCGCTCGTAGCCCATCCAGCGCCGTTCCTGCGGGTTCCAGCGCCGCGGACGATGGAACAGGAAAAACCGGTCGCCCCGGGCTGGGTCGTCGTCAGCGGCGTATTTCTGGTTCAGCACGGCGATTCGCTTCATCGCCAGCTGCAACAGCGATTCGTCGGCGGGAAGCACCTCCTCGTCCGCGTCCGCAAAATCGGTCAACAGGCCGAAGTGCAGGTGTTCGTCCCGATTGGCCAGAAACCGCACTTCCAGTGCATCGACCAGCGCCTCGACGCCGGGCGAGCTGGTGAGCAGGGTCGGAACCACCACCAGCGTGCGCGCTTCTGCCGCGATGCCGGCGGAGAAATCCATGCGGGGCAGCGGATGCGGCGTCACCAGCAGGCTGGCCAGCCAGTTCACCAGCGCCCCGGCCAACTGACTGGCCGCCAGCAGCGTGAGGATGCCGATCGGCAGTAGGGCCCAACGGGGCATTTCGGTGGCGACAATTCCTGTCAACAGGACGCCGGCAATCATCACCGTGAGCAGGGCGATTCCGCCCAGATAGCACAGCAACGGCGACCGCCCGACCGCGCTGCGCACAAGCGCGGTCGGGGAGCGGCGGGCCTGCACCGCCCGCTCCAGTTGCGCCCGGCCCTGGTCGATCAGGTAGTAACCAACGTGCGCCGCGGGTGCATCGGCTCCGGCGCCGATATCGATCGCCGCCCTGCGCGCCAGATCGACCGCCTGGCGGGCCACCTCCGCCTCCGTCAGAGCGCTCTTTTTGGCGATGGCTTCGGTAGCATGGCGATAGCAGTCGCGGGTGGCAAAATCCATCCCCCCGTAAACACCGGCCGGATCCTCCCGCAGGGTTTGCTCGACGACGCTCAGGGTTTCGACGAACTCACGCCATTCCAGCGCGCTTAGCACCCGCAGGCTGCCGATGCTGTTGCTGATGGAGACCTGATCGGCGGCCTGTTGCTGGTTTTCCGACTGCACCAGCTGGGTGATGGTCAGGCCCGCTTCGGTGAGGCGCTGCTCGATCCAGGTAAGCGGCAGGGCCAGAGCGGGGCCTTGCCCCTGCAGACGGCGCGCCAGCTCGGCGACGAAGGTGCTGACCATCGGCGGATCCGAGCGCGCCATGTCGGCGACCACCAGAATCAGGCTCTTGGGATCCTGCTCGGCAGCTTCCGTCATCTGGTCCGCCCAGGCATCGGCTAGGTTGCGCTCGGCCCAGCCGGCTGCGATCCGCGCACCGATGCGCCGCAGATTCTCGATCACCGCCAGCCGCAGCATGATCGGGACCGCCCACAACTCGCCCAGATCGAGGGGGGTGACAGTCTGGTAAGCCGCCACGAAGCGGCCGAGCGTGTGCACGTCCACGCGACCGTCGCCGTGGGCGATGGTCTCCAGCGCGATGTCGTACACACGAGGATGCCCGGCCGAAGGGCCCTGCGCCAGGCGGGGAAGCTCGCGGCTGTAGCCTTCAGGCAAGTGCCGCTTGGCGGTGCGGATCTGCTCTTCGATCAGGTAGAAGTTGTCGAGCAGCCACTCCCCGGCCGGCGTGATCTGGCGGCCCTGCGAAACCGCCGCAGTCAGCAGCTTGCACACCTCGACCAGCGCGCTTTCGTTCGCCGCCAACCGGTCCAGCAGGCGGTCCGGGGCACGCCCCGGCGCCACCCGGTGTGCGGCTGCGAGCGTTTTCCCGTGCAGAGCCATCTGGTCGGCGCTGAACAGGTCTGCGCGCAAGGGGGATTCGTCGGCGGTGGTAGTCCGGGGCCAGCCGAGGCCACGAAGCCCGGGCGTCAACCGGCGCAAAAATTGGGTTAACCGGGTGCCGGCATTCAACTTAGGTGGCCTGGGGAAAAAACAAGCGCATAACCGCTGCGCGGCAAGCGCGAGACCGCCGCGCACATGCCGGTTGGATGGGATCCTGCCAGAGCGCGGCGCGCAACGTATCTATACATGACGACCTCAATGTGCTGAACCGCAAGCAGGTGGCTGAAAAACTGCTGTGGTTGTGATGTTCGTCAAGAGCGGGTTGCCCTCACGCCGACCCCAAGCATAGCGAAGAGAGGATGGCGGGAATACTGATTGAGCGCGTAGCCCTGGGTGGCCCGGCTCAGGAATCGCCGCATGATACAGCCTCCGAGTGCGACACGGTTGGGCGATCCCCCGCGAGTGGCGGCCACGGCCAGTGCTCCAAGTCCGGTTAGAGCGCTGCGCACCCGATGACGACACGCTCGGGCGCGCTCAACTGCCGGATTTAGGATCATTTTTCTGCTGGCGCCTGCTGCAGCGCCGTGAGCATCTCGCGTGCGTGCGCGAGCGTGGTTTCGGTCAACTGCGCGCCGCCCAGCATGCGCGCGATCTCGGCTTCACGCGCGGCACCCTGCACCTCGGCCACGCTGCTGTAGCTGCCGCCTGCGGCGCGCTGCTTGACCACGACGAGGTGGTGGTCGGCGCAGGCTGCCACCTGCGCGAGGTGCGTCACGGCGAGCACCTGGCGTTCGCGCCCGAGCTGCTGCATGAGCCGCCCCACGGTCTGCGCCACGGCCCCGCCGACGCCGGCATCCACCTCGTCAAAAATCAGCGTGCCTGCGTCACCGAGGGCACTCGTGGTGACGGCGATCGCGAGCGAAATGCGCGACAGCTCTCCGCCCGAGGCCACCTTGCCCAAGGGCCGCGGCGTGGCGCCCGGATGGCCGGCGACGAGGAATTCCACCTCGTCAATGCCGTGCGCCGTGGCCTGCGCCGCGGGCTGCACGAGCACTTCGAACACGCCGCCCGCCATGCCCAGCCCCTGCATGGCCTGTGTGATGGCTGCGGACAGGCGCGGCGCGGCCTCGCGGCGGGCGGCCGAGAGCGCCTGCGCCGCAGCGCGGTAGGCTTGCGCACTGCGCGCTTCGGTGGCCTCGAGCGCGGCGAAGTCGGCGGTGGCATCGAGCCGCTGCAGCTCATGCTGCCACGATTGCAGCAGCGCTGGCAGCTCCGCAGGCGGGCGCCGGTAGCGCCGCGCGAGCGCAAGCCACTGTGCGAGGCGCTCGTCGAGTTCGGCCAAGCGCTGCGGCTCGAGCTCGGTGCGGCCCAGATAGGTCTGCAGCGAATGCTGCACGTCCGCGGCGAGCGCGAGGCAGGATGCCAGGATTTCGGCGAGGTTGGCAAATTCCGGTTCGAGCTCGGCCAGCGCCTGCAGGCGCGTCTGTGCTTGCGCAAGCTGCGTTTGCGCGCCTGCGTCCTCGTGCTCCAGATGCGCGAGCGCCGCGCCTGCCGCGTCGAGCAGCGCCTGCGCGTGCGACAGGCGCCGGTGCTGCGCCTCCAGCGTTTCCCACTCGCCCTCTTGCGGCGCAAGTTTTTCGAGCTCGCCGATCTGCCACTGCAGCCGCTCGCGTTCAGCATGCAAGCTCTGCTGCGCCGCAAGTGCGGCCTCCAGCGCCTGCACATCGGCACGCCAGCGCGCCCACAGTGCAGCGACCTCCTGCGTGGACGCGCCTGCGTAGGCGTCGAGCAGACCGCGCACCGCGTCGGGCCGCATCAGGCTTTGCCAGGCGTGCTGGCCGTGGATGTCGAGCAATTGCTCGCCGAGCTGGCGCAGCTGCGTGGCCGTGGCGGGCGTGGCGTTGACCCAGGCGCGGCTCTTGCCCTGCGCGTCGATGCTGCGGCGCAGCAGCAGCGTGTCTTCGGCGTCGAAGCCGGCCTCTTCGAGCCAGGGGCGCAGCGCCGCGGGGCAGTCGAATTCGGCGCAAATCTCGGCCTTGGCCGCGCCCTCGCGCACCACGCCCGCGTCGGCGCGTGCACCCAGCGCGAGCTGCAGCGCATCGATCAGGATGGACTTGCCCGCGCCCGTTTCGCCCGTGAGCGCGGTGAAGCCGGGCTGCAGCTCGAGCTCGAGCGCGGGCACGATCACGAAGTCCCGCAGGGTGATCCGCTTGAGCGCCATGGTCAGGATGCTCCTTCGTTCCAGCGCAGCTTTTTGCGCAGCGTGGCAAAGTAGTTCCAGCCCAGCGGGTGCAAAAAGCGCACGCAGTATTGCGCGCGGCGCACGAGGATGCGGTCGCCATGCAGCAGCGAGGCGAGCGACTGCATGTCGAAATTCGCGCTCGCGTCGCGCCCGTTGACGAGTTCGATGGCGATTTCGGCATCGTCGGGCAGCACGATGGGCCGGTTCGACAGGGTGTGTGGTGCGATCGGTACCAGCACCCAGCCCGGAATCGCCGGGTGCAGCATGGGGCCGCCGGCCGAGAGCGCGTAGGCCGTCGAGCCCGTGGGCGTCGCCACGATGAGGCCGTCGGCGCGCTGATTGGCCACCAGATGGCCGCCCACTTCCACGCGTAGCTCCACCATGCCCGAGGTTGCGCCGCGGTTCACCACCACGTCGTTGAGCGCGAGCGCCTCGAACACGGTGCCGCCATCGCGCTGCACACGTGCATGGATCAGCGCGCGCCGGTCCTCCTCGTACTCGCCGCGCAGCATGGACGTGAGCGCAGTCTGGTAGTCGCCAAAGGGAATGTCGGTGATGAAGCCCAGCCGGCCCTGGTTGATGCCGATCAAGGGCGTGCCGTAGCGCGCCATCTGGCGCCCTATGCCCAGCATGGTGCCGTCGCCGCCCACCACCAGCCCCAGGTCGCACTGTGCGCCGATCTCGGGCACCGTGAGCTTGGGGTATTGGACGAGACCGGTGTTGGCCGCCGTTTCGGCCTCCAGCACCACCTCGCAGCCGCGGCGTGCGAGAAATTCGGCGATGTCTTCGAGTGCCGCGCGTGCGTTTTCCGGTTTGCCCGTGGCTGGCGCGGTCTGGTATTTGCCAAACAGCGCAACATGGTGAAAATTGGACTTCATTTGCAAATTACATCATCAAAACCACCATGCTCGATGACCGCGCCAAGTTGCTGCTCAAAACCCTGGTCGAGCGTTACATCGCCGAAGGCCAGCCCGTGGGCTCGCGCACGCTCTCGCGCGCCTCGGGGCTGGACTTGTCCCCGGCCACGATCCGCAACGTCATGGCCGACCTCGAAGACCTGGGCCTGATCGCAAGTCCCCACACCTCGGCCGGCCGCGTGCCCACCGCGCGCGGCTACCGCCTGTTCGTGGACACCATGCTCACCGTGCAGCCAGAGCCGCTGCCGGCACCCGAGCTGCCACCCGAACTGGCGCCCGAACAACCGCAAAAAGTCATAGCAAATGCGGCGCAGCTGCTCTCGAATCTGTCGCAATTCGTGGGCGTGGTGCTGGCCCCGCGGCGCGCCTCGGTGTTTCGCCAGATCGAATTCTTGCGCCTGTCGGAGCGGCGCCTGCTCGTGATCATCGTCTCGCCCGAAGGCGACGTGCAAAACCGCGTGATCTTCACCGACGTGGACTACACCCAGTCGCAACTGCTCGAAACCGCGAATTTCCTCAACGCCCACTGCGCCGGCCTGTCCATGGAGCAGGTGCGTGAAAAGCTCAAGTCCGAGGTGGAAACGCTGCGCGGTGAAATCGCCGCGCTCATGCAGGCGGCAGTGAATGCAAGCTCTGAGGCCCTGAGCGCAGCGCAGGAAGAAGTCGTGATCTCGGGCGAGCGCAACCTGCTGTCCGTGAGCGACTTTTCTGCCGACATGGCCCACTTGCGCCGCGCGTTCGCGCTGTTCGAGCAAAAAACGCAAATCCTGCGCCTGCTCGACATCACCAACCAGGCCGAAGGTGTGCGCATCTACATCGGCGGCGAAAGTCAGGTCGTGCCTTTCGAGGAGCTCTCAGTGGTCAGCGCCCCCTACGAGATCGACGGCAAGGTGGTCGGCACCCTGGGCGTGATAGGCCCCACGCGCATGCCCTACGACCGCATGATCCAGATCGTGGACATCACCTCCAAGCTCGTCTCCAACGCGTTGAGCCACCGCCCCTGAGAGGCTACAATAGCCGTCTTTTCGCCCGCCCGGTTCAGCGGCGGGATTTGGGGCGTTAGCTCAGCACTTACAGCGGTTCGGCGAATTTGCCGGATTGCTACGGGTGGAAGCAGCGGAAGGGCCCCTGCTACGCTCTTTACTGGAGGAAAAATGGCGGTGGGCGGTGACCCTCGGGGACACTGAAAGCGTAGAGAGTTGAAGTTGTTTTATGAATGGGCCGTTAGCTCAGTTGGTTAGAGCAGAGGACTCATCGAAGTGGTGACCTTGTCGTGAAAGCGGCAATGGAAAAACCGGGTGAACTCAGGGAAACCGTCAGCCAGTCGATGGCCCGGCAATCCTGAGCCAAGCTCGCCGAAGGCAGGTTGAAGAACCGGTAGGCGAGAAGGTGCAGAGACTAGGGTGTGAGGAGCCAATCCGATAAGCACCCCGAGAGCGCCCGGCACCCTAACGTGCGGAGAAATTCGCGGCGAGGGTGATGAGATAGTCCAGGGAGTGGGGAAACTCACGCTAACCTGAATCCTTTGGTCGTTGGTTCAAGTCCAACACGGCCTACCATTCATATTCACCCGGCAACTAGGAGCCTGTCGGACTTTGGGCGTCGATAGCGAGAATGTGTCCCGGCGAGGCCAGTTTTTGCCGGATTCCCAGCCCCATAGTGGTGCTATGGGGCAAGAAGACGGTAAAAAATGGGCCGCTGCGGCGCATTCGCAGCCGACGATTCCAAAGCCCGACAGGCTCCTAGGGTTTGCTCTGCAGCATAGCTCACACGTGGGTCCTCGAAGGACTTGCAGGGCGTCTTCAGCGAGTGCGCCACCACCGCAATGGAGCGCCCGCCATCGATCACTTGCTTGACCGCTGCTTCCCGAACTCCGGCGTGTAGCTACGATCTGTTCCTGTCTTCATCTTTTCTCCACAAGGTCATCATTACAAACCTCGTGGCGCCCTTTTTTCGGGGGCAGTTCATGACACCGATTTTCCTCGATTCCCCGGCAACAGAAGTCGCTACAGTCAGCAGCAACACCAGCCACGCTCAACACCCGACGAGGAGACACTCCATGAGCGCAGACACCCCCACGCAACGCTTTGGCAGCGGCCAGGCCGTGCGCCGGCTCGAAGACGACGCGCTGCTCACCGGCGCGGGCCGCTACACCGACGACTTGCGCCAACCCGGCGACGGCTGCCTGGTGTTCGTGCGTTCGCCCTATGCGCATGCGCGCATCGTGGCCGTGCACACTGACGATGCCCTGGCCATGCCCGGCGTGCGCGCGGTGCTCACGGGCGCACAGCTCGTGGCGCAGGGTGTGGTGCCGCCCATGCCCACGGGTGCGGCGTTCCAGCGCGCGGACGGCAGCCCCTGCGCCACGCCGCCGCGCCTGCCGCTCGCGCACGAGACGGCGCGCTTCGTCGGCGAGGCCGTGGCTGCCGTGGTGGCCGACAGCATCCAGCAGGCCAAGGACGCCGCCGAGGCCGTATGGGTCGAATACGAAGAGCTGCCCGTCGTGCCCAGCCTTGCCGCGGCGCTGACCGAAGGCGCGCCCGCGCTCTGGCCCGCCGCGCCCGACAACATCGCCTGCGAGGCACGCCATGGTGATGCCGGGGCCTGCGCCGCCGCGTTTGCGCAGGCCGCGCACGTGGTGCGGCTGGACTTGACGCACCAGCGCCTGGCCGCGCTCACCCTGGAGCCGCGCACCGTGCGCGCCTGGCCCGAGGACGGGCGCATGCAGGTGCAAATCAGCTCGCAAATGCCCACGGCGGTGCGCGCCGCCGTCGCCAAGGCGCTGGGCGTAGCGCCCGAGCAGGTGCGCGTGCGCGTGGGCGACGTGGGCGGCGGCTTTGGCATGAAGGGCGCGCCCTACCCCGAAGACGTGGTGGTGGCGCTGGCCGCGCGCGCCACGGGCCGGCCCGTCCTCTGGGCCGCCGAGCGCAGCGAGGAGTTTTTGAGCTCATGCCACGGGCGCGACGTACAAACCCATGCCGAACTCGCCCTGGCCGCCGACGGCGCCATCCTGGGCCTGCGCGTGCACTCCGACGCCAACGTGGGCGCCTACGCGCAGCCCAACGGCGTCGCCATCCCCTTGCTGATCGGCCCCTGGGTGCAGACCAGCGTCTATCACGTGCCGGTGATCGACTTTCACTTCCGCGCCGTGCTCACCAACCAGGCGCCCACCGGCGCCTACCGCGGCGCAGGCCGGCCCGAGGCCATCTACAACATCGAGCGCCTGATGGACGAGGCCGCGCGCCAGACCGGCATCGACCGCCTGCAGCTGCGCCGGCGCAACTTCATCCGCCCCGAGCAAATGCCCTACACCAACCCCATGCGGCAAACCTACGACGTGGGCCGCTTCGAGCAGGTGCTGGATGGCGCGCTGCCGCTCGCAGACTGGGCCGGTTTCGAGGCGCGCGCCACAGCATCGCGCTCACGCGGCCTGTGGCGCGGGCTGGGTATCGCGACTTTTTTGGAGTGGACGGGCGGCAACGTGTTCGAGGAGCGCGTCACCGTCGAGGTGAAGGGCGACTTGAACGGCGACGGCATCATCGAGGTGTTCTCCGCCGTCAACCAGATGGGCCAGGGCATCGCCACCACGCTCGCGCAGCTCGTCGTCGATGCGTTCGACGTGCCCATCGAGCGCGTGCGGGTGGTGCTGGGCGACACCGACCGCGGCAACGGCTTTGGCAGCGCGGGCTCGCGCTCGATCTTCACCGGCGGTTCGGCGCTGCGCACCGGCGCCGAGCGCACGCTCGACGAAGCGCGGCGCCTGGCCGCGCAGGCGCTCGAAGCCGCGCCCGAAGACCTGCGCTACGCCGCGGGGCGCTTTCACGTTGCCGGCACCGACCACGCCATCGGCCTGTTCGAGCTGGCTGCGCGGCAGGATGGCGGCCACATCTTCGTCGAGCACAGCTACACCGTGAACGGCCCGAGCTGGCCCAACGGCTGCCACATCAGCGAGGTCGAGCTGGACCCACAGACCGGCAGCGTGGCCGTGGTGCGCTACGCATCGATGAACGACGTGGGCCGCGTGGTCAACCCCATGATCGTGCGTGGCCAGCTCGACGGCGGCGCCGTGCAAGGCATAGGCCAGGCGCTGCACGAGCAAATCGTCTATGACGGCGCGAGCGGCCAGCTGCTCACCGGCAGCCTGATGGACTACACCGCGCCGCGCGCCGACGACATCGCCACCGAATTCATCACCGCCATGGACGAATCCATCCCCTGCACCAACAACCCGCTGGGCGTCAAAGGCGTAGGCGAACTCGGCACCATAGGCGCCACCCCCTGCATCGTCAACGCCGTGGCCGACGCACTGGCGCGCAACGGCCGCGCAGATTTGGCGCCCAAGCTGCAAATGCCGCTGTCGCCGGGGCGCTTGTGGGGGTTGTTGCAGGGGTGAGGGTAGGGTGCCAGGGCGGCCGGCAGGCCCGCCGCACCTCTCATGCGTTCCTGATCATCATTGCTAATCAGGTTTTGCAATGGACTCCGACACTCCGATCGCCCCTTCTCTCAGCGCCCCCCGCTGCTTCGCCCTGCTCCCCTGCGCCGGCAGCGGCTCGCGTGCGGGGACGATGCAGCCCAAGCAATACCAGCCGCTCGCCGGGCTGCCGCTGGTGCGGCATACGCTCGCGGCGTTTGCGGGGGTGGCGCGCATCGCGCGGGTGCTCGTGGTGGTGGCGCCGGGGGATGAGACGCTGGCAGCGCAGGATGCTTCTTTTGCGATAGCTGCTCGCGGAGGTGCTACGCGCGCTGAGAGCGTTTTCAATGGTCTTGCTGCGCTGCAGGCGCTGGGTGCCGCCGCGCACGATTGGGTGCTGGTGCACGATGCGGCGCGCTGCCTGGTCACGCCGGCGCAGATCGATGCGCTGATCGACGCCTGCCTGCCCGACGCGGTGGGCGGTCTGCTCGCGCTGCCCTTGGCCGATACGCTCAAGTGCGCCGATGCCGCAGGCCGCGTGGCCGCGACGCTGGAGCGCACGGGCAAGTGGCTCGCGCAGACGCCGCAGATGTTTCGCCTGGGCGCGCTGCAGGCGGCGCTGGCCGCGCACGCGGGCACGGGCTTTGCCGGCATCACCGACGAGGCCAGCGCGATGGAGGCAGCGGGCCACCGGCCCCTGCTGGTGCGCGGCAGCGCGCAGAATTTCAAGGTCACCTACCCCGAAGACTTTGCGCTGGCCGAGGCCGTGTTGCAAAGCCGCGCCCGCATATGATGCCCCCTGACCTGACCTGACCTGACCTGACCTGACCTGACCTGACCTGACCTGACCTGACCTGACCTGACCTGACCTGACCTGACCCCAGACATGAGTACCCAGCATTCGGCCCCAGCAGCTTTGCCCCCGCTGCCTTTTCGCATCGGCGAGGGCTGGGACGTGCACGCGCTGGTGCCGGGGCGTGCGCTGGTGCTCGGCGGTGTGCGCATAGCGCATCCCATGGGCTTGCTCGGGCATTCGGACGCGGATGTGCTGCTGCACGCGATCACCGACGCGCTCTTGGGCGCAGCGGGGCTGGGCGACATCGGCCGGCACTTTCCCGACACCGACGCGGCGCATCGAGGCGCCGATTCGCTTGCCTTGCTGGCTGAGGCCGCTCGCCGCGTGCAGGCGGCCGGCTGGTGCGTGGGCAATATCGACAGCACCGTGGTCGCGCAGGCGCCGCGCCTGGCGCCGCACATCGCGGCCATGCGCGCGCGCATTGCGCAGGCGCTGGGCGTGGCGGCCGAGCAGGTCAACGTCAAGGCCAAGACGGCCGAGCGCCTGGGCCCGGTGGGGCAGGGCGCGGCAATCGAGGCGCGCGCCGTGGCTTTGATCTATAAATCTGCTGCTAGCGCTTGATGGTATTGCGTAAGCAGCTACTTTTTAGATAGTAAAAGGAGACTTTGCATGTCCGAACACACCGAATCCTCCAACCCCGCCAGCACCGCCTACGCGCTGCCGCGCTACGACACGGTGCAAACGGCGCTCGTGGGCGCGCATGTGCTGCAGGTCACGTTGGCCCGCCCCGAGGTCGGCAATGCGATGAACACGCAAATGGGGCGCGACCTGTTCGACCTGTGGAGCCGGTTGACCGAAGACGCGGGCCCCGTGCGCTGCGTGGTGCTCACGGGTGCGGGCGGCAAGATTTTTTGTGCGGGCGGCGACCTCAAGGAGCGCAACGGCATGAGCAAGGCGCAGTGGCAGCTCCAGCACGAGCTGTTCGAGCGCGCGATCTGGACGCTGGTGGACCTGCCGGTGCCGATCATCGCCGCGGTGAACGGCCACGCCTACGCGGGCGGGCTCGAAATGGCGCTGTGCTGCGACTTCATCTACGCGAGCCAGAGCGCGCGCTTTGCACTCACCGAAGTCACGCTGGGCATCATGCCCGGTGCGGGCGGCACGCAAAACCTGCCGCGCGCCGTGGGCGACCGCCGCGCGAAGGAAATTCTGATGACGGGCCGCCCCTTCGACGCGCAGCAGGCGCTGGCCTGGGGCGTGGTCAACCAGCTGTTCGAGCCCCCCGAGGTGCTGAACGAGGCGCTCGCGACGGCCGCCGTGATCGCGGGCAACGCGCCGCTCGCGGTGCGGCAGGTGAAAAAATCCGTGCGCTACGGCACGCAGATGGAACTGCGCACCGCCTACCGCTTCGAAGTCGAGGCCTACAACCACCTCGTGGACACGCAAGACCGCCTCGAAGGCGTGCGTGCCTTCAACGAAAAACGCAAGCCGGTGTTCCGCGGCTGCTGAAGAAAACCCTGTTGGCTTTGTCTGAACGCCCATGAACGATCCTGCCCACAGCGCCGTGCGCATGCCCACGCTCTACATCCCGCATGGTGGTGGGCCGTGCTTTTTCATGGACTGGGACCCGCCGGGCACCTGGGACAAGATGGCGGCGTTCTTGCGCAGCATTCCGGCGAGCCTGCCGGCCAAGCCGCGCGCGATCGCGTTGGTCACGGCGCACTGGCTCGCGCCGCAGCCAAGCATGGGCAGCGCGGCGCAGCCAGGTTTGCTGTTCGACTACTACGGCTTTCCGCCGCACACCTACGAGCTCACGTACCCCGCGCCCGGCGCGCCCTGGCTTGCCGAACGCGCGAGCGCGCTGCTGGCGCAGGCTGGCTTTGCACCCGTGCAGGACGACAGTCGCGGCTACGACCACGGCACCTTCATTCCGCTCAAAGTCGCCTTCCCCGAGGCCGACGTGCCCGTGCTGCAGATGTCGCTGCTCGGCAGCCTCGATGCGGGAGAGCACATTCGGCTCGGTCAGGCGCTGGCGCCCCTGCGCGACGAGGGCGTGCTCCTCATCGGCAGCGGCATGAGCTGGCACAACATGCGCGGCTACGGCAACCCGCGCTCCACGCCGATCAGCGCGGCCTTCGACGAGTGGCTCACCGACGCCGTGACGCGCGCCGCCCCCGAACGCCATGCGTTGCTCACCGATTGGGAGCGCGCGAGCGCACCATGGGGCCGCCAGTCGCACCCACCGCGCGCCGAAGAACACCTGCTGCCGCTGCACGTGGCGGCGGGCGCGGCGGGCGACGGCGCCGGGCGCAAGATGTTTTGCGACACGGTGATGAGCGCCGTGGTGTCGGCGTTCCGCTTCGATTGAGGCACTGCTGCGCCGAGTCGGGCGGAAATAAAAAAGCTGGTGCATGCACCAGCTTTTTCCAGCGTTGCAACAGTGCTGCCAGGGCAGCACGGCGGCTTCAGAAGCGATAGCCCACGCCCACGCCGAAGAGCACGGGGTTGACCTTGAAGGTGCCGATCTTGCTGCCACCCGCAGACACGTCGGTTTCGATATAGACCTTCTTGACGTCCAGGTTCACGTACCAGTTCTTCTGCACGGGGATGTCCACGCCCAGTTGCAGTGCACCGCCCCAGCTGTTGCGGTCGATGTCCACGCCTGCGGGCAGGTTTACGCTCGAAAAGTGCGTGTAGTTGATACCCGCGCCTACATACGGCCGCCAACCCATGGGCGTGTCGAAGTGGTATTGCAGCGTCAAGGTGGGGGGCAGGTGCTTGAGCGTGCCGATCTTGCCGCCCAGCGCGCTAGAGCGCAGGTCGTGTTTTTGCGGGTAGGTCAGGATCAGCTCGGCAGCGATGTTGTGCGTGAAGAAGTACGAGATATCGACTTCGGGAATCACCTTATTGTTGACGGACAGGCCCAAGCCGGTGCTGTCGCCGTTGGCGCTGTCGAGATTGACAGCACGCACGCGAACCATCCAGGGCCCTTCGGCTTGCTGCGCGAAAGCAGCGCCGGAAGTCATTGCGCAAAGAGCGGCCAAGGCAAGCAGTTTCTTTTTCATGGAAATCTCATGGTGCGGTTGCACGGGGACGACCCCCGTGGCTGCATTGCATCGCCGATCAAGTGTGAAAACCTTGCTGTAAGTCAAATACTGGGCGGCTGCCGCGCAATAGAGGGCTTTGGCACGCGGTGCGCTGCGCTAAATGCGACGCAAACGTTGCACCAATGCAACGCCTGCGAGCACCAGCGCGCCAGCGGCCATGCCGACCAAGGCGTTGCACACTGCGGGCAGCAGCCAGTGCCACAGGCCGCCGGCGCCTTCGCCCAGGCCCGCTATGGCGTGGTGCAGCGCCGGAATGCCGTGCACCAGGATGCCGCCGCCCACGAGGAACATGGCTGCCGTGCCCACGACCGAGAGGCTTTTCATGAGCCAGGGCGCGGCCTGCACGATGGCCAGGCCCAGCGTGCGCAGCAAGGCCTGGCGCCGGCCCGCAAGCCACAGCCCCAGGTCGTCGAGTTTGACGATGCCCGCGACCAGGCCATAGACGCCCACCGTCATGAGCACGGCCACGCCCACGAGCACGGCCACCTGCTGCGCAAACGGCGCCGCCGCCACGGTGCCCAGCGTGATGGTGATGATCTCTGCCGAGAGGATGAAGTCGGTGCGCACGGCGCCCTGCACCTTGTCTTTTTCGAAGGCCACGAGGTCCAGCGCTGGGTTGGCATTTGCCAGCACGTGGCTTTCGTGTTCGGCCGCGGCGTGCGGCGCGTTGGGCAGAAATTTGTGCGCGAGCTTCTCCACGCCCTCGAAGCACAAAAACGCCCCGCCGAGCATGAGCAGCGGCGTCACGGCCCAGGGAGCGAAGGCGCTGACGAGCAGGGCCGCGGGCACGAGGATGGCCTTGTTCATGAGCGAGCCCTTGGCCACGGCCCAGACCACGGGCAGTTCGCGGTCGGCGCGCACGCCGGCGACTTGCTGGGCGTTGAGCGCCAGATCGTCGCCGAGCACGCCCGCGGTCTTTTGCGCCGCCACCTTGGTGAGCACCGACACGTCGTCGGCCATGGTGGCGCTTTTTTTCGCCGCCACCTTGGTCATGAGGGCGACGTCGTCGAGGATGGTCGCGATGTCGTCGAGCAGGGCGAGCAGGCTGCTTAGGGCCATGGTGTGTCCTTATCCTTGGTTTGGCGCAACAGGCGCTCAGTCTCTCAGCCCACCCAGCGGCGTGCGTTGTGCCAGATCTGCATCCAGGGGCTGAAGGCGTCCTGGGGCAGCGGCGTCCAGCTGAACTGTAGGTTGCGGAATACGCGCTCGGGATGCGGCATCAACGCCGTGAAGCGCCCGTCGGGTGTGGTCACGGCGGTGAGGCCGCCGGGGCTGCCGTTGGGGTTGAAGGGGTAGGCCTCGGTCGGCTGGCCGAGGTGATCGACGTAGCGCAGCGCGGCATGCACCTGGCTGGCGTTGCCGCGGTGGCGGAAGTCGGCGTAGCCCTCGCCGTGCGCGATGGCGATCGGCAGGCGCGCGCCCGCCATGCCGGCAAAAAACAGGCTCGGCGAAGCCAGCACCTCGACCTGCGCGAGGCGCGCCTCGAAGCGCTCGCTCTGGTTGGTGGTAAAGCGTGGCCAGGCCTCGGCGCCGGGGATGATGTCGGCAAGCTCGGCAAACATCTGGCAGCCGTTGCACACGCCCAGGCCGAAGGTGTCGCCGCGCGCGAAGAAGGCGCGGAACTGCGCGGCCAGCGCGGCGTTGAAGCTGATGCTGCGCGCCCAGCCTATGCCCGCGCCCAGCGTGTCGCCGTAGCTGAAGCCGCCGCAGGCCACCAACCCCTGGAAGTCGGCGAGCTGCACGCGAGCGGCTTGCAGGTCGCTCATGTGCACGTCGCAGGCTTCGAAGCCCGCGGCGTCGAAGGCCCAGGCCATTTCGACGTGCGAGTTCACGCCTTGCTCGCGCAGGATCGCGACCTTGGGGCGTGCGCCGCCGATTGCTACTTTGTTAATAGCTGCTTGTGCTTGATACGCCTTGGTTTCAGCCATTTTTTGCTTGAAACTTTCGGGCAGGTACACGTGCAGGCCGCCGTCGTGCGCCGCACCCGCGGCGGCGTGCTCGGCGTCGGCGCACGCGGGGTTGTCGCGCGCGCGGCAGATTTTCCAGCTCACGCTGTCCCAGACCTGCTGCAAGTCCGAGAGCGTGGCGC
>CAVPUD010000085.1:0-26171 GCA_963708545.1 uncultured beta proteobacterium | reverse complement strand
CATGGCGATGTTGCTGGGCACGCTCGCCGGCGTCATCACCAGCGCCCTCACGCTCCAGCGCGAGCACCTGAGCGAGCCCATCATCGTCGCGCTGACCATGATCATGGTGGGCGCGCTGATGGACGCGCATGCCAGCAACCTCACCCGCCCCTATGAAATGGAAACCAGCCAGTTCTTGCTGGCCTTTGGCGGCGCGCTTTTTTTGGCACCTGCCATGCTGCAGGAACTTGGCGCGGTGCGCGCCGAGCCACGCAACCTGGTGAGCTTTTCCGTGCTGTTCAGCATCAGCCAGAACATGGGGGGGCTTTTTGGTTCGGCCTTGCTGGGTACTGTTCAAACCTGGCGCGAAAAATTCCACTCGAACCACATCGTCGAGCACCTGAGTGCTGCTGGAGCCGCAAGTCGCAGCCCGCCTGCAGCAAGGCGCGGCAGCCTACAGGCGCGTCATCACCGACCCTGTACTGGACAACGCGCAGGGCGCCAATGCGCTCGCCGCTGCCGCCACGCGCGAAGCCAACGTGCTGGCCTACAACGACGTGTTCATGCTCGTGGCGGCCATTGCCGCAACCACGCTGGCATTTTTGCTCGCCCAGGCGCTGTACAAGCGCCTGACCCGGGCCTCACAGTAGTTGCAGAAGCGAAGTCGCCCACCTTGGGCAGGCTTGTCGCTTTCGCCATGCAAGTCCTCGCGTTTGCGCACATGACGCACATGACAAAGATTGTCTGTGCAAAAATCTTCGGTTTGCGCATTTTTATAGTTTGATTCTGCGGCCCCATGCTCCGGGAGGGATGTCGAGGAGGCATGGCCGCACTTGGCTTTCGCGTCTCCATGAAAAATCCTTTCGCCCCCCGCCAATGGCTGCCGCACGAACGGCCCATGATGCCCGGCTCGCCATCGACGCCGCTGCATTCGCCCCCAAAACGCCTGGCCTACGCCATCGTCGGCTTCATCATCACGCTCACGGGCGGCTTGAGCAATGCGCTCGTCACGGCCAACCAGCAGAATCTGCAAGGCGCTTTGGGCGTTTTCACTGCGGAAATTGCCTGGTTGCCAGCCGCCTATGTGATGACCAATGTGTCCATGAACCTGCTGCTCGTCAAATTTCGCCAGGAATTCGGCCTGCGCCTGTTCACCGAGGTTTTTCTCGTGCTGTATGCCCTGATCACTTTCGGCCATCTGTTTGCCAACGACCTGAGCTCGGCCCTGGCCGTGCGTGCGGCCCACGGCATGACGGGTGCGGCGCTCAGTTCGCTGGGCATCTACTACACCTTGCAGGGATTTCCGCCGGCCTGGCGCATGCGCGGCATGGCCTACGGCGTGAGCCTGACGGCGCTGGCGCTGCCATTTGCGCGCATCCTGCCTGTGGAAATGCTGGAGTTTTCGCAGTGGCGCGGGCTGTATCTGTTCGAGCTCGGCCTGTCGCTGGTCTCGCTGGGCTGTGTGCTGCTGCTCAAGTTGCCGCCCGGCGACCGCGTCAAGACCTTTGAAAAGGCCGACTTCATCACCTTCGTGCTGTTTGCCCCCGGCATGGCGCTGCTGTGCGCGGTGCTGTCGCTGGGCCGCACACTGTGGTGGTTCGACACGCCCTGGATAGGCTGGGCCCTGGCGGGTGGCATCGCCCTCGTGGCCACGGCCATCTACTATGAGCACCACCGCGCCAACCCGCTCATCAACCTGCGCTGGTGGGTCAGCCCCGGCATGCTGCGCATGGGTTTGCTGATGGCCCTCGTGCGCTTCGTGCTCGCCGAGCAATCGACCACGGGCGCCGTCGGGCTGATGCAGGCCATGGGGCTGGGCGTGGAGCACATGCAGCCCATGTTTTATGCGATGTTCGCCGGAACAGTGGCGGGCATCATCATCAGCGCCCTCACACTCAATCCGCAGCGCCTGATGCTGCCCGTGGTGCTGTCGCTGCTCATGATCATCGTCGGCGCCTGGATGGACGCCCACGCGACCAACCTCACGCGGCCCGCGCAAATGGTGCTGAGCCAGTTCCTGCTGGCCTTTGGCGGCACCTGGTTTCTGGCGCCCGTGATGTTCCTCGAGATCGGCAGCATCCTTGCCCAGCCGCGCAACCTGATCAGCTTCATCGTACTGTTCGGCATCAGCCAGAACGTAGGCGGTCTGCTCGGCTCAGCCATGCTCGGCACCTTCCAGAGCTGGCGCGAAAAATTCCACTCGAGCCACATCGTCGAGCACCTGAGCCTGCTGGAGCCGCAAGTCGCCGCACGCATCCACCAGGGCAGCAGCCTCTACAGCCACACAACCACCGATCCGGTGCTGAACAATGTGCAGGGCATGGCCAGCCTGGCCGCAGCGGCCACGCGCGAGGCCAACGTGCGCGCCTACAACGACGTCTTCCTGCTCGTCGCGGCCATTGCCGCACTGGTTCTGTTCTTCGTATTGGCGCAAGCCCTGTGGCTGCGCCTCAACAAGCCCAAGGCCGTGCCGGCTGCAGCGGCGGCCCGCTGACCTTGGTCAATCCCTTTCCTGCTCGGCCCCAAAATCATTTCCACACTACAAACATGAGCAACCCACCCTCCTCTTCTCCCGCCGCAGCCACTGCGCCCTCGGCAGCCGCCCCTGCCGCTGCGGCACCACCACCGGCCGTACCCCCCAGTCCATCGACGCCGGTCACGCCCGCAGAAAACCGCAAGCGCCTGATCATGGCCTTCGTTTTCGCCTTCATCGCCCTCGCAGGCGTGCTGGTGGTGCTCTACGCCTGGGGCCTGCCGCCCTTCACCACCCCCATCGAAAGCACCGAAAACGCCCAGGTGCGCGGCCAGGTCACCCTGATCAGCCCGCAGGTGAGCGGCTATGTGGTCGATGTGCCGGTGCAGGATTTTCAGAGCGTGCGCCACGGCGAGCTGCTCGTGAAGATCGACGACCGCATCTACCGCCAGCGCGTGGCGCAGGGCGAGGCGCAAGTCGCCACGGCCAAGGCGGCGCTCGCCAACGCCCAGCAGCAGCGCCGCAGTGCCGAGGCCGTGATCGCCCAAGCCAAGGCCGGGGTGCAAAGCGCGCATGCCCAGGCGCTCAAGGCCGAAGCCGACTGGCGCCGCATCAAGGCCCTGGTAGCCGACGGTTCGCTCTCGGAGCGCGAGCGCGACCAGACCTTCGCCGCGCACGCCCAGGCCACGGCGGGCGTGACGCAGGCCGACGCCGCGCTGCGCATCGCGCAGGAGAATTTGCGCACCGTGGAAGTCAACCGCGCCGCGCTCGAAGCAGCCGTCGCGAACGCGCAGGCGGCGCTGCAGCTCGCGCGCATAGACCTTGCCAACACCGAAATCCGCGCCCCACGCGACGGCCGTCTGGGCCAGGTGACGGTGCGCGTGGGCGCCTACGTCACAGCGGGCACGCAGCTCACCGCGCTCGTGCCGCAGACCTTGTGGGTCATCGCCAACATGAAGGAAACGCAGATGGCCAACGTCGCCGTGGGCCAGCCGGCGTGGTTCACCGTCGATGCGCTCAACCACGCGCGCATCAACGGGCACATCGAGCGCATCTCGCCCGCGGCGGGCTCGGAGTTCAGCGTATTGCCGCCCGACAACGCCACCGGCAACTTCGTGAAGATCGCGCAGCGCATCCCCGTGCGCATCGCCATAGCCCCCGACCAGCCGCTGGCCGAGCGTCTGCGTCCGGGCATGTCCGTGGTGGTGAGCATAGACACGGCGGCGCAGCCCAAAAAGCCTACCGGCAGCGCAGCGCAGCCCACAACGCAACCCGCAACGCAGCCCGCAACGCAACCCACAGCGCCGGCGGAGCAAAAGCCATGAGCCGCCTCGCCTCTGCGCAGCCTTTCGCATCGGTGCAGCACCTTGCATCGGGTCTGCTGTGCGCCCTGCTGCTCGCCGGCTGCACCCTGCCGCCGCAGCCGGCGCCGCCATCGACACTGCAAATGCCCGGCGGCTGGCGCGCGCCCAACACCACGGGCACCGCAGGCCCCACGCCTGCCAGCGCGGCCACGGCACAAGTGTCTGTGCAGTGGTGGCAGACGTTTGGCGATCCGGTGCTCGATGACGTGGTGGCGCGCGCATTGGCGCAAAACACCGACCTGCGCGTGGCGCGCGCGCGCGTGGCCGAATACCAGGCGCGGCTGGACATCGCGCGCGCGGCCCAGGCGCCCGCCGTGAGCGGCAGCGCCCAGCCCGTGCTGCGCAGCCGCGCGCGCACGCCCAGTGGCAGCTTTGCCGACACCACCGTGCACCAGGTCGGCGTGCAGGCCAGCTACGAAGTCGATCTCTGGGGCCGGCTGCAAAGCCTGAGCGACGCCGCGCTCGCCGACCTGCAAGGCCAGCAGGACGCCGCCGGACGCCGCCGCCCTGTCGGTGGCCGCGCTGGCCGCGAGCGGCTACCTGAACCTGCGCAGCCTGGACGCGCAACTGCACATCGCCCAGGTGACCCTGGCCACACGCAAGGAGTCGCTCGACCGCGCCAAGCACCTGCTCGACATGGGCTACAACTCGCGCGCCGAATGGATCCAGTTCCAGTCGGACTACCTCGCCGCCGCTGCCGCCGTGCCTGCGCTCGAGCGCTCGGTCGCCTTGCAGGAAAACGCGCTGCACCTGCTGCTGGGCGAAAACCCCGGCGACGTGGCGCGCGGCGCCGAGCTGAGCGCGCTGCGCCTGCCCGCCATCGACAGCGGCGTGCCGTCCGAACTGCTGCGCCGCCGCCCCGACATCGCCCAGGCCGAGCAGCGCGTGGTGTCCGCCGACGCCAGCCTCGCCGCCGCACGCGACCAGCTGCTGCCGTCGCTGCAGCTCACGGCTTCCGGCACCTTGCAGGGCCTCAGCTGGGACCAGCTGTTCAACGCGCCCTATCGGCTTTGGAGCATAGGCGGCAGCATCCTCACGCCCGTGTTGCAAGGCAACCGCCTGCGCGCCAGCACCGAAGTCGCCGCTGCGCAGCGCGACCAGGCGGTGTTCGCCTACGAACAATCGGTGCGCAACGCCTTTGCCGAAGTCGAAAACGCGCTCGCCTCCATCGACGCCCTGCAGCGCCAGCTGGTGCAGACCGAAGCGCGCGAGCAGGCCTCGACCGAAGCCCTGCGCGTGGTGCGCAACCGCTACCGCAACGGCTACGCGAGCTACCTCGAAGAGCTGGACGCGCAGCGCAGCAACTACGCGGCGCAGCAGGCCGTGGTGCAGACGCGCGCCACGCTGCTCACGTCGTATGTAGACCTGTACCGTGCCCTGGGCGGCGGCTGGGGCGATGCCAAGGCCAGCACCAAAAGCAAGCCGGGCGACGGCGCAAAACCAGAAACCCAGGCACAAGCACCGGCCAAGACGGCGCAGCCCTGAGAGGCTGAGCTGGGGAGGCCAAGGCGCCTTGGCCGCCACGGCTCGTGCAGCGGCCTCGTACACCCGACCCATGCTCTTGCGGCCCGCGAATTTGGCCCGCCCCTTGGTCCGCCCCTTGGCCCGCCCCTTCGCCCGTGCGCCGCAAGCCGGCGCGCTATTCGGCCAAGGCGCAGTGCACCGGCGTGGCGCCCAGCAGGCGCACGCACACCTGCGGCTCCATACCCACGAGGTAGCCGCGCCGCCCGCCGTTGAGC
Organism: uncultured beta proteobacterium; assembly: GCA_963708545.1. GTDB lineage: Bacteria > Pseudomonadota > Gammaproteobacteria > Burkholderiales > Burkholderiaceae_C > Extensimonas. The sequence continues at coordinate 20,616 of CAVPUD010000085.1, read as the reverse complement.
ACGATGCGCGGCAAGTCGAGAATGCTCTGCTCGACATACACCGGCATCTGCCGGCGCGTGCCAAACGGCGAAGTGCCGCCCACGAGGTAGCCGCTGTGGCGCTGCGCAACCTGTGGATCACAGGGCTCGACCGCCTTGGCGCCGATCTGGCGCGCGAGCTGCTTGGTGCTGACCGTGCGGTTACCGTGCATGAGCACGAGCAGTGGCCGCGCATCCTGGTCCTGCATGACCAGCGTCTTGACCACCATGAACGGATCGAGCCCCAGCACCTGCGCACTGTGCATGGCCCCGCCGTGCGGGGCGTAGTCGTACATATGCTCGCTGAACGGCACCCCATGCGCGCGCAGCAGCGCGGTGGCCGGCGTTTCCGAGACATGTGCAGTTTTCTTGGCCATGGCGGCTATTGATGGGCGTGAGGCGCTCTCTTTTTCAAAGCACAGGGCAGCGCAGCGCTGAGGGGAAAATCGCCACTCTGCGCAACTAACTATCAGTGTAAGGAATCGCCCACACATTCGCGCGCTAAGCTGTTTCGTGTTCGACACGCGCGAGCACGCCAATCCGAAATAATCCCAGCCCATGATGTACCAAGCCCTCCGCCCCTCCCGCAGCGCCTTCGTGCGCGTTCGTACTCTGGACTACCACGTGCGCCTGTGGGGCGAGGGCGCTGATGATCAAGCGCCGCTGCTCGTGCTGTTGCACGGCTGGATGGACGTGGCGGCTTCGTACCAGTTCGTGGTCGATGCGTTTGGGCCCGATTTTTTGCGCACGCGCACCATCATCGCGCCCGACTGGCGGGGCTTTGGCCTGAGCAAGCCGCCTGCGCCGTGCGACCACTATCTGTTCGTCGATTACCTGGCCGATCTGGACTTTTTGCTCGACCATTTCGCGGGCGATCGTCCCGTGGACCTGGTCGGGCACAGCATGGGCGGCAATGTGGCCATGCACTACGCGGGTGCGCGCCCGGCGCGCATCCGGCGCCTGATCGACCTCGAAGGCTTCGGCATGCCCGCGGCCGACCCGCGCACCGCGCCGGCCCACTATGCGCAGTGGATGGACGAGATCAAGCTGCTGCACCAGGGCAAGATGGCGCTGCAAAGCTACGACGGCCCCGAGGGCGTGGCGCAGCGCCTGAGCAAGACCAATCCGCGCCTCTCCCCCGACAAGGCCGGATGGCTCGCGCGCCACTGGGCACAGCCCGGCGAGGACGGGCGCTGGCGCATCCTGGGCGACCCGGCGCACAAGGTGGTGGGCGCCTACCGCTCGCGCGTGGAGGAGGTGCTGGCGCTTTATGCCGCCATCAGCGCGCCCACCTTGGTCGTCGAGGCAAGCGACAACGGCTTGCGCAAGTGGTCGGGCGACACCTACACGCTGGAGGAATTCCACGCGCGCCTGCGCCATGTGCGCGACTGCCGCCGCATGGTGGTGCCGGATGCGGGCCACATGCTGCACCACGACCAGCCCGGGGCCGTGGCCCGCCTGATCGAGCACTTCGTTTTATAAGCGAAAAAGGCACTTAGCGCTCTACCAGTCTTCGTAAGCAGCTATTATTTTTATAATCATGGCGTGGCGTTTGTTTTGCCTGGTCGAGTGGCCACGGCAGTGAACACGCAAGCCGCCTGCGCGCCCTGCGCCTGCGGCGCGCACCAGTCGCCACCCAGCGCCTTGACCAGAAACACCGCCGTTTGCAGGCGCTGGCCTTGTACCTGGGCGAGCTGACGTTCGGCTGCGAGCAGTGATTGCTGGGCCGTGATCACGTCGAGGAAGGTGCTGGCGCCGCCTTCGTAACGGTAGGCAGCCATGGTGCGCACCTGGCGCGCGGCATCGACGGCGCTTTGCGCCTGGGCGCTCGCGCGCTCGAGCGCCGAGAGGCCGGTGATGCCGTCTTCGACCTCTTGCATCGCGGCGAGCACCACGCGGCGGTAGGTCGCAATGGTGGCCTCGTAGCCGGCCTGCGCGAAATCGACGTTCGCACGGATGCGCCCGCCGTCGAACACGGTCTGCACGGCCGTCACGCCCAGCGACCACAGCATGCTGGGCGCGTCGAACAGCACGGAACTGCGGTTGCTGTCCACGCCAAACGCCGCGCCCAGCGTGACACTCGGAAAAAAGGCCGCCCTGGCGACGCCGATCTGCGCATTTGCCGCGGCCATGGCGCGCTCGGCCGCGGCGACATCCGGGCGGCGCTCGATCACGTCCGAAGGCAGGCCCAGCGGCACGGCGGGCGGCGCGATGGGCTGCACCGCTGCGCCGATGGCGAAGTCGGGCGCGGGCTGGCCGATCAGCGCGGCGATGGCGTGCTCGTACTGCGCGCGCTGCTTTTGCAGCAGTTCGACCTGCGTGAGCGTGCCCTCGAGCAGCGCACGCTGTTGCGCCACGTCGATGCCGGGGACTGCGCCGAGATCGTGGCGCGCGGTGACGAAGTCGAGCGCGCGGCGCTGCCAGTCGATCGAGCGCTGCACCACGTCGAGCTCGATGTCGGTCGCGCGCAGGTTGAAGTAGTTGCTCGCCAGGTCGGCCGTGAGCAGCAGGCGCGTGTTGCGCAAATCGGCCTCGGACTGCTGCGCTGCCGCCTGCGCGCCTTCGACGGCGCGCTGCACACGGCCGAACAGGTCGGCCTCGTAGCTCGCGTTGAACTGCAGCAGGTAGTCGTTTTGCGTGGTCGCGTAATTGGGGCTGTTGTAATTGGTCAGGGGCCGGTTGGCCGAGATGCGCTGGCGCGCGTCGCGCGCCGTCAGGCCCACCTGCGGGAACAGCGCTGCCGAGTTCACGCCCACGAGCGCACGCGCCTGCGCGAGGCGCGCCGCAGCCAGCGCGAGCGTGGGGTTGCTTGCAAGCGCCTGGTCTTCGAGCGCGTTGAGCTCGGCGTCGCCAAAGCGCTGCCACCACGGGCCTTTATCGAGTGCGTCACCGGGCTGCGCCTCGCGCCAGGGCGCTTCGACTTTCCAGCGCACGGGCACGGCGACCTCGGGTTTGTGGTAGTCGGGCCCCACGGCGCAGGCCGCAAGCAAGGCGCAGGCGCACGCCACGGCCCCAAAGCGCAGGCCCGGCAGGCTGCGCAGACGCCCCGAGCGCGTGCCGGGCTGCGTTTGCGCGCCCCTCATGCCGGCTCCTTTTTGCTGGGCTTGGCGCCTTCGGGTGCGTCCGCCTTGGGCGGCACGATGGTCACGGTGTCGCCCTCGGCGAGCGCGTCCGAGGGGTTGAGCACGAGCTGCTCCTTGCCTTGCAGGCCGCTCAGCGCCTCTATGCTGCCGCCATAGTTGCGCCCCAGCGTGACGGGTTGCAGGTGCACCTTGCCATGCGCATCGACGATGGCCACGCGCGTGCCTTCAGCGCGAAACAGCAGCGCGTTTTCGGGCACGGTGAGCACTTTGCTCGGCGGCAGCGGCACTTCGACCTGCACGTAGGCGCCGGGCAGCAGGCTGCCGTCGGGGTTGGGCAGGGAGATTTCGACCTGCATCTGGCGCGTCGCGATGTCGATGGCGCCTGCCGTGCGCGCAACCTTGCCTTCAAATCTTTTGCCTTGCAGCTCGGCTTGCGTGACGACGACGGGCTGACCCGGCTGGATGCGGCTGGCGTAGGACTGCGGCACGTTGACGTAGATGCGCAGCGGGTCGGTCTGCGCCATGGTGAACAGCACGCGCCCGGCGCCGGCGTCGATCAAGTCGCCCACATCGACGTTGCGCCGCGTGACCACGCCGGCAAACGGCGCGAGCACGCGCTTGAAGCCTTCCATCTGGCGCAGGCGCTGCACGTTGGCCTCGGCGGCTGCCAGGTTGGCCGTGGCCGTGGCAACGGCGTTGCGGCGCTCTTCGAGGTCTTGCTGCGCGACCACGTCTTTTTGGCGCAAGGCCTCCCAGCGCTGCGCCGTGCTGCGCGCGAGCGCGAGGCTCGCGGCGGCTTGCTCGCGTGCGGCGATGGCTTGCGCAAGCTGCTGGTCGATTTCGGGCGTTTCGACTTCGGCGAGCAGCTCGCCTTGCTTGACGCGGCTGCCGATGTCGTGCGTCCAGCGCCTGAGGTAGCCGCTCACGCGCGCGGCGATCGATGCCTGCACATAGCCTTGCAAGGTGCCCGGCAGCGTCAGCGTCTGGCCTTTTTGCGGCAAAGTGGGTGTGGTGGTCAGCACGTACTGCGTGGATTGCTCGGCTGCGACTTTTTCGAGCACGCTGCCGTTGGCGTGGCGCTGGTAAAGCGTGCGCGCCGCGCCTAGCAGCAGCAGCAAGGCGACGACCACAATGATCGAGCGCGTGCGCCGCACCATCTGCTGGCGCTTGAGCAAGTCGTGGTGGCCGGTGCCTTCGGTTTCGAGCGGGTGGATGGCCATTGCCGCGTGGCGTTGTTCGGTCATGTCTGAACTTTCTTATGCGCTGGCGGGCGGCAGCGCTGCGGGGCCCGTGCCTTGGGCATGCCCCGCGCGCTTGGCACGCCAGCTGTGCACGGCGGCGAACACCGCGGGCACGAAAAACAGGGTGGACACGGTGGCCAGCAGCAGGCCGCCGATCACGGCGCGCCCGAGCGGCGCATTCTGCTCGGCGCCTTCGCCCAGGCCCAGGGCCATGGGGATCATGCCGATGATCATGGCCAGCGCCGTCATGAGCACGGGCCGGATGCGCGTGGCGCCGGCTTCGAGCGCGGCCGACAGCGGCGGGATGCCCGCGAGCAGCCGGTCGCGCGCGAACGACACCAGCAAGATACTGTTGGCCGTGGCCACGCCCATGGTCATGATGGCGCCCGTGAGCGCCGGCACGCTGAGCGTGGTGCCGGTGAGGAACAGCATCCACGCGATGCCCGCGAGCGCCGCAGGCAGCGCCGTGATGATGATGGCCGCGTCGAGCCAAGCCTGGAAGGTCACGACGATGAGCAAATAGACGAGCACGATCGCCATCGCCAGCCCCACGCCCAGGCCCAGGAACGAGGACTGCATGGTCTGCACCTGACCGCGCGTTTGTACCTGATTGCCGCGCGCGAGCTTGGGCCGCACGGCATCGACGAGCTTTTGCACCTGCGCGGCCACGCTGGCCAGGTCAGTGCCCTGCACGCTCACGAACACGTCGATCACGGGCGCGATGTTGTAGTGCGACACCACGGCGGGCTGGCGCGCGGGCCGCACATCGACGAGGTTGCCGAGCAGCTGCGGCGCACTGCCACCGGTGTTCACGGGCACGTTGAGCAGCGCATCGAGCGAGCCGATCTGGTACTGCGGCGCCTGCACGGCGAGGTTATAGACCACGCCGCTTTTCGGGTTGAGCCAGAACGCGGGCGCGGTCTGCGAGCTGCCCGAGAGCGCGATCAGCACGTTCTGCCCCACGTTCGCTGCCGTCAAGCCCACCTGCTGCAGGCGCGAGCGGTCCATCTGCAGCCTGAGCGCGGGCGCGTCCAGGCGCTGGTGCACGTGGGCATCGACCGCGCCGGGGATTTTGCGAATCTGCTTGACCAAGCTGGCCGCAAGCTGCGCGTTGCCTTCCATGTCGTTGCCGCTGAACTGGATGTCGATGGCCGCAGGCAGGCCGAAGTTCAGAATCTGCGTGACGATGTCCGCGGGCTGGAAAAAGAACTCCACGCCCGCAAAGCGCTTGGGCAGCTCGGCGCGCAGCAGCGTGACGTATTCCTGCGTGGGCCGGTGGCCCTCGCTCAGCGCCATGAGCAGCTCGGCGTCTATGGTGCCGATCACGCCCGAATTGCTGTACGACAGGTTGATGCCGCTGTTGGGCACGCCCAGGTTGTCGAGGATGGTTTCGAGCTCGGCTGGCGGAATCATGCGGCGGATTTCGGCCTCGACCGCGTCGGCCAGGCGCGCCGTCTCTTCGATGCGCGTGCCGGTGGGCGCGCGCATGTGCAAGCGGATCTGCCCCGCGTCCATGCTGGGGAAGAAGTCGCGCCCGAGCACCGGATACAGCGCGCACGAGAGCACGCAAAAACCCAGAAACAGCGCGATGAAGCGCCCGCGGTGCGAGAGCGCCGACGAGAGCACGAGCGCGTAAGCGCGGCGCACGTGTTCGAAGCGGCTGTCAAACGCACGGTACACGCGCTGCAGCAGGCTCGCGCGCTGGCCCGCGCCGCCCGCCTCGTCACCGTGCGGCGTATGCCCCGCGTGGCCCCTCATCATCAGCATCACGAGCGTGGGCACCAGGGTGCGCGAGAGCAGGTACGAGGCGAGCATGGCAAACACCACGGCCTCGGCCATGGGCGTGAACAGGTAGCGCGCCACACCCGAGAGGAAAAACAGCGGCACGAACACGATGCAGATGCACAGCGTGGACACGAGCGCCGCCGAGCCGATCTCGCCCGCGCCGTCCATGATCGCGTCGTGCAGGGACTTGCCCAGGCCCACGTGGCGCTCGATGTTTTCGATGGTGACGATGGCCTGGTCCACCAGAATACCGACCGATAGCGCGAGGCCGCCCAGCGTCATGAGGTTGAGCGTCTCGCCGAGCACGTAGAGCAGCAGAATCGACGCGAGGATGGACAGCGGAATCGTGAGCGCGATGATCAGCGTGCTGCGCCAGTTGCCCAGAAACACCAGCACCATGGCCGCGGTGAGCGCCGCCGCGAGCAGCGCCTCGAACACCACGCCCTTGACGGCGGCCTTGACGAACACCGACTGGTCGAACAGCGGCGTCACCTTGATGTCCGTCGGCATGGTCTGCACGGCCAGGGGAAGCATGGCGCGCAGGTTGTTCACGATGTCTATGGTCGAGGCGCCGCCGTTTTTCAAAATCGACAGCAGCACGCCGCGCACGCCGTCCTGGCGCACGATGTTGGTCTGCGGCGAAAAGCCGTCGCGCACCTGCGCCACGTCGCGCAGGTAGGTCGTGGCGCCGTTGATGGTGCGCACGGGCAGGTCGTTGAGTCCCTCGATGACGCTGGGCGAGCTGTTCATCGCCACGTTGTATTCGATCGCGCCGATCTTGGCCGTGCCCGAGGGCAGGATCAGGTTCTGCGCATTCACGGCGTTGACCACGTCGCTGGGCGCGAGGTCGCGCGCCTGCAGCGCCGGGATGTCCAGATCGACCGAAATCAGGCGCGTCTTGCCGCCGTAGGGATAAGGAATCGCCGTGCCCGGAATCGTCACGAGCTGTGGGCGCAGTTGGTTCACCGTGGCGTCGAACAGGCGGTTCTCGGGCAGCGTGGGGCTGGAGAGCGCGAGCTGGATCACCGGGATGCTCGAAGCCGAATACTTGATGATGAGCGGCGGCGTGATGCCCGGCGGAAGCTGGCGCAACTGCGACTGCACGGCAGCCGCGGCTTGCGCCATCCCGGTTTGGATGTTCGCCGTGGGCTGGAAAAACATCTTGATCACCGACACGCCCGACAGCGACTGGGACTCGATGTGCTCGATGTCACTGACCACCGTGGTCAGGGCGCGCTCGGTCTGACCGGCAATGCGCTGGCCCACCTCATTCGGTGCGAGGCCGGTGTAATTCCAGATGATGCTGATCACCGGAATGTTGATTTCCGGGAAGATGTCGGTGGCCATCTTCAGCAGCACGAAGGGGGCTGCCAGCACGATCAGCATCGCCACGACGATGAAGGTGTAGGGCCGGCGCAGAGCGATCGAGACCATGGGGGTACCGATAAAGAGGGGACAGAAAAAACACGCTCCCAATGGGGGAGCGCGGGGCCATGATAGATGCAAAAATTTGCAAGCATGTGCGGGTTATCGCCTATCCGAGTGCGCATCCTGGGCATTGCACAATGCACGCAGCCCTGGGCTGCTGACGCACCCCATGGTTTGCAAACAAAATATGGCTTTTGCGCTTGCTGCATGAGCGCATATAGCTATCGTTTTTGATAGCTCTCGCCATTCCGCCGCCACCCCACCAGCCCCGCCCCTACCCGCCTCTACCCGCCAAAAAGGATCGCCCCATGCCCTCTTCCCCTTCCCGCCTGCCCGCACAGATCGCGCGCCGTCTGCGCCTGCCCGTGATTGCCGCGCCCATGCTGCAGGTGTCGGGCATAGAGCTGGTCGTCGCGGCGTGCCGCAGCGGCGTGATCGGCGCCTTTCCGACGGTGAACGCGCGCAGCCCTGCAGAGCTCGACGCCTGGCTGGCTGAAATCCGCGCGCGCCTGGCGGCACACCCCGACGCCGCGCCGCTCTGCCCCAACCTGATCATGCGCTCGCCGCGGCTTGCCCAAGACCTCGCCTGCGTGCTGCGCCACGGCGTGGAAGTCGTGATCACCAGCGTGGGCTCGCCCGCGCCCGTGGTCGATGCGCTGCACGGCATAGGCTGCCTGGTGCTGGCCGACGTGGCCACGCTCGCGCACGCGCGCAAGGCCATCGCGGCCGGGGCCGACGGGCTGGTGCTGCTCACCGCGGGCGCGGGTGGGCAGACCGGCTGGCTCAACCCGTTTGCCTTCGTGCGTGCGTTGCGTGCCGAATACGACGGCCCGCTGGTGCTCGCCGGCGGCATCAGCGACGGCGTGGCGCTGCGCGCGGCACAGGTGCTGGGCTGCGACCTGGCCTCGATGGGCACGCGCTTCATCGCCACGCACGAGAGCATGGCCGACGAAGCCTACCGGCAGATGCTGGTCGCATCCAGCCTGGACGAAGTGCTGCTCACGCGCGCGTTCAGCGGCCTGCCCACGAACATGCTGATCGGCTCCATCGTGCGCAACGGCCTGGACCCGGCCCGACTCGACGAAACCGTGACGCCCAGCACCGCCGACCAGATGTTCGGCGGCAGCGCCCACGGCAACCACAGCGCGGGCCCGCGCCGCTGGCGTGACATCTGGAGCGCCGGGCACAGCGTCTCGGGCGTGCACGCCGTGCAGTCGGTGCAGGAACTCGTCGAGGAGCTCGCGCAGGAATACGCGCACGCAGGCTAGCCGCGCGCGGCGAAGGGGCCGGCATGGCCACTCACATCACCAATTTTGAGAGCAGTCAGCGCAGGACACGCTTGCATTGGTGGCTTTTTTCGTCGCCATTTGCCGGCCTCTCGGCCGGCCGTTTTACTTGAACGATAATCGCGCCCCGTGCATGGTTTGCAAGGGTATTTACCAATACCGGTCTGCGTCGGCACATGGCAAGCGGATCTGCCATGCCTCGCTGCCAGCCACAAGCCCGCACGCCCGCGCCGCAATGTGCGGCTTTTTTATGGCTCGATAGCAATAGCAACAATGAGATACACCCGCTTCATCTCCCACGGTGCCAAGCTTGCAGGAATCTTTGCCGCTGGCACCCTGTCCGTCCAGGCCCAGACAGCCCCTGGCGTCACTTTTTATGGCGTCATGGACGCTGGCATCGCCAGCTTTTCGCGCAGCGCCAACGCGGACAGCCGCCTGACCAAGGTCAACAGCGATGCCAGCAATTCCTCGGTGTGGGGCCTGCGCGGCAGCGAAGACCTTGGCGGCGGCATGGCCGCCCTCTTTGGCCTCGAATCCATGGTCAGCCTGAAAACCGGCGACAGTTCGACCCCCAACAGTTCAGGCGCCACCGTGCCCGGCAACCCGGCCGTCTCGAACGTGACGTTTCGCCGCGCGGCCTATGTGGGCATGAAGAGCGAAAGCTATGGCAGCGTGATGCTGGGCCGCAACTACACCGCCACCGCCATGCCCCAACTGGTGAATGCCAACGGCCTCCCCAACAATGCCGTGAACACCGGCCTCGTGACGCTGACCGCCTCGCAGGGCATCAACAACGACTACTGGAACAGCAACATGGTGCGCTACGACAGCCCCGTGTTCAGCGGGTTCAACTTTGCGCTGCAGTACGTGTTTGGCGAGGATCCTCAAAACAACAGCGCCGGCTCGGGCTACGGCGGGCTGCTGAGCTACACCAGCGGACCGTTCAAGGTCGTGGGCACCTACAACAAGGACAAGGGCGCGGCCAACGCCGCCAACACCGCCAATCCGCGCGCCGACGTGGGCAAAAACATCGACTGGTGGATGGTTTCGGGCTCGTACGACGTGGGCCAATTCCGCCTGAGCGCCGCCTACGACGAAGTCAAGAACGACGATGGCCGCACCGCCAGCAACAAGGGCGGCGCCGCCAACGCCGTCTGGATCGACTCCAAGATGTGGACCGTGGGCGGCAATTACGCCATCACGCCGCAATTCAGACTCGGCGCCCAGTACGGCGAAGTCAAGGAAACCTGGACCGACACCAAGAGCAAGCAAACGGTGCTGAGCGCGCACTACGCATTCTCCAAGCGCACCAACGCCTACTTCACCGCGACCCACACGAGCAACGGCAATGCGCCGATTCTGCCGATCTACGGCAATCCGCAAACCAACGTCAGCATCCCGAACCATTCGGTCAACGCATTCGTGCTGGGGATGGTGCACCGGTTCTGACGCCAGCAGCACACCCCGCCTGAGCGCGCAGCATCCCCCGCGATGCCGCGCGCTCGGGCACGGGGGCTCCGTCGGGCATGCCTGGCCAAGCGCTCTCGACCGAGAAGGCAGTTCCATCCCGCCATTTGCCTTCTCATCCACCCATAAGGGCACAGTGCGCGCCCTTGCAGAGCTACCAAACGTGTAGCGAAATGGAATTCGCGCTATAGTTCTTGCACTCGATTCCATTCCGCCCGATACCCGCGAGGAGATGCCGCCATGAGCGCCAAAGAAAAACCCGCCATCAGCCAGTTGTTTGACTTGCTCGAATCCCGCTACGCTTTGCGCGTGCTCTGGGCCTTGCGTGATGGCCACCCGCAGACCTTTCGTCTTTTGCAAGACAGCGTGGGCGGAATCACCCCGAATACGCTCAACACCCGCATCAAAGACCTGCGCGAAGCCGGCTTGCTGGACCACGGCAGCGGCGGCTACTTCCTCACCGCTTCGGGTGCAGACCTGGTCAAGCGCCTGAGCGATGTGCAAGCCTTCGCCACGCGCTGGGCGGCGGCACGGGCGAAAAAATAACGGCAGCGCCCTCACGGGAGGCAGCACAAGCTACGCCACGGCCACCCATCACGTGCCGCGCAGAGTCCGGTGCCGCAAGTGCCACGATTTCAATCGAACAAGGCGCGCCCCAAGGCAGCGTATTTGGCGTCGCCCACGGCGTCACGAATTTTGGGTGCCAGCGCCACCAGATCGGCATAACCGCTCGCACTCTCCACGGCCAGATTCAAACGGAATCCGCGCAAACCAAGCCCCGCCGTCAGCTGGATGGCAATCGGATAGGCCGCCTGATAGCGCTCCATGTCGGAGCGGCCGCTTGCTTGGCTGCTCTGCGTTGCCACTGCTTCATGCGGCACTGACGCAGGCGTCTCGCCCGGTGAAACCACCGCCGATGCAGCCGGGACCGTTTCGGAAAAGCCCTCCGCCGCGCAGAGCAGCCCCTGCTCCAACATGGCCTGCACATCGGCCTGCGTGATCCCCATGGCCGCCGTGGCCGCCAGCACCTCTTCGGTGCTCCGCTTGCCATCGAACAGGATGAAAGCCGTCCGCTGACGTGGCGTGAGGCTGCCATGCCGGTCCTTGAGTGCCGCCAAACCTGCCGGCGTTTTGCTGAGAGCCATGGTTTTCCCGACGAAAAAAGAGAAATGTACGGTGTTGCCGGTATTCCAATGATCCTAAATCCGGCAGTTGAGCGCGCCCGAGCGTGTCGTTGATGACAGGAACGTCATCGAAGCAGTTTCTCACCGCCATGATCCCGCGTTCATCGGTGCTTTCCATGACCAGTGCGCCATCCCATGGAAGGCGCAGCGCCGACTACCGCCTGGCGAACCGGAGCCACCAGCTCCACCCCACGGCCACGACGAAACCGACCGGCACGCCGAACACCCCTGCCGCCAACGGCTCTATGCCCCACCACAGGCCATCGGCAAACAGCCAGCGCGGCAACACGCCCCCGGCGCGCAGCACAGGCAGCTGTGCAAGCATGTAGTAAGCCGTCAGGCCAAAACCTGCGAGCATGCCAGCCACGGCCCCTTGCCGCGTCATGCCGCGCCAAAACAGGCCCAAGACCAGGGCCGGTACGAAAGCCGACGCGGCGAGCGAAAACGAGGCAGACACCATGGGCAGAATTTCCGCGGGCTTGAGCGAGGCCACCATGGCCGCCGCCAGGGCTACCGCCAGCAGGGCGAATTTGCTCAGGATCACGCGCTGCTCGGACGAGGCCCGCGCTTTTTTGTCGCCATGAAAATACAAATCGCGCACCAGCGCATTGCTGATGGTCAGCAGCAAGCCATCCGCCGTGGACAAGGCCGCCGCTAGACCACCCGCAGCAACGAGCCCCGAGACCACATACGGCAAGCCACCGATTTCCGGCGTGGCGAGCATGATGAGGTCGGCGCCCAGATGGATCTCGCCGAACTGCACGATGCCGTCGCCGTTCATGTCCTCCACCGAGAGCAAGGCAGGATCGACATGCGCCCACTGCGCCATCCAGTGCGGCAAGGCGTCGAAGTGACTGCCCACGAGGTTTTGCATCACCTCGAACTTCACCAAAGCCGCGAGCGCGGGCGTGCTCAGGTACAGCAAGGCGATGAAAAACAGCGACCAGGCGACCGAGGTGCGCGCCGCTGCGACCGAGGGCACGGTGTAGTAGCGCGTCAGCAGGTGCGGCAGGCCGGCCGTGCCGACCATGAGGCAGAACATCAGCGCCAGAAAATTACGGCGCGAAAGTGCGTATTCCTCTTGTTCCTGGGGCGTGCCCTCAGGATTGCCGGCAAAGGCCTGGCTGTGCGGCGGCAGCCCGCCGAGCGGACGCGCACGCTCGAAGCTCTCGCGCATCTCGCGCGTCCAGCGTTCGCGCGCTTGCGCCGCATCGCGCGGCAGCGCCGCGAGCGCCTGGCTCGCGCGCACGATCTGCTCCACGTCAGCGTTCTGTGCGCGCAGGGCCTGGATCTGCACTCTGCCCTTTTCGCGCTCGCGTTGCAGCGCGCCGTCCACGTCGCGCAGGCGCTGCTGCAAGTCCAGCGCGCGCTGCAAATAGGCGCGCGCCACCTCGCGTTCGGCAGGGGAATCAAGAAACTGCCCTTCGAGTTCGGCAATCTTGCCGATCTGCGCCCCATACACCAACGGCGCCATGGGATTGCCCAATTGCTGGTACGACAACCACGACACGGGTATCAAAAAAGCGAGCAAAAGAACGACGTACTGCGCGACCTGCGTCCAGGTAATGGCCCGCATCCCACCGAGGAACGAACACAGCAGCACGCCGCCGAGTCCGAGCATAATGCCGATCTCGAACTGCACGCCCGTAAGGCGCGAGGCGATCAGCCCCACGCCGTAAATCTGCGCGACCACATAGGTGAACGAACATAGCACCGCGGCCCACGCCGCCAGGATGCGTGGCCAGCGCCCGCCGAAACGCAGCTGGAAGAAATCCGGCACGGTGTAGAGCTCCAGCGCACGCAGTTGCGGCGCAATCAGCATGGCCACGAGGCAAAACCCGCCCGTCCAGCCAAGCAGGTACGCAAGGCCGCCAGTTTGCCCCGGCGAGCCCGAAAACCCCTGCAAATACAAGGCACCCGAGAGGCTGATGAACGAGGCCGCGCTCATCCAGTCGGCCGCGGCCGCCATGCCATTGAACATGGGCGGAATGCGCCGCCCGGCCACGTAATACTCATCGGCGTCCGTGGTGCGTCCACGCACGCCTATGGCGGCATAGACCATGATGCTGCCAAACAGAAATACCGGCCCTATCCACTGGCGTGAAAACCCGTGGTGCTCGGCCCATGCCATCAGTGCGAGCACGCCCAGCACGCACAACACATACCAAGCCAGGGCCCGGTGCAGACGCCAGCGACCGTTTTTCCCCCGTTCAGCCATGGCGCGCGCCATCCCCGGGGGCCTCGGATGCGGCGCCCGCTGTGGCGCTGCCTGGGTCCTGGCGCTCGAAGTGGTTCATCGCCCAGGCATAAAAGACCACGATGGCTATGAACATCAGCACGGCCCCCTGCGCCACGAGCCAGTAGCCCAGCGGCCACGGCCCCGTCGTCCAAGCCTGCAACTGGCGCGCAAAGAAAGGCACGCCAAACGCTACCGCAGCCCAAAGCAGCAGCAGTGCAGCCTTGAGCCAGGGGTGCTGCAGATCGTGCAGCTGCGGCGGCAGCGGCAGCGGCTCTGCAGGATCGGGACTCGCGTTCACCGGCATTTCATGCAAGATCCTTGCTGCCGCGCCGTCTCACCTGCTCGCAACGCGGCGCCCCGCCATGGCATCAGCCAGCCAGCTGTTGCCAGGTGGCGATCACGCTGTCCGGGTTGAGCGAGATCGAGGCAATGCCCTCCTGCATCAACCACTGCGCAAAATCCGGGTGGTCGCTCGGGCCCTGGCCGCAAATGCCTATGTATTTGCCCTGGGCGCGGCAAGCCCGGATGGCCTGGTGGATCAGCGCCTGGACGGCAGGGTCACGCTCGTCGAAATCCTGCGCGAGCAACTCCAGCCCCGAGTCGCGATCCAGGCCCAGCGTGAGTTGGGTCAAGTCGTTGGAGCCGATCGAAAACCCGTCGAAAAATTCCAGAAAATGCTCCGCCAGGATGGCATTGCTCGGAATCTCGCACATCATGATGAGCTTGAGCTCATCCTTGCCACGCTCCAGGCCGTGCCGCGCAAGCAGCTGCACCACGCGCTCGGCCTGCCCCAGCGTGCGCACGAAGGGCACCATGACCTGCACGTTCACGAGCCCCATCTCGGTGCGCACACGCCGCAGCGCCTCGCACTCCATCGCAAACGCCTCGCCGAAGTCCGCGCTGAGGTAGCGCGCCGCACCACGGAAGCCCAACATAGGGTTTTCTTCCTCGGGCTCGTAGCGGCTGCCGCCGATGAGTTTGCGGTACTCGTTGCTCTTGAAGTCGGACAGGCGCACGATGACCGGCTTGGGCCAGAACGCCGCCGCGATCGTGGCCACGCCCTCGGCCACTTTGTCCACGTAAAAGGCGCGCGGACTCGCATGGCCGCGGGCCACGGACTCGACGGCCTTCTTCAGGTCGCTGTCGATGTTGGGGTAGTCAAGAATAGCCTTGGGGTGCACGCCGATGTTGTTGTTGATGATGAACTCCAGGCGCGCCAGCCCCACACCCTCGTTGGGCAGTTGGGCAAAGTCGAAAGCGAGCTGCGGGTTGCCCACGTTCATCATGATTTTGGTGGCAATCTCGGGCATGCTGCCGCGCTGCACTTCGGTGACTTCGGTCTCGAGCAGGCTGTCGTAGATGCGGCCCGTGTCGCCCTCGGCGCAGCTCACGGTGACCAGCATGCCGTCCTTGAGCCGCTCGGTGGCGTCACCACAGCCCACCACGGCCGGAATGCCCAGCTCGCGTGCGATGATTGCCGCATGGCAGGTGCGTCCGCCGCGGTTTGTGACGATGGCGCTTGCGCGCTTCATCACCGGCTCCCAGTTCGGGTCCGTCATGTCGGTGACGAGGATGTCGCCAGGCTGTACCTTGTCCATCTCGTGCAGGTTGTGCACCACGCGCACCGGGCCGGTGCCAATCTTCTGCCCGATCGCGCGCCCTTCCACCAGCACCGCGCCATGCCCTTTGAGCTTGTAGCGCAACTCGACCTGTCCTTTGGCCTGGCTCTTCACGGTCTCGGGGCGGGCCTGCAAAATGTAGAGCAGGCCATCCACGCCATCCTTGCCCCATTCGATGTCCATGGGGCGGCCATAGTGCTCCTCGATCAATAGCGCGTAGTGCGCCAGCTGCAATACATCGTCGTCGGTGAGCGAGTAGCGGTTGCGCTGCTCGGCCGGCACTTCCACGGTCTTGATGAGCTTGCCCGTCTGGGCCTTCTCTTCGGGCGTGCAAAACACCATCTGGATCAGCTTGCTGCCCAGGTTGCGCCGGATCAGCGCCTTTTTGCCCGCGCGCAACATCGGCTTGTGCACGTAAAACTCGTCCGGGTTGACGGCACCTTGCACCACCGTCTCACCCAGACCATAGCTGCTCGTGATGAACACCACGTCCTCGAAACCAGATTCGGTGTCTATGGTGAACATCACCCCCGAGGCCCCAATGTCCGAGCGCACCATTTGCTGCACACCCGCCGACAGGGCGACCTCAGAATGCGCAAAGCCCTTGTGCACGCGGTAGCTGATGGCACGGTCGTTGTAGAGGCTGGCAAACACTTCCTTGATCTTGTGCTTGACTTCGGCCAAGCCGATGACATTGAGAAAGGTCTCCTGCTGCCCGGCAAACGAGGCATCCGGCAAGTCTTCCGCCGTGGCAGAGGAGCGCACGGCAAACGATGCGCCGGGATGGTCGGCGCTCAGGCGCGCGAATGCTGCATCGATGGCTTTTTCGAGCTCCGCAGGAAAGGGCTGCGCCTCGACCATGGCACGGATTTCGGCCCCGGTCTTCGCCAGCGCACGCACGTCGTCCACGTCCAGCGCGTCCAGCAGCGCATTGATGCGCTGGTCCAGGCCCGCATGGCGCAAAAACTCGCGATAGGCGTGCGCCGTGGTGGCAAAGCCCGTAGGCACGCGCACCCCATGGGGCAATTGCGAAATCATCTCGCCAAGGCTGGCATTCTTGCCGCCCACGATGGCGACGTCGGTCATCCTGAGGTTTTCAAACGGTACGACCAAGGCCTCCGAACTGAAACGTGCTGACATGGGAATACTCCAAAGTTGATAAACCGGACCGGGCCCCCGGGCAACGCCGGGGCCGCACGCACTCGCAGACATCCGCCACCGCTTTGGTTCTTCTTTGGGTTGGATGGCGCATTGAATGTCTGGGAAAAATTCAGGTCGCGACACACGCACATCGGCACAGTCTTGTCTGCGCGGGTCGATCAGATAATGGGCGCCATTGTAGGTCTGCATCGCAAGCCAATCCCAAGGAACCATCCATGCACTCTCGCACCGCCTTTTTCGTGTCCGACGGCACCGGCATCACCGCGGAAACCTTCGGCAAAGCCATCCTCGCCCAGTTCGAACTCAAGCTGCGCTTCGTGCGCCTGCCATTCATCGACACTGTGGACAAGGCGCACCAGGCGGTGCGGCAAATCAACCACACGGGCGAGTTGGAGGGCAAGCGCCCCATCGTCTTCACCACGCTCGTAAATATGGAGGTGCTCGGCGTCCTCCAGAATCATTGCAAAGGCATGCTGCTGGACATGTTCGGCACCTTCGTCAACCCGCTGGAGCAAGAACTGGGCATCAAGTCACACCACCGCGTGGGCCGCTTCAGCAACGTCAGCCGCAGCCGCGAATACGCCCAGCGCATCGAAGCCATCAACTACAGCCTGGCGCACGACGACGGGCAGAGCAAACGCGATCTCGCGAACGCCGACGTCATCCTCGTGGGCGTCTCGCGCAGCGGCAAAACCCCCACCAGCTTGTACCTCGCGATGCAATACGGCATCAAGGCCGCAAACTATCCGCTGATCCCCGAAGACTTCGAACGCCGCCAGCTTCCCGAAGCGCTTTTGCCCTACCGGAAAAAAATCTTTGGCCTGAGCATCCAGCCCGAACGCCTCGCGGAAGTGCGCAACGAGCGCCGCCCCCACTCCAAATACGCCAGCCTGGCAAACTGCCGCCACGAAGTTTCCGAGGCCGAGGCCATGATGCGCAGGGAAGGCATACGCTGGCTCTCCACTACAACGAAGTCGATCGAGGAAATCGCCACCACCATCTTGCAGGAGATGCACCTCGAGCGCCCGACATTCTGAAGTCCATGCCCACTGTTGCACAGCCGCTATTTGCCCCTCATTGAACCATGAGGACGCGGGATGATGGCTATGCCGTCAACGCTTGCGTCGATCCACCCTCCACCACCCAATTGATCACCGCCAGCCGATCCACTTCCCTCTCGCTCAACATCACTCTCGCTTGCTCCGTCGCTCATCTCCATCCAACCCAGGAGGACATTTGTAATCGGGGCAAAGGGGACACTACTAATCACAGTCGAGTTGTGCACAAGGCTTTCCGCGGTAAAATTATGGGTTACGGCCGGGGGATGGTGCTTTGGGTTCCTGCCTCGAATTCCAGCCTTCGTATGTGCTCCCGGCTTTCCAACGACTACCTCCAGAGAGACTGAAAGCCATGGCGATCGTTGTCAACAAACTCCTGCCTGAATTCGAAGCCAACGCCACTGGCGGCATCAAGGTATCCAACACCTCGCACCTGGGTCAAATCCTGGTGCTTTATTTTTACCCCAAGGACAACACGCCGGGCTGCACCACCGAGGCCATGCAGTTCCGTGACAAATACAAGGACTTCGTCAAAGCCGGCGCGGCACTCTTTGGCGTGTCGCGCGACAACATGAAGTCGCACGAAGACTTCAAAGCCAAGCTCGAGCTGCCCTTCGAGCTCATCGCCGACACCGAAGAAAAAATGTGCCACATGTTCGGCGTGGTCAAAAACAAGATCATGTACGGCAAAAAGGTCAAGGGCATAGAGCGCAGCACCTTCCTCATCGGCCCCGACGGCGTGCTGCTGCAAGAGTGGCGCGGCATCAAGGTGCCCGGCCATGTCGATGAAGTGCTCAAGGCCGTCAAGGCCATCAAGGCGCTTAACAAGAAAGCCGCCTGAGTCTTTTTTCTTGCAAGCAAGTTCACGAAGCGTAGGCATAATGACTTGATGCACTTGAGCATTGCTCTGCGTCCTTTCCTCCTTCCAGCCGCCGGGGTTTCCTGGCGGCTTTTTGTTTTTTGCGCTCTCTCCCTTTTTATCCACCATGCCCCTGCCCCCTGCCCCGCGCCGCCGCGCTGACCGCCTGACCCCTGAAACCCTGGCTACCCCGGCCCCAGCCCCCGCGGCCGTGCGCGCTACCGCACATGCCGAAAAAATCCCCGCCCTGCAACTCGTGCCAGCCACCGCACCAGGAGTGCAACCCGCTGCGCCCGTGACGCCCATTGCAGCCCGCGCGTCTGAAACCGCGCCAACGCCCGCCGCCCCCCGCGCGCGCGCTGCGCGCCCGAGCAGCCGCAAGGAACCATCGGCGCATACCCCCTCCGCCACCAAGGCGCCGACAAGCGCGAGCGCACCCGCACCGAAAAAACGTCGCCCCGCGGGCCCAAGCAAGCTCTTCGTGCTCGACACCAACGTGCTGCTGCACGACCCGAGCAGCCTGTTTCGCTTCGAGGAGCACGACATCTTCCTGCCCATGATCGTGCTCGAAGAGCTGGACGCGCACAAAAAGGGCACGACCGAGGTCGCGCGCAACGGCCGCCAGGCCAGCCGCACGCTGGACGCGCTGGCCGCTTTGCACGCGGGCGACATGGCGCTGGGCCTGCGCCTCGACGCCACGGGCCAGCGCACGGCCAAAGGGCATTTGTTCTTCCAGACCGCGCCGCTCGACTACCCGCTGCCCACCAGCCTGCCACCGGGCAAGGCCGACAACCAGATCCTCGGTGTGGTCGAGGCGCTGCGCAAGCTGCACGCGCCGCGCGAGGTGGTGCTGGTCTCCAAAGACATCAACATGCGCGTCAAGGCGCGTGCGCTGGGCCTGACCGCCGAGGACTACCAAAACGACAAGGTGCTCGAGGACGGCGACCTGCTCTACGCCGGCGTGCTCGCACTGGCGCCCGACTTCTGGAGCCGCGCGGGCAAACACATTGAAAGCTGGCAAAACGGCGCGCACACCTACTACCGCATCGGCGGGCCGCTGGCAGCGCAGCTGCTGATCAACCAGTTCGTCTGTTTCGAGGCGCCGGGTGAGCCCAGCCTGTTCGCGCGCGTGATCGAGATCCGCGACAAAAGCGCCGTGCTACAGACGCTCACCGACTACGGCTCGCCCAAAAACGCCGTCTGGGGCGTGACCACGCGCAACCGCGAGCAGAACTTCGCGATGAATCTGCTCATGGACCCGAAAACGGGTCAAAGAACACAGGAAAGTGGTAGACAGTGAGAGGCCCAGGGGTCGTCGGGCAGTAGATTCTGCGTCGTCGTGCCGTGCAGTATCGCAGTCTCGCCGAAGTAAGATTTCGACAGCAACCGGCTTGAGGAGAGGTGCCATGGATTTCGCGCTCAGTCCCGAACAAGACGACTTCCGTCAGACGGTGCGGCAGTTCGTGACCGTAGTGACGCCGCCGTCTAGGGTTCGCCAGGCGGTTACGACCGCGGCGGGGTACGACAGCGACCTGTGGTCGCGCATGAGTCGGGAACTCGGCTTGGCGGGCCTGCTCATACCGGAGGAGTACGGCGGGGCGGCAGCGACGATGGTCGAGGCGGCCATCGCTATGGAGGAACTCGGGCGCGGCGTCGTATCGTGCCCGCTGTTTGCGACCGTCGCATTCGGCGTCGTGCCGATCATGCTCGCGGGCAGCCAGGAGCACAAGAAAGACCTGCTTCCAGAGATCGCTGCGGGCACCCGTACGGTGACGACCGCCGTCAATGAACCCGGTTGCGTTGACGGCTTTGGCGCAGTGGCCATGCGAGCGGCAGCAGCGGGCGACGTGGTCACGCTGACCGGGACCAAGACTCATGTGATAGACGGCCACAGTGCCGATACCGTGCTCGTGCTTGCTCTGCCGCCAGGCCACTCCGCCGACCCTGAGTTGTATGTGGTCGACGGTATTGCTGCCGGTCTCACCCGCACGCGGGTCGAAACCCTGGACATCACCCGGCCCATCGCCACCCTGACCTTCGATGCTGTGCCCCTACTGCCCTGGCCGGCGCGAACGGCGATGCGCCGGTGCCGCGCATACTGGATGTGGCAAAGACGTTGCTGGCGGCGGAAGTGGTCGGTGGCATCGAGAGTGCGATGACCATGTCGGTCGAATACGCCAAGGTGCGT
>CAVPUD010000084.1:0-57279 GCA_963708545.1 uncultured beta proteobacterium | reverse complement strand
TGTTTATGTGCTGGTCTACTTCGTAGGTAGCTGCTGGAAGGGCCACTGGATCGACGCGGCGAGCACGCTGCGCATGAAGGACGACGCCGTGATCGTGCTCGACCCGGTGAATCTGCCCGTGATCCAGAATGCCCTGGCCAAGGGCGGCAACAACTGGATCGGCGGCAACTGCACCGTCAGCTGCATGCTCATGGGCGTGGGCGCGCTCTACAAGGCCGGCTTGGTCGAATGGATGAGCACGCAAACCTACCAGGCCGCAAGCGGCGGCGGCGCGCAGCACATGCGCGAACTGCTGACCCAATACGGCACGCTGTACGCCGAGGTGCGTGACTTGCTCGCCGATCCCAAGAGCGCGATCCTCGAAATCGACCGCAAGGTCATCGCCAAGCAGCGTGCCCTCACGCCTGCCGAGACCGCCAACTTCCAGGTGCCCCTGGGCGGCAGCCTGATTCCCTGGATTGACAAGGACCTGGGCAACGGCATGAGCCGCGAGGAATGGAAGGGCATGGCCGAAACCAACAAAATTCTGGGCCAGGGTGAGGGCTTCGACACGCCCGCGGTGCCCGTCGACGGCTTTTGCGTGCGCGTGGGCGCGATGCGCTGCCACAGCCAGGCACTGACCTTCAAGCTGAAAAAAGACGTGCCCGTAGCCGACATTGAGGCCATGATCGCCGCCGACAACGCCTGGGTCAAAGTCGTGCCCAACCACCGCGAAGCCACGCTCCAGGAACTGACGCCCGTGGCCGTGACCGGCACCCTCACCATCCCCGTGGGCCGCATCCGCAAGCTCGCGATGGGCCCCGAATACCTGGGCGCCTTCACGATTGGCGACCAGTTGCTGTGGGGCGCCGCCGAGCCGCTGCGCCGCATGCTGCGCATCCTGCTGCAGGCTTGATGCGCCGTTGCTACGCTGCGCAAGCCGATACAGATGTTTACCCCAGGCGTTGCCTGCTGACAACGCCTGCTCACGCCTGACGCACGGCAACCAACGCTTGCCAAACCCATGGCGCCATGCAGACTTGCCAGCGCCATACATTGCTGCTATGGTTCTTGCAGCCTGGTTGTTCTGGGGAAGCCTTCCTCCCGATGGATAGCGCCAAGTCCAAGAAGCAAACCGCCACACCACACCACTTCTGCTGATGAACTCCATGCATCGTTGGAAATTTTCTGCCTTGGCAGCCGCACTGTCGCTTGGCCTGTACAGCAGCGATGCATCGGCCCTTGCCATGGGGCGCTTGAGCGTCAAGTCGGCTCTTGGCGAGCCATTGCGCGCCGAAATCGATCTACCCCAAATCACGGAAGAAGAGGCGAGCAGTCTGCAGACGCGTCCAGCTTCTGCAGAAGTTTTTCGCGCCCAGGGTGTGGAGTTTCCCGCCGTGGTGAACGATTTACAGATCGTGCTGAAGCGCCGCCCCGATGGCAGCGCCTTCCTCGAAGTGACGAGCTCTCGCGTTGTGAACGAGCCCTTTCTCGATCTGGTGATCGACGCTTCTTGGAACGCGGGCCGATTGGTGCGCAGCTATACCATGCTGCTGGACCCTCCGGTATCGCGCCGGGCGCCCCCGGAAGTCACAGCGGCGGCACAGCTACCCATTCCATCGCCGCAAACGGCCCGCCCCTCTGCGCGCGCCGCAGCCGCAGGCACCGACCAGGACAGCACGGCTAGCTTGGGTGCTCGAGGTCCCGAGCGCCCGGTGCAATCCCCATCAGCCTCTCCTGCGGACGCAGGAAGCGTCACGGTCCGACCCGGCGACACGGCCAGCCGCATCGCCCAAGCGCATCGCCCGGCGAGCGTGTCGCTGGACCAGATGATCGTCGCCTTGCTGCGCTCCAACCCGAACGCATTCATCGATGGCAATGCCAACCGCATCAAGGCCGGTGCCGTGCTGCAATTGCCCGACGAAGCGGCCGCACAGTCCGTCCCCCCCGCGCAAGCACGGCAAATCCTGGCTGCGCAAAGCCGCGACTTCAACAGCTTCCGCCGCAAGCTCGCCGCCGCAGCCCCCAAAACCGATGTCGCGCCTGCGCAGCGCGTTGCAAGCGGCAGCGTGCAAGCCGTGGTCGAAGACCAAAAACCTGCCAGCGCAGGCTCCGACAAATTGCTGCTGTCCAAAGATGCGCCGCCCGGCCAGAAATCGGCGGAGGATCAGCTGGCCAGAGAAAAGCAGGCCCGCGAAACCTCCACGCGGGTCGCCGAGCTGTCCCAGAATATCGCGGAACTGAACAAGCTGAGTGCGGCGTCTGCAGGCTCTGCAGGCAGCGCGGCCGTCCCTGCTGCTGCGGCGTCCTCGGCGGCAAACGCTGCCGGCCCTGCGGCAACGGCCTCCGCCCCACAGGAAGCCGCCTCCGGGGCCGCTATCGCGAGCGCCGGCCTAGTGCCCGCAGAGCAGGCATCTACAGCCTCTGCCGCCGCGCCCGCTGCCAGTGCAGCGCCCATGGCGGCGGCGTCTGCCCCAGCATCCAAACCCAAACCCGCACCCGCACCAGCGCCCCCACCAGAATCCAGCTTCATCTCCAGCCTCATCGAGGCGCCCCTGCTGCCCGCAGCAGGAGGGCTGGCGGTCTTGCTGCTCGGCTACGTGGCCTACCGCATGGCGCAACAGCGGCGCAAGAAAGAAGATCGTCAAGCTCTGGACAGCAGCTTCATGGATAGCCGTCTGCAGCCTGACTCGTTCTTCGGTGCCAGCGGTGGCCAGCGCGTGGACACCGCCAACAGCGACCTGAGCACGGGTGCGTCCTCCATGGCGTACTCGCCCAGCCAGCTCGACGCAGGTGGCGACATCGACCCGGTGGCCGAGGCCGACGTCTATCTGGCCTACGGCCGCGACCTGCAGGCCGAGGAAATCCTCAAGGAAGCCTTGCGCCACCATCCCGAGCGTGTGCCCGTCCACGTCAAGCTCGGCGAGATTTACGCCAAAAGACAAGACCGCAAGGCTCTGGAAGCCGTGGCTGCCGATGTCTTCAAACTCACCCAGGGAGAAGGGCCCGATTGGGCGCGCATTGCCGATCTGGGCCGGGCGCTGGAGCCTGCCAACGCGCTGTACCAACCCGGCGGCGCGCGCAAGGCTGCAGCGCCACTCGGCGCCGCACCGGGAGCTATCCCCAGCACACTCCCCAGCACACTCCCCAGCGCGTTCCCCAGCACTTTTCCGGGCACCGTCGAAGCGCCAGGGGCCGCCTTGCCCGAGCTGGACCTGAACCTGGACGCAATGGATGCAGCGCACATGGCCAGCCCAGCCACCCCTGCGCCCGTGGTGTCCGACAGTCCAGCGGCGGAACCGGCCTCGCCGCTCGACGTCCAGAACGCCGCTTTTGACCTGACCGCCGCGGCACACGAGGCCACTGCGCCGCCAGACTCGGCGGTGAGCGCCAAGCCTTTTCCCGCGGCCATGACAGAACCTCCGGCCGCCCCTGCAGAGGCCGCGGCCGAAGCAGTGCCGCAGGAGCCCGCCGAGGACGCAGAGCCCATGCTCTCCGAGCTCGATTTTTCTACCGGCGACCTGGACTTGCTGGCGACGGCACCCACACCTCTTGCTGAAACCGTGGAAACATCCGCGCCCGAGCCGCTGGAATTCGACCTGGGTGATCTTTCGCTGGACTTGGACTCTACTCCTGCAGTCGGGGCAGCCCCTGCACCGACCACGGGCGCCGAGGCCGAGCCTTCGGCGCAAGACCCGCTGGCAACCAAGCTCGCGCTGGCGCAGGAGTTCCATGCGATCGGCGACACCGAAGGCGCGCGCGAGCTGATCGAGGAAGTGCTGGCCGAAGCCTCCGGCCCGCTGAAGGAGCGTGCGCAACGCCTGCTCGCGGAACTCGGCTGAGCTGCTGCGGCTGCACGTACCCATCACATACCCGAGCCCGCGCTGCAAAGCGATCTTTTCTTGCCCGCTGGATGAGGATCGCGCTCGGCGTCAGCTACAACGGCCAGGCCTACGACGGCTGGCAGAGCCAGCCCTCGGGCAACACCGTGCAAGACAAGCTCGAAGCCGCGCTCGCGCGTTTTGCCGCGCAGCCCGACCCGGTGCGCACGCTGTGCGCGGGCCGCACCGATGCCGGCGTACACGGGCTCATGCAGGTGGTGCACTTCGACACGCCGCTCGCACGCACGGCGTTTTCGTGGGTGCGCGGCACCAATGCCTTTTTACCGCCCGACATCGCCGTGCAGTGGGCGCAACCAGTGCCCGACGCTTTCCATGCCCGCGCGAGCGCCGTGGCGCGGCGCTATGCCTACGTGCTGCTGCAGTCGCCCGTGCGCCCCAGCGTCGAAGCCGGGCGGGTCGGCTGGGTGTTTCAGCCGCTGCACCTGGCCGCCATGCAGGAAGCGGCCGAGTACCTGCTGGGCGAGCACGACTTCAGTGCCTTTCGCGCCGCGGCCTGCCAGGCCAAGTCGCCCGTCAAGACCCTGCAGCGCATCGCGATCTCGCGCCGCGGGGAATCCACGCCCGCCCAGACCAAGGCGGACGGCGGGGCCGAATGGCAGCCCTGCTACTGGCGCTTCGAATTCCAGGCCGATGCCTTCTTGCACCACATGATCCGCAACATCATGGGCTGCCTCGTCGCCATAGGCCAGGGCAGCCAGCCGCCGCAGTGGATAGCGCAGGTGCTCGCGGCGCGCTCGCGCAGCGCCGCCGCACCGACCTTCGCGCCCGATGGCTTGTATTTTCTGGGGCCGGTCTATGCGGCGCACTGGGGCCTGCCAGAGCGCAGCCCTGCGTATGATTGGCTGCCATGAGCTTCGCCCCCGAACAGACCCCACAGCCCCAGCAGCCGTCGTCGCCCAGCCGCCCCACCGCACAACGCACCCGCATCAAAATCTGCGGCCTCACGCGCGAGCAGGACGTGGATGTGGCCGTTGCCGCTGGCGTGGATGCGATCGGCTTTGTGCTCTACCCGAAAAGCCCGCGCTACGTCACGCCCGAGCGCGCCGCGGCCTTGGCCAGGCGCCTGCCGCCCTTCGTGACGCCGGTGCTGCTCGTGGTCAACGAGAGCGCTTCTTTTGTGATAGCTGCTTGCGAGCTTGTGGCGGGCGCCATCGTGCAATTTCATGGGGATGAGACGGCCGAGGAGTGCTGGGCCGCGAGCGGGCATGGCGCCCGCCCTTATTTGCGTGCGGCACGCATCCCTGTCGACGCGCAGGCCGCGCCGTTCGACCTCGTAGAATACGCACGGCAACATTCTCGCGCCCAGGCCATTTTGCTCGACGCCCATGTCGAGGGCTATGGCGGCGGCGGCAAGGCATTCAATTGGTCACTCCTGCCACCAAGCGTCAACGCTCACCTCGTTTTGTCTGGTGGACTCACGCCTGCAAACGTGACCGATGGCATCGCCCAAGTGCGCCCACGCTGCCTGTCGCTGGCCGTTGATGTCAGCTCGAGCGTCGAACAAGAACGGCCCCGATGGACACCCCCTCAAGGGCGTGAAAAGCGCCGAAAAGATCCACCGCTTCGTCGCCGCCGTGCGCGCGGCCGATGCCCAACTTGCCTCCAAGAGCCATGTCCAGTCTACCAACAACCTGATGCCTCGGGCCACTTCGGCCCCTATGGCGGCAGCTTCGTCAGCGAAACCCTGACGCACGCCATCGACGAGCTGCGCGAAGCCTACGCGCGCTACCAGAACGACCCCGACTTTCTGGCTGAATTCCACTATGAACTGCAGCCATTTCGTGGGCCGACCCTCGCCCGTCTACCACGCCGCACGCACCAGCCGCGAAATGGGCGGCGCGCAGATCTACCTCAAGCGCGAAGACCTCAACCACACCGGCGCCCACAAGATCAACAACGTGATCGGCCAGGCCATGCTCGCCCGGCGCATGGGCAAGCCGCGCATCATTGCCGAGACCGGCGCGGGCCAGCACGGCGTGGCCACGGCCACCATCTGCGCACGCTACGGCCTGGAATGCGTGGTCTACATGGGCGCGAGGACGTCAAGCGCCAGAGCCCCAACGTCTATCGCATGAAGCTGCTCGGCGCGACCGTGGTGCCCGTCGAGTCGGGCAGCAAGACGCTCAAGGACGCGCTCAACGAAGCCATGCGCGACTGGGTCGCCAACGTGGACAACACCTTCTACATCATCGGCACCGTGGCAGGCCCGCACCCCTACCCCATGATGGTGCGCGACTTCCAGAGCGTGATCGGCAAGGAGTGCATAGAGCAGATGCCCGCGATGCTCGTCGCGCAGAATGCGCGCACCGGGCACAGCCCGACGTGGTGGTGGCCTGCGTGGGCGGCGGCAGCAACGCCATGGGCATCTTCCACCCCTACATCCCGTTTGAAAACACGCGCCTGATCGGCGTCGAAGCCGCCGGCGCGGGGCTGGACACGGGCCGCCACGCGGCCTCGCTGCAGCGCGGCAGCCCCGGCGTGCTGCACGGCAACCGCACCTACATCTTGCAGGATGCGAACGGCCAGATCATCGAAACGCACAGCGTCAGCGCGGGCCTGGACTACCCCGGCGTGGGCCCGGAGCACGCCTGGCTGCAGCAGATCGGGCGCGCCGAGTACGTGGGCATCACCGACCAGGAGGCGCTCGCGGCGTTCCACTACCTGTGCCGCACCGAAGGCATCATCCCCGCGCTCGAATCGAGCCACGCCGTGGCCTACGCGATGCAGCTGGCCAAGACCATGCGCCCCGACCAATCCATATTGGTCAACCTCTCGGGCCGCGGCGACAAGGACATAGGCACGGTGGCCGACCTGGGCGGCGCCGACTTTTTCTGCCGCCCGAGCTGCCAGGGACAAAGCGTGAAAAGCAGCGAACACAGCGTCAAAGTCGTCAAATGACGCATGACTCGTCCGAAATGAGCCCCACGAAATGAGCCGCATCGAAACCACTTTTGCCGCGCTGCGAGCGCAAGGCCGCAAGGCCCTGATCCCCTACGTGACCGCGGGCTTTCCGTTTGCCGACATCACGCCGGCGCTGATGCTGGGCATGGTCGAGGCTGGCGCCGACATCATCGAGCTGGGCGTGCCCTTTTCCGACCCCATGGCCGACGGCCCGGTGATCCAGCGCGCCGGCGAAAAAGCCCTCGCGCAGGGCGTTGGCATGGCGCAGGTGCTGCAGCACGTGCACGAATTCCGCACACGCAACGACAGCACGCCCGTGGTGCTCATGGGCTACGCCAACCCGGTGGAGCGCTACGATCAGTTGCACGGCCTGGGTGCCTTCGTGCGCGATGCCGCAGCCGCGGGCGTCGATGGCGTGCTCATCGTCGATTACCCGCCCGAGGAATGCACCGAATTCGCCGCGCAGTTGCGCGCGCAGGGCATGGACCTGATTTTTTTGCTCGCGCCCACCTCGACCGAGCAGCGCATGCAGCAAGTCGCGGCGGTGGCAAGCGGCTATGTCTATTACGTCTCGCTCAAGGGCGTGACGGGCTCGGGTGCGCTCGACACCGGCGCCGTCGCGCAGATGCTGCCGCGCATACGCCAGCACGTGCACATCCCCGTGGGCGTGGGCTTCGGCATCCGCGACGCGGCCAGCGCGCAGGCGATCGGCCGCGTGGCCGACGCCGTCGTGATCGGCAGCCGCATCATCGAGCTGATCGAGCCCCAGCCCTATGAAAAAGTCGTGCCCGTGGCGCGCGACTTCCTGCGCCCGATCCGCAAGGCGCTGGATGCCGCCTGAGCACCGCCTGAACCTCGCCTGAACGCCACATAATCCCCTCCCCGCTTGCAAAGGAGCACCCCATGTCCTGGCTCGAAAAACTCCTGCCCGCCAAAATCCAGCAAACGCCTGCCAAAGAGCGCCGTCAGATGCCCGAGGGGCTGTGGATCAAGTGCCCGAGCTGCGAGGCCGTGCTCTACAAGGCCGACCTCGAGCACAACCTCAACGTCTGCCCGCAGTGCGGCCACCACCACCGCATCGGCGCGCGCGCACGGCTCAACGCCTTTCTGGACGCCGAAGGCCGCTACGAGATCGGCCACGAGGTGCTGCCCGTGGATCGCGCTCAAGTTCAAAGACAGCCGCAAGTACCCCGAGCGCCTCAAGGAAGCGCTGGAGCAGACGGGCGAGACCGACGCGCTGATCGTGATGGGCGGCGCCGTGAAGAGCATCAACCTCATCGCCGCGTGCTTCGAGTTCGAGTTCATGGGCGGCAGCATGGGCAGCGTGGTGGGCGAGCGCTTCGTACGCGGCGTGGAGGCGGCGATCGAGCAGAAGGTGCCTTTCGTGTGCTTTACCGCCACGGGCGGCGCGCGCATGCAGGAGGGCCTGCTCTCGCTCATGCAAATGGCCAAGACCAACGCCGCGCTGGGGCGCCTCGCGAAAAAGGGCCTGCCCTACATCAGCGTGCTCACCGACCCGACCATGGGCGGCGTGAGCGCGGGCTTTGCCTTTCTGGGCGACATCGTGATTGCCGAGCCCAAGGCGCTGATCGGCTTTGCCGGCCCGCGCGTGATCGAATCCACCGTGCGCGTGACCTTGCCCGAGGGCTTTCAGCGCGCCGAGTTCCTGCTGCAAAAAGGCGCGCTCGACTTCATCTGCGACCGCCGCGAGCTGCGCAACGTCATCGCATCGAGCCTGGCCATGCTGCAACGCCTGCCGAGCGACGCGGTGGCTTGACGAGCAACAACGCAAATACTACTGAAAGATGAGCTACAAGCGCTTGTCCATCAAGCGCTAGCGGCCGTTTTCATCTTAAAAGCACGCTGGCCTGCACATGCCCCAGCGCGATCAGGGCGATTTGCAACAGCACCAGCGCCACGAGGGCCGACCAATCGACGCCGCCCAGCGGTGGAATGATGCGCTGCAGGGGCCGCAGCACGGGCGCGCACAGCCGCGCCACCACGTCCGCAAGCGGCGGCGCGCGCATGGGCATCCAACTGAGCACGGCAAACACGAGCAGCAAGCCCATGAGCCCCGTGATCGCCACGCGCAGCAAGCCGAACAAAGCCAGCCACAGCAGCCAGACCCAGGCCACACCCGCGCCCATGAGCAGCCACAGCAAGCCATACTGCGCCAGCTGCAGCAGCAGCGCCGCCACCAGGCTCGCTACGTCCCAACCACGCACCGCGCGCAGCACGCGCCGCAGCGGCAGCACCAGCCAGTCGGACAGCGCCATCACCACGCGCCCGAGCGGATTGGCAAACGACACGCGCTGCCACTGCATGTAAAAGCGCAGCAAGCAAGCCCCCGTCAACAATCCACCCACGAGGTCGAGCAAAAAAGTGGCGATTTCATGAAGCATGGACAACCCTGAAAAGAAGCGCTGCGCCGGATTTAGGATGATAGCGGGC
Source organism: uncultured beta proteobacterium (assembly GCA_963708545.1). Lineage (GTDB taxonomy): Bacteria > Pseudomonadota > Gammaproteobacteria > Burkholderiales > Burkholderiaceae_C > Extensimonas. Next base: position 48,046 of record CAVPUD010000084.1, on the reverse strand, counting down.
AGAATGATCCGCTCATGACCCAACACCTCACCCTCTCCTCGCTGCCCCTGTTTCCGCTGGGCGCGGTGCTTTTCCCGGGCGGCGAACTGGCGCTGCGTGTGTTCGAAGTACGCTACCTCGACATGGTGCGCAAATGCCAGCGTGCCGCAGCCCCGTTCGGCGTCGTCGCGCTGCGCACCGGGCATGAGGTGCGCCAGGCCGGCGCGCCCGAGGAAAAGCTGCACGAAGTGGGCACGCTCGCACACATCGAGCAACTCCAGACGCCGCAGCCGGGGCTGATCACCTTGCGCTGCCGCGGCGCCGAGCGCTTTCGCGTCCTGCGCGCGCAGCGCCTGCCGCATGGCCTGTGGGTGGCCGATGTGGAGCAACTACGCGCCGACCTGCCCGTGGCGATTCCGCCCGACCTCGCGCACACGGCCACGGCGCTCGCCCAGCTCCTGGACAAACTGCGCGAGCGCACGGCGCAAGACGCCGCCGCGCCCCGCCCCACGGCAGCGCAGCTCCATGACTGCGGCTGGGTGGCGAACCGTTGGGGCGAGCTGCTGCCCGTGCCGCTCGAAATCAAGCAAAACCTGATGATGCTGGACAACCCGCTGCTGCGGTTGGAGCTGGTGGGCGACCTGCTGCAAAAGCTGGGCATCGTTTAGTCGTCAGCCCCAGGCGGCTAGGGCTGTGCTTGCCAGCCTTGCCATTTTTTGCATGTTTTTGGCCTTTTGCGCAGATACAGCAAGCGCAAGCAGCTATGGTTTTGGTATCTTCCGCAAGCGCAACGCCCAGGTCTGCAAAGCGACTCAGCGCGGCCGGTATTCCGGAACCAGCGTCTGCAGCCAGGCGCGCAAGGCTGCGGCGTCGGGCGCGGGGCCGGCCTGCTGCAGCCATTGCTCCACCACCTGCGCGGCGAGTCCGCCGTCGGCGCCGAGCTTGGCCACGCGCAGCTTGGGGTGCGAGGTGGGCTCGGTGGTTTCGTCGTCGGCGAGCAGTTCTTCGTAGAGTTTTTCGCCCGGGCGCAGGCCCGTGAAGGCAATCGGCACCTCGTCCTCGGTCTGGCCCGACAGGCGGATCATCATGCGCGCGAGCTCGACGATTTTGACCGGCTCGCCCATGTCGAGCACGTAGATCTGGCCCGATCGCCCCATGAGCCCCGCCTGCAGCACGAGCTGCGCCGCCTCGGGGATGGTCATGAAGTAGCGCACCATTTCCGGGTGCGTCACGGTTACCGGCCCGCCGCGCGCAATCTGCTGCGTGAACAGCGGCACCACCGAACCGCTCGAACCCAGCACGTTGCCAAAGCGCACCGCGACGAACTGCGTGCCCGGCCACTGCGCGGCCATGCCCTGCACCACACGCTCGGCCAGGCGCTTGCTCGCACCCATCACGCTCGTGGGGTTCACGGCCTTGTCGGTGGACACGAGCACAAAGCGCGCCGCCCCCACCTCGCCGGCCACGCGCGCGGCGTGCAGCGTGCCGAGCACGTTGGTGTGCAGCGCCTCGACCTCGTTGCCATCCTCCATCAGCGGCACATGCTTGTACGCCGCGGCGTGGAACACCACGGCGGGCCGGTGCTGCGCGGCAAGCGCGCGCAAACGCTCCCACTCGCGCACATTGGCCGTGTAGTAGAGCCCCTGCATCTGCGGGTGGGTAGCGCGCAGCTCTTGTTCGAGCTGGTAGATGGCGATTTCAGATATGTCCACGCACACCAGCCGCGCCACGCCAAAGCGCGCGATCTGCCGGCATAGCTCGGCACCTATGGAGCCGCCCGCGCCCGTGACGAGCACCGTCTGCCCCGCAAACAGCTCCGACAGGCCGCGCACGTCGAGCTGCACGGGCGCGCGGCCGAGCAGGTCTTCGAGCTGGACCTTGCGCGGTCGGCTCGCGCTGCCGGGCACGAGCAGCTCTTCAGGCGCGGGCAGCGTGAGCAGGTTCAGCCCCGAGCCCGACCAGCGCAGCAGCGCCTCGCGCCGCAGCGCCGCGCCCGGCGCGCTCGCGAGCAGCACGGTGCGCACCTGCGCGGCAGCGGCAATGTCGGCCAAGGCAGGCGCCGCACCAAGCACGGGCACGCCTTGCAATGTGCGCCCGGCGTCGGTCGCCTGCGCCGAGACGATGCCCGCCACGCGCCAGCCTGCTACGCCTTTGAGAGTTCGAAGCGCTTGATCTGCCTCGTCCAGGCTGCCCAGCACGAGCAAAGGCTGGCGCGCGTCGGGGGCGCCGGACGGCCTGCGCTCGCCCACGCTGCGCCACAGTGCGCGCGCGCCGCTCAAGGCCACGAGCGCAAGCAGCGTGGCCAGGGGCAGCACCGCGCGCGGAAAGTCCTGCACGCGCAGCCCCATGACCAGCGCCGTCGTCAGCACGCCGCCCAGCACCACAGCCGCGGCCAAGCGGCGCAAATCGGCCAGGCCCACATGCCGCCACGACTGGCGCGGCACCTGTAGCAAAGCCAGCCCCAGCGCCATGCCGAGCAAAGCGAGCGGTGTGGTCTGCAGCATCTGCCCGAAGTAGCGCGCCGGGACTTCGAAGTTGAAGCGCAGCCAGTACGCACCCCACCACGCGCATGCCGTCAGCGCCAGGTCGGTGAGCCAGACCGCGCCCGGCATGCGGCGCAGCCAGGTGCCCAGGCGCAGCAGCAAAGACACCGGCGCACTCATCGGTGCAGCACGGCGCGCGCCGTGTCCCACAAAATGCGCAGGTCGCCCAGCAGGCTGCGCCGGGCCACGTAGTCGAGGTAGTAGCGCTGCTTGAGGGGCATGATGTGCTCCACGTACGCGCGCTCGGGGTCGGGGGCGGCGGCGAGCAGGCGCTCTTCGTCACGAAACGCGATGGCCGCGCGGTCGGTGATGCCGGGGCGCACGGACAGGATGCGCGCACGCACCTCGGGCGCGTACAGCGCCATGTAACGCGGCACCTCGGGGCGCGGGCCCACCAGGCTCATGTGGCCGGCGAGCACGTCGATGAGCTGCGGCAACTCGTCGAGCTTGCTGCGCCGCAGCCAGCGGCCCACGCGCGTAATGCGCGCGTCGTGCGCCGTGGTGAGCTGCGGCCCCGCGCCATCGTGCACGTGCATGGTGCGGAACTTGTGGATGCGAAACAGCCGCTCGCCGCGCCCCACGCGCGTTTGTCGAAAGAACACCGGCCCGCGCGAGTCGAGCCGGATGGCGAGCGCAATCGCGCCCATCAGCGGCAGCGCAAGCAGCAGCGCCACACTGGCCAGCAGCAGGTCGAAGCCGCGCTTGGCCATGTCACGCGCCATCGCGGATGCGGGGGTGGGCCGGGTCGGATCGGGCATGGCCGGTGGGGCATTGCGCATCAGGAAGAGGGGCATCATCAGCGCACGCAGTCGTGCAGCGCGGCGATGACGCGGCCCTGCTCCTCGTCGCTCATCGCGGTGAACAGCGGAATGCTGAACATGCGCTGGTAGGCCGCGTCGGCCACGGGAAATTGCGCAGGCGTCAGGCCGTAGCGGTCGCGCCAGTAGGGCTGGCGGTGCAGCGGCACGTAGTGCACGCTGGTACCTATGCCCGCTGCGGCCAGCGCCGCGATCACCTCGTCGCGCGTCACGCGCGCAGCATCCGACAGGCGCAGCACGAACAGGTGCCAGGCGTGCGTGCCGCCCGCGGAGGCCTGCGCGGGCAAGACGAGCGGCAGGTCTTGCAGCTCGGCCAGGTAACGCGCGGCCAGTTGCTCGCGCCGCTGCATGAAGGCCGGCAGGCGCGCAAGCTGCACCCGGCCCAGCGCGCCGGCCATGTCGGTCATGTTGTATTTGAAGCCCGGCGCGACGATTTCGTAATACCAGGCTGGCGTGCGGCTGCTGAAGCGGTCGAACGCATCGCGGCTGATGCCGTGCAGGCGCATCACACGCATGCGCGCCGCGAGCGCCGCATCGCGCGTCACCACCATGCCGCCCTCGCCTGTCGTCATGGTCTTGTTGGCATAGAAGCTGAAGACCGTCGCAGCGCTCGCCAACTGGCCGATGGGCTCTCCTTGATAAGTAGCAGGCAGGGCATGCGCGGCGTCTTCCACTACGTGCAGGCCGTGGCGCCGCGCAATGTCGAAAATCGCGCCCATGTCGCACGCCAGGCCCGCGTAGTGCACCGGCATGATGGCGCGGGTAGCGGGCGTGATGGCCGCCTCCACGCACGCAGGGTCTATGTTGAGCGTGACGGGATCGACATCCACGAGCACCGCATCGGCGCCCAGATAGCGCGCCACCTCCACCGTGGCGGTGAACGTCAGCGTGGGCGCGATCACCTCGTCGCCCGGGCCAACGCCTATGGCCTCCAGCGCCAAATGCAGGCCCGCAGTGGCCGAGTTGACAGCAATCGCCTGCACACCGTCACCCAGGTAGGCTGCGAATTCCTGTTCGAAGGCTTTGGTCTCTGGCCCGGTGGTGACCCAGCCCGAGCGCATGGCACGCGCCACGGCGTCTATCTCGGCCTCACCGATGTCGGGGCGAGCAAAGGGCAAAAAGGATTTTTCAGACATAAGGGGTTGCGATTGTCAGCGAGTCAGGCGCGCAAAAGAGGGGTCGCCGCGACGGCCGCGCAGCAAGTCCCACAAACCGCGCCAGGTACCCAGGCCGTATCCCAGGTGATAGGCGGCAATGACGGGCGGCAGGCGCGCAAGCAAGCCCCAGCGCGCGTCGCGGGGCGCCATTGCGTCCTGCACTACGCCGCGCGCCGCCGCGAGGGACGCGCCGCCCAAGTACGCCGCGTACGCGAGCAGCAAACCAGCCAATGGAGCATGAAAAACGGGAAAAACCGCCGTAGATACTGCCATAGAAGCTATGAAAACCATAGGAACCAACTGCCGTACCGACCCCGGCTGGCCGTGCTTGCGCAGCACGAAGGGGCGCCAGTAGCCGTATTGGAACTGCTGCCGAAACAGCGCCCCGAGCGTGTCGCGCGGCACGTACCACGCGTAGATGCGCGCGCTTTGCCAGATGCGCCCGCCCTGGCGGCGCAGGCGCAGGTTGTGTTCATCGTCCTGGTTGCGCACCAGGGTTTCGTCGAAGCCGCCCACGCGCGCGAGCACGGCGCGCGGCCAGCAGCCCAAATAGACGGTATCGACTTCGCCTTCATAGCCGCGGTCGCGCGAGCGCGCGCCGCCCACCACCCAGCGGCACTGAAAGGCCGCGGCGATGGCGCGGCCCCAGGCGCCCTGCCCGCGCGCCACCCATGGCCCGCCCACGTTGTCGGCGCCGCTGCGCGCGAGCGCGGCCAGGCATTCGGCCACGTAGTCGGGCGCGAAGGCGGTGTGCACGTCCATGCGCACGATGACCGCGCCGCGCGCCTGGGCCAGGCACGCGTTCAGCCCGGTGGAGACGATGCGCTGCGGGTTGCCGATCACGCGCAGGCGCGCATCCTGCGCCGCACGCGCATCCAGCCGCGCGCGCGTGCCGTCGTCGCTCTGGCCGTCGGCGACGAGCAGCTCCAGCTGCCAGCCTGCGGGCAAACGCTGCGCCAGCACCGCGTCGCACAAAGCGTCGATGTAGGCGCGCTCGTTGCGGCAGGGCACGATGATGCTCACGCAGCGCGCCACGCCGGGCGCTGCGAGCTGCGCGAGCGTGGGCGTGGCCGCGTCGCGCACCGCGACAGGTCTGGACGCGCCGCCGGGCGCTGCATCGCACTGGCCTGGCAGCGCCGGATCCACGGGGTGCACAGGGTGTTCGCGCTGGGCCGTCATGACAGGCGTTCCCCCGCGAGCAGGCGGCGGTACAGCGCGTCCATGGCGTCCATTTGCTGGCGCCGGTCGCCGTCGCGCGCAATGCGTGCCGCGTTGTGTGCGCCCAGCTGCTGCGCGTGCGCGTCGTCTTGCAGGCACGCAAGCCAGCGCTGCGCCAGCGCCGCTGCGTCGCCCGCGGGCACCAGAGCTTCGGCGGGCAGCCAGTCGCGGTTGGCGGGCAGGTCGCTCGCAATCACCGCTAGGCCGCAGGCCATGCTTTCGAGCACCGACACCGAGGTGGCGTCGCTCTCGGGCACGCTGATCGACAGCTTGCAGCGCGCGAGCACGGCAGCCATGCCCGCGTCGTCGAGCCGGCCATGGAATTGCACCGCATTTTGTAGCGCAAGATCGTTGACCAGCGAGCGCAAAGCAGCCCCCTGGCTGCCACCGCCGAGCAGGTGCAGGCGCGCCTCGGGGCGCACCGCACGCACCCGCGCGAGCGCGCGCAGGATCATGTCGATGCGGTAATTGGGCTCCCAGCTGCGCAGGCTCACGGCCTCGGCGGCGGGCTTGTCAGCCCAGGGCGTGGGCGCGAAACGGCTGCGCTCCACCCCCCAGTGGACCAGCGCCCTGGGCACGCGCGGCGCCAGTTGCGCAGCCACGGCGAGCAGGTCGGCCGAATCGCCCGTGACCAGTTGCGCGCGGCGCAGGCTCCAGCGCGTGAGGGCGCGCAGCAGCGCGCTCTGGCGCGGCGTCACGAGCAGGTCCGTGCCCCAGGCGGTCATCACCAAAGGCTTGCCCACGGCGCCAATCGTCCGCGCCGCCAGATAGCCGTAAGACGTGACGTAGTGCGCATGCACGAGGTCGGGCCGCAGCGCCACGAGCGCGCGCTGCGCCGCGCCCACGCGCCACAGCCAGTCGCTCGAGCGCGCTACGGACGCGAGCACGGTCTGCGCCACGCCCGCTATCGGCTGGGGCCGCGCCGTGACGAGCGACACACGCCAGCCGCGCGCCAGCATCTCGCGCGCCCAGCGCTGCACGTGCACGCTGTTGGCGTCGCCCAGCAGAACGAGGTGCGGCGCGTGCGCAAGGTGCGGTGCGTGCGCAGCGCGCGCGCCGTTTGCGGTGCTTGCCGCGCTCATGGCGTGCGCCTCGCGGCTGCAGGCACCTGCCCCGGCTCCAGGCCGCCGGCGCGGATGTCGCCATCGGCTTGGGGCTGCCCTCCGAGCGCCGCGCGCCAGCGCGCGTAATGCGCCGCCACTTCGGGGTGATCGGCCAGCCAGCGCACGTCGCCCCCACGCGTATCGCCCACCACCTGCGCAGGGCTGCCGGCAAGCACGGCAAAGTCCGGGAACCGCCCGCGCACCCGGCTGTGCGCCGCCACCAGCGTGCCATGGCCCAACACGCTGCCCGCCTCGATGGTGCTGTGCGGGCCGATGAAGCAGCGCTCGCCGATCTCGATCGGCAGGCGCAGCACCGCGGCTTCGAGCGCCGTGCCCGACAAGCCCGCAGCCACGCGCACTGCGCGGTGCGTGCTGTGGCTCACGATACTCACAAAGTTGGTGATTTGCGTGCCCCGGCCGATGCGCACGCCCGCACTGGCCTCGATGAAGTTGAAGTGGCCGATGAACACGTCGTCGGCCAGCTGCAGGCGGTCTTCATGCTCTATGCAGGTCGAAGGCGAAATGCGCGTGCCCGCCAGCAATGCGCCGCCGCTGCGCTCGCCAAACAGCATGCGGAAAAACACCCAGCGCCAGCAGCGCCGGCGCCAGCGGTTGAGCCACGCGCGCAGGCCCGTCATGGCGCCGCCTCCGCCGCGTGGCCGGCAAGCGCGGGAATGTCGCGCCAGCGCGCCAGCCGCCAGAAGTACCAGCCGAAGTACGGCACCATCACCGCCGACACCGCCCACGCACCCGCGCGCAGGCCGCCCCAGTGCAGCCCCAGCGCGAGCGCGAGCACGAAGGCCGCCTGCCCCACGAGCGCCAGCCGGAACGCCCAGCGCTGCGCCTGCCAGGCCATGGTGACCACCGCGAGCGGCGCGGCCACGAAGTGCGCTGCTATGTAGGGCGCCAGCGCACGCGCCACCTCGCCTGCCTCGCGCCAGGGCGCACCGAACACCCAGGCAAACAGCCACGGCCCGGCGAGCAGCAGCACGGCCATCAACGCCAGCGCCGGCAGCGCCAGCAGCGCCATCACCTGCCGCACGCTGCGCCGCGCCTGCGCGGGGCTGGCCACGGCCAGGCGCGGGTACAGCGCCTGCGACACCGCACTGCCCACGAGCGTGGCCGGGGCCTTCAAATAGCGCAGCGCCAGCCCCCACAGCCCCGCCGCCGCGTCGCCCGACCAGGCGATCAGCAGCGCCACGGCGAGCGCGTCTTGCAGCGTGCCCAAAAAGGCGTGCGGCGTGTTCACGCAGGCAAAGTCCTGGTATTGCCGCGCCACGGCACGCATGTGCGCGCGCAGCGCCGGCCCCGCGCACCCCAGCACGCTGCGCCAGCCGCCCGCGGGCGCGGGCCGCAGCAGCCACATGCTTGCCAGCAACTGCGCCGCGAGTGGCGCGAGCACCAGCGCCCAAGCGGCCTGCGCCCCACTGGCCGCGCCTTGCCACAGCCACAAGCCCAGCCCCACCTGCAGCGCGGACGCGCCTGCGTAGTTGAGCACGCGGCTGGCCGCCAGCGCCCCAAAGCACTGCGCCCGGTTGGCCCACAGCATCAGCACCTGCAACACGCCTGCCGTGCCCACTGCCAAGGGCAGCCAATGCGGCAGCGGCAGCCAGCCGCCCGCGTGCAGCGCCCATGCGAGCGGGATGCACAGCAGCACGGCCAGCGCCACCAGGCGCAGCGCGAGCGCGAGCAGCGCCTGTGCCGGCGCATCGGCCACGGCCAGCGGCAGGGCCTGCTCGTAGCGCAAACTGGCGGCCACCGAGAGCGACGCGGCGATGGTGGAAAATTGTGTGAACACGCCCATGGCCTGCGGCGTGAACAGGCGCGCCAGCACCGGCCCGAGCAGCAGCGGCACGAGCTGCGCCAGCGCGCCGCCAGCCAGCAGCGTCAAGGTGGCGCGCGCGAGCGTGGGCGCGCGTGCAGGCTCAGCCTTGGCGCCTAGAATCCTCGGTTTTCCCATCACATTCGACCCAAACACCGGCGCATTATCCGCGCCGGCGCTTTCGGCCCACGCCCACCATGAACAAGCCCGCCGCCCCCGCCCAGCCAAGCCACGCTCCCAGCCCCATCGCGCACGACGAGAACCAGCTCATCGCCGAGCGCCGCGAAAAGCTGCGCGCGCTGCGCCAGCAGCAGGCCGCGGGCGGCGCGGTGGCTTTCCCGAACGACTTCCAGCCCACGCACCACGCTGCCGAGCTGCACGCGGCGCACGGCGAGACACCGGCCGAGCTGCTCGAATCCAGCCCCCTTGCGGTCAGCGTGGGCGGGCGCATGATGCTCAAGCGCGTCATGGGCAAGGCGAGCTTTGCCACGCTGCAAGACGGCTCGCTCAGCGAGGTGGGCGAAGGCGGCGGGCGCATCCAGCTCTACATCACGCGCGACGCCGTGGGTGAGGAGCTCTACGCTGCCTTCAAGCACTGGGACTTGGGCGACATCCTCGGCGCCGAGGGCACCTTGTTCAAGACCAAGACCGGCGAGCTCTCGGTCAAGGTCTCGAACCTGCGCCTACTCACCAAGAGCCTGCGCCCGCTGCCAGACAAATTCCACGGCATGGCCGACCAGGAGCAAAAATACCGCCAGCGCTACGTCGATCTGATCACCGACGAGCATGCACGCCGGCGCTTCGTCGCGCGCAGCAAGGCGATCGCGGGGATTCGCGAATTCATGGTGCAGCACGGCTTTCTCGAAGTCGAAACGCCCATGCTGCACCCGATTCCGGGCGGCGCCAACGCGCGCCCCTTCGTCACGCACCACAACGCGCTCGAGCAGGAGATGTACCTGCGCATCGCGCCCGAGCTGTACCTCAAGCGCCTGCTCGTGGGCGGCTTCGAGCGCGTGTTCGAAGTCAACCGCAACTTCCGCAACGAAGGCATCTCGGTGCGCCACAACCCCGAGTTCACGATGATGGAGTTCTACGCGGCCTACTGGAACTACCGCGACCTGATGGACTTCACCGAGCAGCTGATCCGCGACGCGGCCCTGAAAGCCGTGGGCAAGCTGCAGCTGTATTACCAAGGCCGCGCGGTCGATCTGGCGCAGCCCTTTGCGCGCCTGACCATCCGCGAGGCGATCTTCCAGCACACCGAAGCCGGCGCGCATGTCGATGACCCGGCCTGGCTCATCAGCGCGCTCAAGCGCCTGGGCCGCAGCGAAGAAAACGACCGCCTCTCGAGCCGCTCGCTCGCTGGACTGCAGGTGCTCTACTTCGAGGAAGCGGTCGAAGAAAAGCTCTGGCAGCCCACCTTCATCATGGAGCACCCGACCGAAATCTCGCCGCTCGCGCGCGCCAACGACCTGCACCCCGAAGTCACCGAACGCTTCGAGCTCTACATCACGGGGCGCGAATTCGGCAACGGCTTTTCCGAGCTCAACGACGCCGAGGAGCAAGCCGCACGCTTTCACGCGCAGGTCGCGGCGAAAAACAGCGGCGACGACGAAGCCATGTATTTCGACCACGACTTCGTGCGCGCGCTCGAATACGGCATGCCGCCCGCGGGCGGCTGCGGCATAGGCATAGACCGCTTCATGATGCTGCTGACCGACAGCCCCAGCATCCGCGACGTGATCCTTTTCCCCGCGCTGCGCCGCGAGGGCTGAGAGGCTGAGTGAGCGCCCGGGCGCAGCGCCAGCCGCAGGCCGCCCGGCTTTGGGCGGCGGGGATGCGCCACTGCGCCGCCGCATCCTCTCCATAAAACCGCAAAAGCCAAAAAACCAAAAGCCCACTATCTTTTGAATAGTGGGCTTCAAGGCGTTATTTGCTTCACTTTGAGTGGTAGGACGTACAAGATTCGAACTTGTGACCAACGGATTAAAAGTCCGCTGCTCTACCAGCTGAGCTAACGTCCCATTTTCTGCCACGCGCGGTCGCTTAACCGCGTGCAGGAAAGCCTTGCATTATAGCTTATTTTTCAGACACCTTGATTTTTTGCGTTGGGCTCGCGAGTCGATCGAGCACCCAGCCGGCGGCGCACAGGCCGAAGGTGGCGGTCACGGTGACGACCGAGCCGTAGCCGTGGCAACTCAGCGTGCCGTCGCCCTGCGCGGCGCAGGAGGCGTCTGGCGCGGCGACGGCCTCGCGGCTGAAGACGCAGGGGGTACCTATGGGTTTGCCCGCGCGCGGCGCGCCATGGTGTTTGCGCAGGCGGTAGCGCAGCTGCGCGAGCAGCGGGTCGTGCGTGACGGCGCTGAGGTCGGCAATGTCCACCTTGTGCGCCAGGCGCTTGCCGCCCGCGGCGCCGGCGCAGATGAACAAAGCTCCGGTCGCACGCGCCCAGGCCGCCATCGCGGTCTTGGCCTGCACCTGGTCGCAGGCGTCTATGACTGCGTGCGGCGGCTCGGGCAGCAGGGCCGGCCAGTTGTGCGGTGTGGCGAAGTCCTCGATGCAGGTGACGCGGCAGCACGGGTTGATCTCGGCGACGCGCGCCTGCATGGCCAGCACCTTGGCCTGGCCCAGGGTCGAAGACAGGGCGTGGATCTGGCGGTTGACGTTGGACTCGGCCACGTGGTCGAAGTCGATCAGCGTGATGCGCCCGACGCCGCTGCGCGCGAGCGCTTCGGCCGCCCAGGAGCCCACGCCGCCCACGCCGACCACGGCCACGTGGGCCGCACGGATGCGCTGCGCACCTGCGATGCCGTAGAGGCGCTCGAGGCCGCTGAAGCGGCGCTGCAAGTCCGCATCTTGCGGCCCCACAAGCAGCACACGGTCTGCATGAGCAGCACTCATTTCAATAGCGAAAGACGCTCTTTGGCCGCCACGGCCGCTTCGGACTGCGGATAGGTGCGCAGCAGGTCTTCGAGCGTTTTGCGCGCGCTGCGCGTGTCCTTGAGCTCGACCTGGCAATTGGCGATGGCCAGCTGGGCCTCAGGTGCCTTGGCATGCAGCGGCGCTTGCGCGAGCAGCTGCTTGAAGCTGTCGATCGCCGCCTTGTAGTCGCGCAAGGCGTATTGCGCATTGCCGAGCCAAAAGCGCGCCGAGGGTGCGTAGCCGCTGCGCGGGTATTGCTGCAGGAAACTGGCGAAGGCCGCGCGCGCGTCGGCGAATTTGCCGGCGCGGAAGGTCGCGAGTGCGGCTTCGAAGTCGCGCTTTTCTGCAGGGTCGGCCTGGAACTCCTGGCCATCGACCGACACCTTGACCGGCTCGAACTGGCGCAGGCGCGCGTCCACCCCTTGTGTCAAGTCTTTTTGCTGCCGCTGCAGGTCGGCCACGTCGCGCATCAGCTGCTCGTTCTGCCCGCGCAGCTTGGCCTGGTCGGCACGCAGTGTTTCGATTTGCGCTTGCAGATCGAGCAGGCCGCGCCGCTGCTGTTCGTTGTCGCGCGTCAGTTGATCGACACGCTGGCGCAGCTCCAGGATGGCACGGCGCGCCTCGCCATCCTCGAACAGGGCCGCACGGCCCGCAGGCAAGAGCGCACAGAACAAGGCCAGCGCCAGCAGCGCCTTCGCGGGCCGCACGAACGACCAAGCAGAGAGTGTCATGGCCATCAACGGTAAGAAATTTCGGCGCGGCGGTTCTTCGCCCAGGCGTCTTCGTTGTGGCCTTCGACGGCGGGCTTTTCCTTGCCGAAGCTCACGGCTTCCATCTGGCTGTCGGGCACGCCCAGCAGTGCCAATGCACGGCGCACGGCCTCGGCGCGTTTTTGGCCCAGCGCGAGGTTGTATTCACGCCCGCCGCGCTCGTCTGTGTGGCCCTCGATCGCAACCTTGCGGCTCGGATTCGCCTTGAGGAAACGCGCGTGGGCTTCGAGCAGCGACTGGAACTCCGGCTTGATGACGTAACTGTCGAAGTCGAAATACACGAGGCGGCTCACGCCTTGCGGGCCGGCCGCGTCGCGCGCGCTTTGCCCCAGGTCCACGCCCGCCACGGCGCTCTGCGCGGTGTTGGCGGTATCGGCCCCCGTCGTCGGGACGGCGGTTTTGTCTTCGACGGGCGGCTCGCTCAGCTTGACGCCGGAGCTGCAACCGGCCACGAGGACGGCGATGAAAAAAGCCAGGGTAATGCGTTGGATCATGGAAGTTCTCCGCAAAGTCATGAGTGACAAAAGTGCGACACGGTAAAAATTCAGGTTTTCTGGAACGGCCCCCAATCGGGCTCGCGGATGTCGCCGCTTTGCCCGGCCAGACGCGCCTTGATCTTGCCGTCGAGCGTGGTCGTCATGAGCACCTCGCGCCCTTGGACTTGCGTGGCGTAGAGGATCAGGCGGCTGTTGGGCGCGAAGCTCGGGCTTTCGTCGGCGCTGGTGTCGGTGATGGCGGTGATCGCGCCCGAGCCCAGTTCCATGACGTGCAGCTTGAAGGCGCCGCCGATGCGCGCGATGTAGGCCAACCAACGGCCGTCGGGGCTCAAGGAAGGCGAAATGTTGTAGTTACCCGTGAAGGTCACGCGCTCGACGTTGCCGCCACCCACGGGCATTTTGTAGATCTGCGGCGAGCCGCCGCGGTCGCTCACGAAATAGATGCTGCGGCCGTCCTTGGTGAAGACCGGCTCGGTGTCTATGCCAGCGCTCTGGATCAGGCGGCGCGGCTCGCCGCCGGTGGCGTCGATCAGGTACAGCTGCGAATTGCCGTCGCGCGTGAGCGTGACGGCCAGCGTGCGGCCGTCGGGCGACCAGGCGGGCGCGCTGTTGGAGCCGCGGAAGTTGGCGATCAGCCGGCGCCGGCCCGTGGCCACCTCGTGCACATAGACCACGGGCTTGCGCGACTCGAAGGACACGTAGGCGATCTGCGCGCCGCTGGGCGACCAGGCGGGCGAGATGATGGGCTCGGGGCTCGTGAGCGCGGGTTGGGCGTTTTCGCCGTCGGCGTCGGCAATCCAGAGGCTGTAGCGCCCGCCCGATTTGGTCACGTAGGCGATGCGCGTGGAAAAAACGCCGCGCTCGCCCGTGAGCTTTTCGTAGATGAAGTCGGCGATGCGGTGCGACACCAGGCGCAGGTCGCCCTGCGTGACGACGAAACCCTGCCCGCCGAGGTCCTGCCCGCGCACCACGTCCCAGAGGCGAAAGCGCACGTCGTAGCGCCCGTCGGCCAGGCGCGTGACGCTGCCCGCGGCCAGCGCGTCGGCAGCCTTTTGCCGCCACGGCGCGAGGTCGGGGCGCGACATTTCGTCGAGCGCGGCGCCCGCGGTATCGACGCCGCGAAACTGCCCGCTGCGCTCCAGGTCGGCCTGCACGATCGCGGCGATCTTCTGCGGCGACTGCGCCTCGCCGCGAAACGGCGCGATGGCCACGGGCAGCTGCGTCAGCCCCACGCCCGTGACCTCGACACGAAACTGCGCCAGCGCCGGCATGGCCGCGCCAGCCAGCAAAGCCGCGAGCATTTGGCGGCGCACGAACCGAGGGCGCGGCAGGGACGAAGGGAAGTGGAACGAGGAAGGTGAGTGATCAGTGGTCATGGACTGCCTGCGAAAACCGCGCAAATGCCGCGCCAAGCTGAAAAACCTCGAATGGTACACACTGCACCCGCTGCGGGCGTGACAAACCGTATGCAAAACCATAGCACCAAGCTGAACCGTAGAATCCGCGCGCCATGCAAAGTTCCCCACCACAAGACGCGGTGCAAGATGTTGCGCCGCCTGTGCCCGCCCCGTCCCCAGTGCCCGCAGCCGGCCTGCGCGCACGGCTGGCGCGGCTCGCGCCCTACTTTGGCAACCAGCGCCTGGCCTGGATCGTGGCCTTTGCGGCCACCATCGCGGGCGCGGCGACCGAGCCCTTGATTCCGGCGCTGCTCAAGCCGCTGCTGGACCACGGCTTTACCGAGCGCGACTTGCCGCTGTGGACGGTGCCCGTGGCCATCGTTGGCATCTTCTTCGTCCGCGGGCTCGCGCAGTTCGCTGGGCAGTATGCGCTCGCACGCATCGCCAACGACGGCATGCAGAAACTGCGCCAGCGCCTGTTCGAGCGCATTTTGGCCGCGGACATGGCGCTGTTTTCGCGCAAGACGGCGAGCGCGCTCTCGAACGCCGTCGTCTATGAAGTGCAAACCGGCGCGATGCTGCTGGTGCAGGCGCTGCTGGGCATTTCGCGCGACGGCTTCACGCTGGTGGCGCTGCTGGGCTACCTGATTTACCTGAACTGGCAGCTCACGCTGATCGTGGCCGTGATGGTGCCGGGCGTGGGCTGGATCATGAAGACGCTCTCGGGCCGCGTCTATCGCCTGACCAAAAGCAGCCAGGAGGCGACCGACGAGCTCGCCTACGTGGTCGAGGAAAACGTGCTCGCGCACCGCATGGTGCGCCTGCACGGCGCGCAGGCCAGCCAGGCAAAGCGCTTTGCACACCTGAGCCAGCGCCTGCGCCAGCTCGCGATCAAGTCCACCATCGCTTCGGCGGCGACGACGCCGCTCACGCAGTTGCTGGCCGCGGTGGCGCTGTCGGCGGTGATCTGCATCGCGCTGTGGCAAAGCCAGGGCGCGATGGCGAACCGTGAAGTGACCGTGGGCGGTTTCGTGGCCTTCATCGCCGCCATGCTGATGCTGATCGCGCCGATCCGGCGCATGGCCGACATCACGAGCCCGATCACACGCGGCGTGGCGGCGCTCGAGCGCGGCCTAGCGCTGCTCGACGAGGCCGGCGCCGAAAGCGGCGGCAGCTACGCCGTCGCGCGCGTGCAGGGCGCGATCACGCTGCGCGACGTGAGCGTGCGCTTCGACCCCGAGCGCGCACCGGCGCTCGATCGCGTGAGTCTGAGCGTGCGGCCGGGCGAAGTGGTAGCACTGGTCGGCCCCTCGGGCGCGGGCAAGACCACGCTCGTGAACCTGCTGCCGCGCTTCATCGACCCGACTTCGGGGCAGGTGCTGCTCGACGGCCACGCACTGCCCGAGTGGCGCCTGGACGCGCTGCGCGCACAGTTTGCGATGGTGAGCCAGGACGTGGTGATGTTCAACGACAGCATCGCCGCCAACGTCGCGCTGGGCCAAGAGGTGGACGCGCAGCGCGTGCAGGCGTGCCTCGCCGCGGCCAACCTCGGCGACTATGTGGCCGCGCTGCCGCAAGGGATACACACTCTGGTCGGGCACAACGCCACGCAGCTCTCGGGCGGGCAGCGCCAGCGGCTCGCGATTGCGCGCGCGCTCTACAAAGACGCGCCCATCCTGATCCTCGACGAGGCCACCTCGGCGCTCGATACCGAGTCCGAGCGCCTGGTGCAGGAAGCCCTGCAGCGCCTGATGCAAGGGCGCACCACGCTGGTGATCGCGCACCGCCTCTCGACCATAGAGCACGCCGACCGCCTCATCGTGATGGACAGAGGCCGCGTCGTGGAACAGGGTACGCACGCCGAATTGATGGCGCGCGGCGGCCTTTATGCGCGATTGCAGACGCGGCCCGGGGGGCTGGAGTCCGAGGAGGCTTGAGCACCAGTAGCTCAACCACGACTTACGCAAATCGGGGTGAGGCAAGGCGTTCGCCCCATGGCAAAACACCTCGCTGCATCCTTGTTTGCGTAAGTCCAGTCAACGATAGCCGCTGAACAGGATCGCGATGTTCACGGCAAAGGCCAGCCCCCAGACTGCGCTGCGCGCCGTGGCCTTGTCGGCCACGTAGAGCCAGATATAGACGAGGCGCAGCGCAATGAAGGCGAGCGCGAGCGCATCGACCAGGCCCTGGCGCGCGCCGAGCTGGTGCGCGATGATCACCGCGCCGATGAAAAACGGCAGCGCCTCGAAGGTGTTGGCCTGCGCGGCGTTGGCGCGCGCGGCGGCGCCCTGCTGGCGCGCGAGCCATTCACGCGGGGCGTGGTTGTCGTAGCCGCCGGCATTCGGTGCGCGGCCGAAACCGCCCTTTTTCGCGAGCGTGGCGCAGACCTGCGGCAGCAGCGCCGCGATCAGCACGCACCAATAGGCCAGGGTGAAGTGGGTGGTTTGCATGGTCTCCTCCGTGGATGTCACTTGATGACCGGCGATGTTGCCAGAAACCGGACTCCTGCGCAGTGGCCGCGACTGCGTGAAGAAAAACGCCCTCAGCGCCGGTCGGCGAGCGCGTGTGCGATGGTGCCCAAGTCTACGTATTCGAGCTCGCTGCCCACGGGCACGCCGCGCGCCAGGCGCGTGACGTGCACGCCGCGGCGCTGCAGCGCCTCGCTGAGCACATGCGCCGTGGCCTCGCCTTCGGCGGTGAAGCTGGTGGCGAGGATCACCTCCTGCACCACGCCGTCGCTCGCGCGCGCGATCAGCTCCTGCAGGCCGATCTCCTGCGGCCCCACGCCGTCGAGCGGGCTGAGCCGCCCCAACAGCACGAAGTAGCGCCCGCGAAATGCCCCGGTGCGCTCGAGCGCCGCCTGGTCAGCCGGCGTCTCGACCACGCACAGCCGCGTGGCATCGCGCTGCGGATCGAGGCAGGTGCTGCAGACCTCGGCCTCGGTGAAGGTGTGGCAGCGCGCGCAGTGGTGCACTGAACGCACGGCGTCTTCGAGCGCACGCGCAAGCTGCTCAGCCCCCGCGCGGTCGTGCTGCAGCAGGTGAAAGGCCATGCGCGTGGCCGATTTGACGCCCACGCCCGGCAGGCGCCGCAAGGACTGGATCAGCGCATCGAGCGCATGGGATTGGGTCATCAGAACCGTAAAAAATCAGAAGAAAACACCTGCTAAGGTATATGGAACAAGCGCTTGCAGCTATCAAAACCTGAACTTACGCAAACAAGGATGGAGCGAGGTGTTTTGCCATGGGGCGAACGCCTTGCCTCACCCCGATTTGCGTAAGTCGTGAAAACATTAGAACGGGAACTTCATCCCACCGGGCAGCCCGGCGGTGAGCTTGCCCATTTTCTCGGCCGAGGTCTCTTCGGCCTTGCGCACGGCGGCGTTGAAGGCCGCGGCCACCAGGTCTTCGAGCATGTCCTTGTCTTCGGCGAGCAGGCTCGGGTCTATGGTGATGCGCTTGACGTCGTGCTTGCAGGTCATGAGCACCTTGACCAGGCCTGCGCCCGATTCGCCCTCGACCTCGATCAGCGCGAGTTCTTCCTGCGCTTTCTTGAGGTTGTCCTGCATGGCCTGGGCCTGCTTCATGAGGCCGGCGAGCTGTCCTTTGTTGAACATGAAATTTCCTTTGCGAATGAAAAATGAGGGGAATGTGGATCGTGGCGGCTTTTCGTCAAGCCGGCCGGATGCTGCCGGGCACGATTTTCGCGCCGAACTCGCGCTGCAGCGTCTGCACGTAAGGATCGTTCATGACGATGGCCTCGGCCTGGCGCTGGCGCGCGCTCACGGCGGCGGCGTTGCGGCGCGCCGGGCTGTCCGTGACCAGGCCCACCTCCACGCTGATCTGGCTGGCGTAGCCCGCGGCCTCGAGCGCGCTGCGCAGGCGCTCGCGCGCCGTGGGCTGGTTCAGCGCCTCGCGCTCCACGCGCAAATGCCAGTGGCTGCCGTCGCGCGCCACGAGTTGCGCCTGCAAGGCCAGCTCGCGCACGAGCGCGCTGACGGCCTCGCTGGCCACGAGCTGCTGCACCGCGGCGTGCCAGACGTCGCCGTCCTCGCCCTGCGCGCGGCGCTCGCCCATCACGCCGGGCGCGCCCGCGACGGCCGGCGCTGGCGCGGCAGCCGCCGCATCGTTCGCGGCGCCAGCCATGGTCGGCCCTGCCGGGGGCGCGGGTTCAGACAAGGTTTCTGGCGCCGTGGGCACCCTGGGCTGCAAACGCGGGTTCACCGGCTCGGCCATGTGGCGCACCGGAATAGCTATTACATCAGGAGCTGCTTGCGCTTCATCCATCTGCCTCAGAGGCTCTTTTTGCTCCGAATTTGCAGGTGCAGCAGACCCCGCAGGGGCATGTGCGGCAGGCTTTTCAGCGGTACGCTGCGCCGATGCCTCGAAGACTCCTGAATCCGTAGCTGCTCGCGCCCGTGGAACGGGCGCTAGAGCCTCTTTTTGCTCCGATTTTTGCGCAGCGGGCCGCGCCATCGGTGCCGCTGCGGCAGGCGCGCGCGCGGCGACTTCAGGCTGCGTCAGTGTTTTTTTTTCCGCGTGCGCTGCACCACCAGCGCCGCCAGCCGGTTGGAAGGCCAGCAGGCGCAGCAGCACCATGGTGAGCGCGGCGTATTCGTCGGGCGCGAGGCCCAGCTCGGCGCGGCCATGCAGGCACAGGCTGTAGAGCAGCTGGGTTTCGTCGGCCGGCAGCAGCGCGGCCAGGCGCGCGGTCTCGGCGGCCTCGGGGTCTTGCGCATCGACGGCGGCGGCCATTTGCGGCACGGCCTGCAGCACCGCCATGCGCTGCAGCACGGCGCTCATTTCTTCGAGGGTGGAAGCGGCCGAGAGGCCGTGCAGGCGCAGCGCCTCGGACGTTTCCACCACCGCGCGGCCGTCGCCCTGCGCCAGCGCGTCTATCAGGCGAAAGACGTAGCTGCGATCGACGCTGCCCAGCATCTGGCGCACCGCGGCCTCCTGCAGCTGCCCGCTGCCGTAGGCGATGGCCTGGTCGGTCAGCGAGAGCGCGTCGCGCATGGAGCCGCGCGCGGCGCGCGCGATCAAGCGCAGCGCCTGCGGCTCGGCGGGCACGTTTTCTGCGGCGAGCACCCGCACGAGGTGGCTCTGCACCGTCTCGGGCGCCATGGGCCGCAGGTTGAACTGCAGGCAGCGCGAGAGCACGGTGACGGGCACTTTTTGCGGATCGGTGGTAGCGAGCACGAACTTGAGGTACTCGGGCGGCTCCTCCAGCGTCTTGAGCATGGCGTTGAAGGCCGTGTTCGTGAGCATGTGCACTTCGTCGATCATGAAGACCTTGAAGCGCCCCTGCACCGGCTTGTAAACGGCTTGCTCGAGCAGCGCCTGCACCTCATCGACGCCGCGGTTCGAGGCCGCGTCGAGCTCGGTGTAATCGACGAAGCGGCCGCTGTCGATCGCCGTGCAGGCCGCGCACACGCCGCACGGGCTGGCCGTGATGCCGCCCTGCCCGTCGGGCCCCTGGCAGTTGAGCGACTTGGCCAGGATGCGCGACACCGTGGTCTTGCCCACGCCGCGCGTGCCCGTGAACAGGTAGGCATGGTGCAGGCGCTGCTGCGTGAGCGCGTTGCTCAGGGCCTGTACCACGTGCTCCTGCCCCACCATTTCGGAAAAGTTGCGCGGGCGGTACTTGCGGGCGAGCACGACGTAGGACATGCGGCCGATTCTACGGGCAGGCTACAATCGGCGGCGACGGGCCTCCTCGCATGGTGAAGCGGCCAACCGGGTCAGGTGGGGAACCAAGCAGCCCTCACCGTGGAGCCAGTGCCGGGGTCAGGCTCGTCACCTTTCTTCCTTTCCCCTTTTTGCCGCCTTGCGCCCTTTGCGTGCGCAGGAATGGATTTTCCATGCGCCAGGCACTTTGCCCACAGCGCAAAGTGTTTCTTGCGATAGATGTGCGGCCCAAGCCGCTGTCCCACGCTGCTCCACGTCGCTTCATGTCTCCCCCATCCTCCCGGCGCAAATCCCTGTTCTCCAACGGGCCTGCAGGCCGGCACGCCGGCTGGCAGCTTGCGCTGCTGACCCTGTGGCTGTGGGCCTGCAGCCTGCCTGCGCAGGCCGGGCCGTGGCTGGCCGAGGGCCGCCCCACCGCACGCGCCCACGAGGCCGTGGAAATTCTTGCCGACGCCGCGAGCGAAGGGCTGGAGCCCGAGGACTACGCCGCCACCGCGCTCGCGCAGGCCGTCGCCGCCGCAACGCAAGGCGCAGTGCCGAATGACGACACGGCGCGGCAGCTCGAAGACGCGCTCGGCGCCGCGCTGCAGCGCTACCTGAGCAACCTGCACTCGGGCCGCGTCGATCCGCGCGCCGTGCACCAGGACTACAGCCTGCCCGCCCCCACGCGCACCGACCCGGCGCAGCTGCTGCAGCAAGCGCTCGCTGCGCCCAGCCTGCACGCCGGCGTGCGCGCGGCGGCGCCGCAACTGCCGCAATACGCCCAGCTGCGCAGCGCGCTCGCGCAGTACCGCACGCTCGGCGCGCACCCCGCCTGGGCTGCGCCGCTGCCGCCTTTGCCGGCTCCTGCGACGTCCGCACCCCCCAAGACTGCAGCGAGGGTTGCGGCGCGCAAAGCCAGCCGCCCTCCGAAGCTCGAACTGGGCCAGGAATGGCCCGGTCTGCCGCTGCTCGTGCAGCGCCTCGTAGCCCTGGGCGACCTGCCGCCGGACACGCCCCTGCCCGCGCGCTACGATGAAAGCGTGCAAAACGGCGTGAAGTCGTTCCAAGAACGCCACGCGCTCGAGCCCGACGGGGTGATCGGCCAGGCCACGCTGGCGGCGCTCGACGTGCCGCCCGCCGCGCGCGCACAGCAGATCGCGCTGGCCATGGAGCGCCTGCGCTGGACGCCGCTGCTGCGCGGTCCGCGCATGATCGTGATCAACGTACCCGAGTTCATGCTGCGCGCCTACGAGCAGCAAGATGACCGCATCGTGCTGCGTCTGCGCATGAAGGTGATCGTGGGCAAGGCACTCGACACGCGCACACCCTTGTTCGACGAGGACATGCGCTTCATCGAATTCAGCCCCTACTGGAACATCCCGCCTTCGATTGCGCGCAGCGAAACCATCCCGCGCCTGCGCCGCGACCCGGGCTACTTCACACGCGAGGGGCTCGAATTCGTCGATGCCCAAGGCCGCGTGCACACCTCGCTCTCGCCGGCCTACCTCGACGCCGTGCTGCGCGGCCAGATGCGCATCCGCCAGCGCCCCGGCCCGCGCAACGCGCTGGGCGACATCAAGTTCATCTTTCCCAACAACAGCAACATCTACCTGCACCACACGCCGGCGACGCAATTGTTCGCACGCCCGCGGCGCGACTTCAGCCACGGCTGCATCCGCGTCGAAGACCCGGTGGCGCTGGCGCGCTTCGTGCTGCAAAACGACCCCGCCTGGCCCGAGACACGTATCCGCGAAGCCATGGCCGCGGGGAAGTCCAGCACCATCCGCCTGGCCGACCCCATTCCGGTGGTAATCGCCTACATCACCACGGTGGTACAGCAAGGGCGGGTATATTTCTTTGCTGACCTCTATGGCCACGACCGCCTGCTCGCACAGGCGCTGCGCGCGCAGACCGAACAACGCCGCGCTGCGCCGCTGCCCGTGCCGCACATCGCGCCATAGAAAAATGCGGGAAACCCGCAACGACTTACGCAAATCGGGGTCAGGCAAGGCGTTCGGCCTATGGCAAAACACCTCGCTGCATCCTTGTTTGCGTAAGTCCAGCCCGCTTTTCGCTCAGGAAACCGCCATGCCCATTTCGCCCCCATTCACCCGTCACCCCACACGCCGCCGTCTCCTCGGCCTGGGCCCGTGGCTGTTCGCCGGCGCCGTGTTGCCACAGGCGCCGCGCGCCTTCGCGAGCGTGCCGGACGCGCGCACGCTGGCGTTTCACCACACGCACACGGGCGAGCGCCTGGCGCTGGTGTATGCGCTCGACGACCAGTTCGTGCCCGAGGCGCTGTTCAGCCTGAACCACTTTCTGCGCGACCACTACAGCGGCGCAGTCGGCAGCATGGACCCGCAGCTCTTCAACCTGCTGCACCTGGTGCGCCAGGAGCTCGGCACGCAGCAGCCCTTCGAGGTGATCTCGGGCTACCGCAGCCCGGCCACCAACGCCACCTTGCGCAGCACGCGCGGCGGCGGCGTGGCCAAGCGCAGCCTGCACATGGTCGGCAAAGCCATAGACGTGCGCCTGCCCGGCGTGCCGCTCGCCGACCTGCGCGACGCCGCACTCTCGCTGCGCCAGGGCGGCGTGGGCTTTTACCCGAGCGCGCAGTTCGTGCACCTGGACACGGGGCCGGTGCGGCGCTGGTGAGGCGGGCCGCCCCGCCTTCTTGACCCGCGCCTGCCACCCACCACGCAACGCGCTTCTTCAAGGGCGCCCGTCGTCGGACACCACCACCACGCGCCCGTCCCCACTGAGAAAAGCCGCGTACACGGGCGCATCGCTCATTTGCGCCACCAAGGCTTGCACTGCCGCGCGGTAGCGCTGCAATTGCGCGAGCAGATCGGCCTGCTGCTCGGGCGTGGCGGCGCTTTTGTAGTCGAGCACCCACCAGCCCGCGAGCTCGGCCGGGCTATGGCGATGGACGAGGCGGTCCAGGCGCAGGCTCTGGCCTTGGTAGTGCAGCGGCACCTCGTTCGCGGCCTGCGCGATGCAGTCCGGCTCCCAGGCCCAGGCGCCGTCGCCCGCGAGGATGCGCTGCGCGAGCGCGGCCGCCTGCGTGGCGGCGGCCAGGCTCAGACCGTGCGTTTGCGCGAGCAGCGCGAGCCGCGCCGCGGGCCAGCCCGCGCGGCGCCAGGTCTGCAGCAGCGGCGCGCTCGCGACGCCGGCTTGCTCCAGCAGCTCGTGCATGGCGTTGCCCAGGCGCGCGGCGGGATCATGCGCGGCAGCGCTGGCAGCGCTGGCAGCGGCCGGCGCAGGATCGAAGGCAGGATCGAAGGCAGGATCGAAGGCGCGGCTGGATGCTGGGCCTGCGGCACCCGCCCCCACGGCCCCGCACGCGGACCCGGCCTGCGCCAAGGCGGGCAGTTCGGGCAGCACGAAGGTCTGGCTTTCGGCAGAACCCGCCGGCGGCGTCTCGGGCGGCGCCTGCTCGGCGGCTGCGTTCTGGCGCCGGGCAGCGTCGGGTGCCGCAGCGGCCGCCGACATCGGAGCAACCGACACCGGGGCGACGGACGACGAGGCCGCTGCGGGCGCAGGGGCCGCCTGCGGCGCCACGTCTTCGAGCAAGCCAGCCGCCGCGGCGCCGATCTGCTTCCACCAACTGTCGGCCGCACTGCGGCTGGTCTGCGTGGCCGAGAGCACGAGGCTGCGGCGTGCGCGCGTCATGGCGACGTAGAGCTTGTTGCGCTCTTCGCGCAGGCGCGCCTGCAGTTCGGCGGCAATCGTGTCTTCGGCGCTCGGCGGCGGCTCGGACTCCTTGGCCAGAAAGACGAGGCGCCGCGGCGCGGCCTGCGCGCCTGGCCAGTCGATGAGCACGCCCATGCTCTCGGCCTTTTGCGCGGGCGCGTCGCAGTCGAGCAGCAGCACGCAATCGGCCTCCAGCCCCTTGGCGCCGTGCACCGTGAGCAGGCGCACGGCCTGCAGATCGGCGCGCAAGGGCGCAGGCACGCCGCCTTTTTTCATGGCGCGCACGAAGGCGTAGGGCGTGAGGTAGCGCCCGCCCGCGTGCTGCAAGGCGGCGGCGAGTAGCGCGCGCAACTGCGCCTGCACGAGCTGCCGCTGCGCTGCGGGCGCGGCTGCGGCAAAGCGCGCGAGCACGTCGCCGTGCGTGTAGATGGCGTGCAGCGCGTCGTGCGGCGGCAGGCTGCGCACCCAGCCCTGGTATAGCATCAAAATTGGCGCTAGCGCCCGTCCATCCTGCGTGAGCAGCTCCTCTTTTTGAATAAGATCGAACCAACTGCAGGCCGCCAGCGCAGGCGCGCGGCGCAGGCACGCGAGCTGCACGAGCTGCTCGTCCGCCAGGCCGAACAAGGGCGACTTGAGCGCACGCGCGAGCGCCAGGTCGTTGCCCGGCGAGACCAGCGCGTCGAGCAGCGCCACCATGTCCTGCACCGCGGGGGCGTCGTAGAGGTCGGCTTTTTCGGGCTGCACGCAGGGGATGTGCAGCGCGCGCAGCGCTTCTTCCATGAACGCGAGGCGGTCGCGCTTTTGCGCGAGCACCAGCACCTCGCGCGGCGGCGTGCCGCTGGCGATGTGCGCCGCCACCCACTGCGCGGCCTGGGCGCATTCGCGCAGGCGCAGGCTTTCCTCGGGCGTGTGGCGCGGCGTCGTCAGGCTGTCGCGCCATTCTGACTGGGGCAGAGGCTGGGCCTCGGCTGCGCCCTGCGCCGGGGCCTGCGCAGACGCGGGCAATGCGGCCTGCCCCTCGGCGCTGCTTTGGATGCTGCTTTGGCCGGCGCCCTGGGCACCGTTCACGATGCCCTCCCCTGCTTCGGCGCCGCCCTCCTGCATGTCGCTCGCTGCGACGTCCGCGCCGGCCGTGATCGCCGGCAGGCGCAGCAGCCGGCCCGCGTCGTGCGACTCGGTGCTGTGCGCGCGAAAGCCGCTCGTGTGGCCCTGCGCCTGCGCGGCCTGCATGACCTGGTTCACGGCGGCGAGCACGCGCCGCGCGTTGCGCCGCGTGTGGTCGCAGCTGAGCAAGTCGCCGCCGAGCGCCGTGCGCACGAAGTCCTGCGCGGCCACGAACACCTGCGGCTCGGCGCGGCGAAAGCGGTAGATGCTCTGTTTGGGGTCGCCGACAATGAACACGCTGGGCGCCGCACCGCCGCCCGCGCCCGCGTAGCCCGAGAGCCAGGCGTGCAGCGCCTGCCACTGCAGCGGGTTGGTGTCCTGGAATTCGTCGATGAGCAGGTGGCGCACGCGCGCGTCCAGGCGCTCCTGCACCCAGCCGCTGAGCACGGGGTCGGCGAGCATGCGCTGCGCCATGCGCTCGACGTCGTTCATGTCCACCCAGCCGCGCGCGCGCTTGAGCGCGGCAAACTGCGCGAGCAGACCGCGCGTGAGCCGCGCCATGCGCTGCTGGTGCAGCCAGGCAGCGTGCTGACGGCGCGCGCGCAGGAGCATTTGCAACTCGGCTTCGGCTTCTTGCGCCGCAGCAAATTTTTGCAAGTGGTTGCTCAGCCGGTCGGCACTCGCCACGAAAAGCGCCTTGCGCAACCTCTCCAGCCGCGCGTCGAGGTCTGCACAGGCAAAGGCATCGATGATCGCGGCGGCGGCTTTTTGCGGCGTCTTGTTGCGCTCTGCGGCAAGCGCTTTCGCCCACGCCTGCCAGCGCGCGAGCGCGTCGGCCTGCGCGAGCGCCTGCGCGGGCTCCTCGAACGCAGCCAAGGCCGGGAACATCTGCGCGAAATGCGGCACCGATGCCGCGACCACGCCGGCGGCGTCGGCCAGGTCGAACTCCACGCGCTTGGCCAGCACCGCGGCGAGCGCCTTGTGCGTCTGCGTGCGCCCATGCGTGGCCACCACGGCCTCGTAGTCGGCACGCAGCGCCGCGTCCGCTGCAACGGCCTGCAGAAAAGGCTGCCAGACCTCGCGCACGGCCTGCGCGTCGTCTTCGAGCAGCTCGAAACGCGCGGGCAGGCCGTGCTCTTGCAGCACCGCGAGCGGCGCCGTGCCCAGCAGCGCGGCAAACCAGCTGTGGAAGGTGCGGATCTGCACGGGGCGCGCGCTCTCGAGCACTTGCCGGTATAAATTCCGTAGCTGCTCACGCAGACTGTATGCGGACTGCGGGCTCAAACCCCTTTGAATCAGCTCCTGCGTGAGCGCCTCGGGCGGCAGTTGCGCGAACTGCTGCAGCCATTCCTGCAGACGCTGGCGCATCTCGCCCGCGGCCTTTTTGGTGAAGGTGATGGCCAGAATCTCGTGCGGCGCGCAGCCGTCGAGCAGCGCGCGCAGCATGCGCGAGACCAGCATCCAGGTCTTGCCCGCGCCCGCGCAGGCTTCCACGGCCACGCTGCGCCGCGGGTCGCAGGCGATGGCGTAAAAATCGGCGCGCGCGACGTGGCGGCCATTGTGTTCGTAGGCGGCTTGTTCGGGCAGCCGCACGTCTGCGTCCGCGCCGACGCCCGGCCCCATACCTTGCCCCACACCCGAGCCTTCGTCGGTCGGCGTCATCTCGGTCGGTTTTGTCGTCATTGCCAAAAATCCTTGCGGCACAGGCCGCGCGCGGCGCAGAAGTCGCACACCGGGCCTTCGCCCAGCGCGGGCAGCGGCGCCCCGGCGGCGATGCGGCCCAGGTCATTGCGTATGCCAGCGCGCAGCAGTGCGCGCAGCGTGAGCACGTCGTTTTGCTCGTAAGTTTTGGTTTCGCCGCGCTCGCCCACGTTCACGTAGGCCGCGCGCAGGCGTTCGGTGCCGAGCAATGCGGCGTAAAACGCGAGCTGCGTGTCCTCGGCGCCGTCTGCGATGCGCTGCTTCGTCTTGGCTGCGCTCTCGGTTTTGTAGTCGATCACGAAGGGAATAGGTTCGCCTTCCGGTGATTCAGGCACCTCATCGACGCGGTCGAGCTTGCCCACGAGCCGCCACGCGTCGAGCGGCTGCTCGAGCGCCAGCTCCGCTTGCCGGAACACCGCGCCCTGCGCTTCGTGCTCTGCGA
The DNA here is from genome assembly GCA_963708545.1 of uncultured beta proteobacterium. Taxonomy (GTDB): domain Bacteria; phylum Pseudomonadota; class Gammaproteobacteria; order Burkholderiales; family Burkholderiaceae_C; genus Extensimonas. The sequence continues at coordinate 21,211 of CAVPUD010000084.1, read as the reverse complement.
GCCAGCGCAAATAACCATCACGCACCTGCGGCCAGGTCGCGGCAAAGGGCAAAAAGCCGCCTTCGTCCAGCCCCAGTTGCGCGGTCGCGGCCTGCGCTGCGGCGTCGAGCAAGTCCGCACGCGCGGCGGCGTCGGACGTGGGCGCGAAAACATTGACGCTGACGCTGACGCTGACGCATCACGCAGCCGCTCATGAAAATGCTGCAGCACGAGGTGCAGCCAGCTGCCGAAGTCGCGCTTGTCGATCTCGGCTTCGAGCTCGCCCGCCTCTTGCAGACCCAGCTGGCGCAGCGCAAAAAAGCGGTACGGGCAGGCGCGCAGGTCGGCGTACATGCTCGCAGAGAGCTTGCGCACGGGCAGCTGCGCGGCGCTGGGCGCGGGCCGCGGCGTGGGTGCGGCGCAGACCTGGCGTGCGCAGCGCGCGTCCACGCCCGGCTCGGTCACCCCGTCGCATTGCCAAGCCTGCAGCAAGGGGCTGGGCAACAGCGGCTCGCCGCCCTCGTCGCTGCTGCGCCAGAGCACATCCACCGCGGGCAGTTGCATGGCGCTGCGCCAGGCGGCGCGCTGCGCGGCTGCGAGCTCCTCGCGCGTGGGCAGGCCCCAGGCGCTGCGCTGCGCCCCGCTCCACGGGCCCACGGGCTCGGGCGCGGCCGGCAAGCGCTTTTCGTCGCAGCCGGGCAGCACCAGCGCATCGAAGGGGCGCGCGAGCAACTGCGCGAGCGGCAACAGCACCACGCGCGCGTCCTCGGGGGCCGGCGGCACATAGCGCGCGGCCTCGAGCACAGCATCGGCCCAGCGCGTGAATTCGGCCGGCGTGAGGCGATGCGCCGCGCCGTCCCAGTCGTCCATGCCCCACTGCAGCGCATCGTGCAGGCGCAGCGCCTGCAGCACGAGCGCGCCCGCCGCGTCGGCTTCGAGCGGCGCCCACAGGCCGCTGGCCAGCAGCAGCTCGCGCAGCGCCAGCAGCCAGTCCGCGAGCGGACGCGCAGCGTGCAGGCGCGCGCGCCAGCGCTCCACCGCGGCGACGAGCACGGCCACGTGCGCAGCCTGCGGCGACTCGCTCCGATCACCCCAGTCGCGCGCGGCCACGCTGCGCCAGCGCGGCGCGGGGTCGGCGCGCAGGCTGCGCTCGAGCGCATCGAGCGTGGCGCCATCGACCGCCGGCGCCTGCTTGAGCGCGTCGAGCACGGCGTCGCTTGCTGCATCCCAGGCGCAGGCCTGCAGCAGCGCCATGGTCTGCGCCGCGGCGCGCGTGGTGGAGAGCGTCCAGCCCGTCTCGTCGCGCACGGCCACGCCCGCGCCCTCGAGCTGCGCGCGGATGCGGCGCGTGAGCGCGCGGTCGATCGCGCCCAGCGCCACGCGCGCGTGCCCTTGCGCGAGCCGCGCGAGCACGCAGGCGGCCGCGCGCTGCGCTTCGTCCTCGCCGTCGCTCGCGGCGTGCACGGCGATGCGCGCTTTGCCATCGCCAGCGGCGCGCAATCGCTCTTCTTCCTGCAGTGGCAACACAAGCGCTGACGTGCCACCGATACCATTCCAATGCACGCACAAAGCCTGCGCCAAGGGGTCGGGCTGCAAGCCTTCGAGCAGCACGATCGCATCCATCGCCGCACGCACCGCGGGCGTGAACAGCACGTCGGTGGGATACGACGAGGCCAGCACCCATTCGAGCGCGATGCGCGCCACGGCAGCCTCATAGCGCAAGGGTTGACTGGCGTCCGGCGCTGGCAGCAGGCTGCGCGCGCGCTCGCCCCAGGCGGCGCGCTGCGACGGCGGCACGGCGGCGACGGCGGGGGCGAGCTGGCTTGCGGCTTCTTGCAGCGGCGCGGCCAGCAGCGCGCGCTCGGCGCCCAGCCCCGCGCCCTCGAGCAGACTGCGCGCACTCAAGGCGTCGCGCGCGGCCTCACCGCTGAAGTCGCCAGGCCCCGGCACCCAGGCCGCGAGCGTGCGCGCCCAGCTGCGCGTGGTCACAAAGCGCGGCGCAAAGCCTTCGGGCTGCCAGCGCGCCCAAAAGCGCTGCGCCCACGGCAGCAGCTGCGCAAAAGGCAGCAGCACCACGGTGCGCGCTGCAAGCACGCCATGCACGCGCAAATGCTCCGCGAGTTTGGCAAAAACAGGGCGCCAAACGCGCTCGTAGCAATCGCTTATAGCTATCTCGTCCATAGCTGACGCGGCTTCGTCCTCGCGGCCATCCCAGGCACTGCTTTCTGTCACAATGCCCCCAGCTCGAACGACGAGGTAAACAAGGTAATTCCCATGGCCAACGAACTCATCAAACACATCTCCGACAGCAGCTTCGAAGCCGACGTGCTCCAGTCCCCCACCCCAGTGCTGGTGGACTTCTGGGCCGAATGGTGCGGCCCCTGCAAAATGATCGCCCCGATTCTCGACGAAGTCGCAAGCAGCTACCAAGGCAAGCTGCAAATCGCCAAGATGAACGTCGATGACAACCGCGCCATTCCCGCCAAGTTCGGCATCCGCGGCATTCCCACGCTGATGCTGTTCAAAAACGGCCAGCTCGCCGCCACCAAGGTCGGCGCACTGGCCAAGGCGCAGCTCACGGCGTTCATCGACGAGCAGCTCGCTTGACCCTCTTTTTTGGGTTCCATTGCGCGGTACGGCAGCGACAGGCTGCCGCGCCGTCATCGTTTTGCCGCGCGCCCCGCTGAGGGCGTTTTTCCTGTCATAATCAGCGCCCATTCGGCTGGCACGCAGCGCAGCCGGCCCGAGCCCACCGGGCTCACCCTCCGGGCAGACCCGCAGCGCCGACACCGCGCTTTGCCGGGGCCGCTGCCCAGCCTCTTTCCCCATCGCTTTCCCAGCCACTCCGCCAGGAGTCCCCTTCATGCACCTCAATGAACTCAAGGCACTGCACGTGTCTGAAGTCCTGAAACAAGCCGAAGAGCTTGGCATCGAAAACACCGGCCGCATGCGCAAGCAGGAGCTGATGTTCGCCATCATCAAAAAGCGCGCCAAAGCCGGCGAGCAAGTGTTTGCCGACGGCGTGCTCGAAATCCTGCCCGACGGCTTCGGCTTTCTGCGCAGCCCCGACACCAGCTACACCGCGAGCACCGACGACATCTACATCTCGCCCAGTCAGGTGCGCCGCTTCAACCTGCACACCGGCGACATGATCGAGGGCGAGGTGCGCATCCCCAAGGAGGGCGAGCGCTACTTCGCGCTCAACAAGCTCGACAAGGTCAACGACGGCCCGCCCGAGCAGAACAAGCACAAGGTGATGTTCGAGAACCTCACGCCGCTCTTTCCGAAAGAGCAGCTCAAGCTCGAGCGCGACATCAAGAGCGAGGAAAACATCACCGGCCGCATCATCGACATCATCGCGCCCATAGGCAAAGGCCAGCGTGCGCTGATCGTCGCGCCGCCCAAGAGCGGCAAGACGGTGATGATGCAGCACATCGCCCACGCGATCACCGCGAACAACCCCGACGTGCACCTGATGGTGCTGCTGGTCGACGAGCGCCCCGAAGAAGTGACCGAGATGCAGCGCACCGTGAAAGGCGAGATCATCGCCTCGACCTTCGACGAGCCCGGCACGCGCCACGTGCACGTGGCCGAGATGGTGATCGAGCGCGCCAAGCGCCTGGTCGAGCTCAAGAAAGACGTGGTGATCCTGCTCGACTCGATCACGCGCCTGGCGCGCGCCTACAACAACGTCGTGCCCTCGAGCGGCAAGGTGCTCTCTGGTGGCGTGGATGCGAACGCGCTGCACCGCCCCAAGCGCTTTTTCGGCGCCGCGCGCAAGGTCGAGGAAGGCGGCAGCCTGACCATCATCGCCACGGCACTGGTCGACACCGGCAGCCGCATGGACGAAGTGATCTTCGAAGAATTCAAGGGCACGGGCAACTGCGAAATCCATCTGAGCCGGCGCCTCTACGAAAAGCGCGTGTTCCCCGCGATCGATCTCAACAAGAGCGGCACGCGGCGCGAAGAGCTGCTTTTGCCGCCCGAAATCCTGCAAAAGACGCGCATCCTGCGCCAGTTCCTCTACAACATGGACGAGATCGAAACCATGGAGCTCATGATCAAGAACATGAAGGCCACGAAAAACAATGTGGAGTTCTTCGACATGATGCGCCGCGGCGGCTGAGCCATGGCAGCAAGCCCGCAACAAGGCCGTGTGGGATAATAGCGGGCTTTTTCTCGCGGAAAGTACGCTCGATTCTCACGGCGCAGGGGTTGCGTCGGGTCAGGCGCGGCTGCCGCAGCATCTCATCCGAGGAAGAATCATGAAAGAAGGCATCCACCCCAACTACCGCGAAGTGCTGTTCGTGGACCAATCCAACGGCTTCAAGTTCGTCACGCGTTCTTGCGTGAACACCAAGGAAACCGCCAAGACCGACGACGGCCGCGAACTGCCGCTCTTCAAGCTCGACACCTCGAGCGAGTCGCACCCGTTTTACACCGGCACGCAAAAATCGGTGGACAACATGGGCGGGCGCGTCGAGAGGTTCCGCAACCGCTTCGGCAAGACGGGCGCCAAGAAATAACCCCCTGCGTCGGGCTGAATACCGGACGTTTCGGCACAGCCGGTTGCATGCGACGTGCCCTTCGTGCGGTACGCCATACGACCTTATGAACAAGGCAGCGCGGCAGCTCAGGCCACCGCGCTGCTTTTTCTTTGCCTTTCTGCCCAGGTCCGCGGGAAACCGCAACACGCGCACTGCCGATTGCATGTCCTCACTCTACTCGCTGTCCTCGCCTTGACCCCGTGAACCCGCCCAACCCCGCCATCGTCAGCCAGGATGCCGCGCGCCCACTTCCGCGCTGGGCGCTGCTGTTCCTGTGCCTGGCGTACGTCGCGAGCGGTTTCATCGGGCGCAGCCCGTGGAAAAGCGTCGATGTGATGTCGCTGGGCTACATGCTGGAGCTCGCCCGCGGACACACGAATTGGTTTGCGCCGCAGATGCTGGGCCTGCCTGCTGCCGCCAGCGACGGACTGCTGCCGTACTGGCTTGGCGCCTGGGCGATCCGCGCCGCCACGCCTTGGCTCGATCCCGCAGTGGCGGCACGGCTGCCCTTCATGGCCTTGCTCAGCCTCACGCTGCTCGCCAGCTGGTGGGGCGTGTATTACCTCGCGCGTCGCCCGCAGGCGCAGCCCGTCGCCTTTGCCTTCGGCGGCGAGGCCAAGCCCTCGGACTACGCGCGCGCCATCGCCGACGGCGCGCTGCTCGCGCTGCTCGCCTGCCTGGGGCTTGCGCAACTGGCACATGAAACGAGCAACCACCTCGTGCAGCTGGCCTGCACCGCGCTGGTGTACTGCGGTGCAGCAGCCCTGCCCTACCACCGCCGGCTCGCGCTCGGCAGCTTTGGCGCGGGCCTGTGCGGGCTGAGCCTGTCCGGGGCGCCCGGCATCTCGGCCCTGCTCGGGCTGGGCAGCCTGGCACTGCTGTGGCAGACGCCAGACCACGCGGCGCAGCAAATTGCGGCTGCGCTGCGCAGGCGCACGGGCTTGCTGATGCTGGGCAGCACGGCGCTTGCCGCAGCGCTCGCAGCCGCGCTGGGCCTGTGGCGTTGGAACGTGGGCGACTCCTGGCTCGGCTGGCAGGAGTGGCGCAATCTGCTGCGGCTATTGCTGTGGTTCGGCTGGCCCGCGTGGCCGCTGGCCTTGTGGACGCTCTGGCGCTGGCGCCAGCAACTGTTGCAAGCACCCTGTCCACTGCATTTACTGCTGCCGCTGTGGTTCGTGCTGGTTTCACTGGCCTCCACGTTCACCACGCAACCGGCCGACCGCAGCCTGCTGCTGGGCCTGCCGGCCATGGCCGCGCTCGCTGCTTTTGCCCTGCCCACGCTCTCGCGCGCGATGGCGGCACTGATCGACTGGTTCACGCTGCTTTTCTTCAGCGCACTGGCGCTCGCCTTGTGGGTGGTATGGGTGGCCATGCAGACTGGCGTGCCCGCCAAACCCGCGGCCAACGTCGCACGGCTGGTGCCAGGCTTCGTGCCCGAACTTTCCTGGCCGCCCCTGCTGCTGGCACTGGCCGCGAGTTTTTGCTGGTGTGCGCTCGTATGGTGGCGTGCCGCACGCCACCGCGCGCCGATCTGGAAAACCCTGGTGCTGCCCGCGGGCGGCACGACCCTATGCTGGCTGCTGCTCACCACCGTGTGGCTACCCGCCCTCGACTATGCACGCAGCTACGCGCCGCAGATGCAGCGCTTGGTGCGTGCCATCGGCACGGCACCCGGCTGCGTACAGGTCAGCGGCGTCGGGCGTCCACAGGCGGCGGCGCTGCTGTACCACACGCGGCTGCACCTCGAGGCCGCGGGGCCGTCATCGGCCTGCCGCTGGCTCGTGGTCGATGCAGACAACTGGCCTGCCCATGGTCCCGGTGTGGTTCCGCGGGAGTGGCAACTCGCCGCGCGCATCGTGCGCCCGACCGACAGGGATGATGCGCTGCTGCTACTGCGCCGCGCCAGCGACACCACCGCAGACGCACCATGAGCGAGCGCGCGCTGATCGTGCGCCACGCCCTCACGGTGCTCGTGGGGCAGTGGGCGGTGATGGCCTTCGGACTCGCAGACACCGTCGTTGCGGGCCGCCGCAGCGCGACAGCGCTCGCGGCCCTCTCGGTGGGCGCGGCGATCTTCGTCAGCGTGTTCATCGCGCTCACGTGCGTGCTGCAAGCGCTGCTACCCCTGTGGGCCGAATGGCACGGCGCGCAAGAGCCGGCGCGCATCGGCCACTCGGTGCGACAGGCGCTGTACCTGTGGGCGCTACTCAACGCGCAGGGCATGGCGCTTTTGCTCGCGCCCGATGCGCTGCTGCGCTGGGCCGAGGTGCCGCCGCCATTGCGCGCCTAGGAGCCTGTCGGACTTTGGGCGTCGATAGCGAGAATGCGCCCCGGCGAGGCCAGTTTTTGCCAGATTCGCCGCCCCATCGTAGTGCTATGGGGCAAGAAGACGGTAAAAAATGGGCCGCTGCGGCGCATTCGCAGCCGACGATTCCAAAGTCCGACTGGCTTCCTGCACCTACACTCGCGCCATGACGCCCGCGCAGATCGAAGCCTTTTTCACCACGCTACAGGCCGACAACCCCGCGCCGCGCAGCGAACTCGAATACTCCACCCCGTTCGAGCTGCTCGTGGCCGTGCTGCTGTCGGCGCAGGCCACCGACGTGGGCGTGAACAAGGCCACACGCCGCCTGTTTGCCGTGGCCAACACGCCGCAAGCCATCCTCGCGCTCGGGCAGGAGGGGCTCGAGAGCTACATCCAAACCATAGGCCTGTACCGCAGCAAGGCGCGCCACCTGCTCGCAACCTGCCGCATCTTGGTCGAGCGCCATGGCGGCGAGGTGCCGCGCACGCGCGAAGCGCTCGAGGCGCTGCCCGGCGTGGGGCGCAAGACGGCCAACGTGATCCTCAACGTGGCCTTTGGCGAGCCCACCATCGCCGTCGATACGCACATCTTCCGCGTCTGCAACCGCACGGGCCTCGCGCCGGGCAAGACGCCGCTCGAAGTCGAACGCAAGCTGCTCGAACGCGTGCCCGAAAAATACCTGCAGCACGCGCACCACTGGCTCGTGCTGCTCGGCCGCTACGTCTGCCAGGCGCGCAAGCCGCGCTGCTGGGAATGCAAGGTCGCGCGCTGGTGCGACTACGCGCCCAAGACGCCGGCGCCGCAGCGCCCTCGGCCGTAGCGGCCTTGCGCCAAGGTGCAAGCGGCAACTTTTGCCATCGTCCCCCATCCGCCCGCAGCCGTGGTGGCGTGGCGCGCAGTGCATGCGAAAATCGCCGCCCACTGGCGCATCCGCTGCCAACCCCGCTGGAAGTCCGATTTTGGAATTCCGGCCGCCCAGCCCCATCTGGAAAAGCGGGCATTGCAAGCCACATCCCGCATTCAAGACTTCAGAAAGAACCACCCATGGACGCAGAACGCATCAACCAGATCGCCAACACCCTCAGCGAGCTCGGCGCGCGCACCGAGGATTTACGGAGGTATCTTTGACTTCGACGCCAAGTTCGAACGTCTGAGAACCGTCAACGCCGCGCTCGAAGACCCGGCGGTCTGGAACGATCCCAAAAAGGCCCAGGAACTGGGCAAAGAGAAGAAAGCGCTCGACGACGTGGTGCTCACGCTCGAGCGCCTCACGCGCGAGTTGGCCGACAACACCGAGCTTTTCGAGATGAGCAAGGCCGAGGGCGACGAGGCCGGGCTGCGCACCATCGAGGCCGAGGCCGCCAAGCTGCAGCCGGCGATCGAGCAGCTTGAATTCCGCCGCATGTTCAACAACCCGGCCGACCCGCTCAACGCCTTTTTGGACATCCAGGCGGGCGCGGGCGGCACCGAGGCTTGCGACTGGGCCAGCATGTTGCTGCGCCAGTACCTCAGGTACGCCGAGCGCAAGGGCTTCAAGGCCACGGTCGAAGAAGAAACCCCGGGCGACGTGGCCGGCATCAAGAGCGCCACGGTCAAAATCGAGGGCGACTACGCCTACGGCCTGCTGCGCACCGAAACCGGCGTGCACCGCCTGGTGCGCAAGAGCCCGTTCGACAGCGCGGGCGGGCGCCACACCAGTTTTGCGAGCGTGTTCGTCTATCCCGAGATCGACGACTCGATCGAGATCGACATCAACCCCGCCGACGTGCGCGTCGATACCTACCGCGCGAGCGGCGCAGGCGGCCAGCACATCAACAAGACCGACTCGGCCGTGCGCCTGACGCACATCCCCACGGGCATCGTGGTGCAGTGCCAGGACAGCCGCAGCCAGCACAGCAACCGCGACGTGGCCTGGCGGCGCCTGCGCTCGCGCCTGTACGACCACGAGATGCGCAAGCGCATGGAGGCGCAGCAAAAGCTCGAAGAAACCAAGACCGACGTGGGCTGGGGCCACCAGATCCGCAGCTACGTGCTCGACCAGAGCCGCATCAAGGACTTGCGCACCGGCGTCGAAATCAGCAACACGCAAAAAGTGCTCGACGGCGACCTCGACGCCTTCATCGAGGCGAGCCTCAAGCAGGGCGTATGACCCTAAATCCGGCAGTTGACCGCTGCATTTTGTATGCAACGCTTTGATTCTTTGAATGATTTTTCACTCTGCGAGACTCACCCATCGGGTCAGAGCGCTGCGCACCCGATCGCGCCGCCCTCAGGCACGCTGGCCGCGTTGCAAATCCTCGCCATGGCACCCGCCATGGCTGCGGTTTGCGCCTTGCCAGTGCACCCGATGACGACACGCTCGGGCGCGCTCAACTGCCGGATTTAGGATGACGCCTGCGGTTTTTTAAGCCTTTTTGCCATCTAGCCCAGATACCGCCTGCGCAAGCAGCTACCAAAATCAATGCAATGGAAACCACCATGCGTGAAGCTAAAGCCACCGTCACCCGCCGCGAGGACTACGCCCCGCCGCCCTTTTGGATCGACAGTGTCGATCTGAGCTTCGACCTCGACCCGGCCAAGACGCGCGTGCTGAGTCGCATGCGCGTGCGCCGCAACCCTGACGTGCCCGCGCAGCCGCTGCGCCTCGACGGCGAGGAGCTGAACCTCGCGCGCGTGCTGGTCAACGGCCAAGGCACCAGCTTCAAGCTGGACGGCGACCAGCTCGTGCTCGAAAACCTGCCCGCAGGCAACGAAGCCTTCGAGCTCGAAATCTTCACCACCTGTGCACCCGCCAAAAACACCCGGCTCATGGGCCTGTACGTGAGCGAGGGCACCTTTTTCACGCAGTGCGAGGCCGAGGGCTTTCGCCGCATCACCTACTTCCTCGACCGCCCGGACGTGATGGCGAGCTACACCGTCACGTTGCGCGCCGACAAGGCCGCATACCCGGTGCTGCTCTCCAACGGCAACCTGGTCGCGCAGGGCGAGCTCGAAGACGGACGCCACTGGGCCCGCTGGGTCGATCCGCACAAAAAGCCCTGCTACCTGTTCGCGCTGGTCGCGGGCAAGCTCGTGGCGCGCGAGCAGCGCATCCACAGCCGCGCGGGCACCGAGCACCTGCTGCAGATTTATGTGCGCCCCGGCGACCTCGACAAGACCGAGCATGCGATGCAGTCGCTCATGGCCGCGATCGCCTGGGACGAGGCGCGCTTTAACCTGCCGCTCGACCTGGAGCGCTTCATGATCGTCGCGACCAGCGACTTCAACATGGGCGCAATGGAAAACAAGGGCCTGAACATCTTCAACACCAAGTTCGTGCTCGCCAACCCCGCCACGGCCACCGACACCGACTACGCGAACATCGAAAGCGTGGTCGCGCACGAATACTTCCACAACTGGACGGGCAACCGCGTCACCTGCCGCGACTGGTTCCAGCTCAGCCTCAAAGAGGGCCTGACGGTGTTCCGCGACCAGGAGTTCAGCCAGGACATGGCCGGCAGCCCCTCGGCGCGCGCCGTCCGGCGCATCGAAGACGTGCGCGTGCTGCGCACCGCGCAGTTCCCCGAAGACGCCGGCCCCATGGCGCACCCGGTGCGGCCCGACAGCTACATCGAGATCAACAACTTCTACACCGTCACGATCTACGAAAAAGGCGCGGAAGTCGTGCGCATGATGCAGACGCTGGTCGGTCGCGACGGTTTCGCCCAGGGCATGAAACTCTACTTCGCGCGCCACGACGGCCAGGCCGTGACCTGCGACGACTTCGCACAGGCCATCGCCGACGCCAACCCCGCAAGCGCGCTCGCACGCCACCTGCCGCAGTTCAAGCGCTGGTACAGCCAGGCCGGCACGCCGCGCGTGCATGCGCAAGGCGCGTGGGACGCTGCGGCGCGCAGCTACACGCTCACGCTCACGCAAAGCTGCCCGCCCACGCCGGGGCAGCCGCACAAAGAGCCCTTCGTGATCCCGATCGAGCTCGGCCTGCTCGACGCCGCGGGGCACGCGCTGGCGCTGCAGCTCGCGGGCGAGGACGCGCCCCACGGCACCACGCGCACGCTGGTGCTGACCGAGCCTAGCCAGAGCTTTACCTTCGTGGAGATCGACGTCGCTCCCGTGCCCTCGCTGCTGCGCGGCTTCAGCGCACCCGTGATCCTCGAAGACGAGGCCAACGACGCGCAGCTGCTCACGCTGCTCGCGCACGACACCGACCCGTTCAACCGCTGGGAAGCCGGCCAGCGCTTGCTGCTGCGCGCAGCTACTGCTGCGATAGCTAATAGCGCCCTACAGATAAGCGCTAGCGGCCTATTTGATGCACAAATTCTGCCCGCCACGCTGGTGCAGGCGCTGCGCGAGGTGCTGCGCCACCCGCAGCTCGACGCCGCCTTCAAGGAGCTCGTGCTCACACTGCCGGCCGAGAGCTACATCGCCGAGCAGCTCGCCGAAGTCGATCCGCAGCGCGTGCACGCCGTGCGCGAAGCCATGCGATTGCAGCTCGCGCTCGCGCTGCAAGCCGACTGGCAATGGGCCTGGGAGCAGCACCAGACGCCGGGCGCGTACCGCCCCGACCCGGTCGCCGCAGGCCGCCGCGCGCTCAGCAACCTCGCGCTGCACATGCTGTGCCTGGCCGCGCAGCAGGGAGCCTGTCGGACTTTGGGCGTCGAAAGCGAGAATGCGCCCCAGCGAGGCCAGTTTTTGCCGGATTCGCCGCCCCATAGCGGGACTATGGGGCAAGAAGACAGTAAAAAATGGGCCGCTGCGGCGCATTCGCAGCCGACGATTCCAAAGTCCGACAGGCTCCGAGGCGACCAGGTCTGGCCCGGCAAGGCCTACCAGCGCGTCAAGACCGCGACCAACATGACCGAGCGCCTGGGCGCATTGAGCGCGCTGGTCGCGAGCGGCCACGAGCTCGCCGCGCCTGCGCTCGAGCGCTTTCATGCGCTGTTCAAGGACGAGCCGCTGGTCCTCGACAAATGGTTTGCGCTGCAGGCCGGCGCGCCCGACCGCGGCGGCCAGGTGCTGCCCATAGTGCGCCAGCTCCTGCAGCACCCCGACTTCCACCTGGCCAACCCGAACCGCGCGCGCAGCCTGATCTTCAGCTACTGCCTGAACAACCCCGGCGCCTTCCACCGCGCCGACGGTGCGGGTTACCAATTCTGGAGCGAGCGCGTGCTCGAGCTCGACGCCATCAACCCGCAGGTCGCGGCGCGCCTGGCGCGCGCGCTCGACCGCTGGAAGAAGCTCGTCGAGCCCTGGCGCAGTGCCGCACATGAAGCGCTCGCGCGCGTCGCCGCCAAGCCCGAGCTCAGCGCCGACGTGCACGAAGTCGTGGGCCGCGCGCTTGCCGAGGAATAATCGGTTGCTCCAAGCGACGTTTCAAGGAGACTTTGCATGACCCAACACATCAGCCTCACGCGCTATTTGATCGAGCAGCAGCGCGAAGCCGGCAAAATCCCCGCACAACTGCGCCTTTTGCTCGAAGTCGTCGCGCGCGCGTGCAAGCGCATCAGCCTCACAGTGAACAAGGGCGCGCTGGGCAGCGTGCTCGGCAGCGCTGAGAGCGAAAATGTGCAAGGCGAAGTGCAGAAAAAACTCGACATCATCGCCAACGAGGTGCTGATCGATGCCAACGAATGGGGTGGGCACCTCGCGGCCATGGCCAGCGAGGAGATGGACGCCATCTACGTCGTGCCCAACCGCTTTCCCAAGGGCGAATACCTGCTGCTGTTCGACCCGCTCGACGGCTCGAGCAACATCGACGTGAACGTGAGCATAGGCACCATCTTCAGCGTGCTCAAAATGCCCGAGGACGACCGTGGCGTCGATGAAGGCGACTTTCTGCAACCCGGCCGCCAGCAAGTCGCCGCGGGCTACTGCGTCTATGGCCCGCAAACCGTGCTCGTGCTCACCGTGGGCGACGGCGTGGCCATGTTCACGCTGGACCGCGAGCAAGGCTCCTTCATGCTCACCGAAGAAAAGCTGCGCATCCCCGAGGACACCAAAGAGTTCGCGATCAACATGAGCAACATGCGCCACTGGGCCCCGCCCGTGCGGCGCTACATCGACGAGTGCCTGCAAGGCAAGGACGGCCCGCGCGGCAAGGACTTCAACATGCGCTGGGTCGCGAGCATGGTAGCCGACGTGCACCGCATCCTCGTGCGCGGCGGCATCTTCATGTACCCCTGGGACAAGCGCGAACCGAACAAGCCCGGCAAGCTGCGCCTGATGTACGAGGCCAACCCCATGGCCTGGCTCGTCGAACAAGCCGGCGGCGCCGCCACCAACGGTCACCAGCGCATCCTCGACATCCAGCCAAGCCAGCTGCACGAGCGCGTGAGCGTGATCCTGGGCTCGAAAAACGAGGTAGAGCGCGTCACGAGCTACCACACGGCAGCGCTATAATTGCGGGCTTCGCCGGAGTAGCTCAGTCGGTAGAGCAGCTCATTCGTAATGAGAAGGTCGGGGGTTCGATTCCTCTCTCCGGCACCAATATGGATAAGGGTTCATTGCTATGAAAGTAGTAGTGAACCCTTTCTCTATTGTGGGCTTGTAGGCAATCTGTAGGCAAATTGCCCGAATGCAGCCGCCCAGCACCGGACAAAAGAAAAGCCCCACCGTCACCCCCTCCGGCCCGCATCGACCCGACGCAGTTTGTTGCGTCCGTTTGCCATAGCTCAGGCGTAAGAGTGCTGTGTCTGCTGCGTTTTTGCTTTGGCCGCCTTCATGCGCTCCACAAATGTTTTCAAGCCCCGTCCGTTCGGCTTGGGGGCAATGCAGCACAATCAATCCGCATGAATCAGCATGAACCGCCCGCAGTGCCTGCACACGGTAGCTCAGAGCCTCAAGGCTCCCATGGTGGTGTACCCATCATGCCTATAGATTTCCAACTCGTACACCCTCGTCGCGTGCGATGGAGTAGCTGGGTAGAGCAGCCCGATGGAACGCAAGTGCATTTCTCTGGGTACAGGGATGCCACGCCCGAAGATGAACTCTGGCATCGCTTTCATGCCCCAGAGCGTGGTTTGTCGCCGGATGACCTCAAGGCATTTAGAGAGTCAAAGCGCGGGCCGATTGGAAAGTTGTTTTCCGCCATGCTCAAATTCTGGTCGTGAGAGCTGCGGCCCAGTCAGTCCGGTACCAAGACCAACGCATCAACTGCCGATGATGGCAGCCCCCTCAGCCCCGCGCCATCGCTCCCTTGTCACTGACTGAGCCACGCCGAAGGCTTCGCCATCGGCTCTAATGTCTTGCTTCGCGCGCGCGTACTGCGCAGAAAACTCGGGGGTTCGGGTTCGGGTTCGGGTACTGGTCTGTTATGTCTTTCTCCTTCGCGCGCGCGTATTGGTGCAAAAATTCGGGGCTTCGGGTTCGCCCCCAAAAGCGCGCTAACCCCGCGCTAGCTTGCCCAGCACAAACCCCAGGTTCCGTGCGTACCGGACTGCGTACCAGCCGAGGCGTGCCGCCATCAAGCAAATTTGCAGTTCGCGCAAAAGAAAAGGGAACCGGTCGGTTCCGCATTGCGGAATGTCTAGACTTTTTCACCGCCCCCACCATACCCATAAGAACTGGGGGTGGTTCTTCAGAGTTTTCTTCGCCATGCCCTGCGCTTCAGGCTAACAAGCTGCTTCGCCATTAGCGCAATTACCGCTAGGCCCACTTCATCTTCTTTTGGCGCAGGTCTTTCGGTATAGCCATCATCTTGCGGCGCCTCAGCTTCCAGAGAATTCATATCGGGCGGGGCATTGCCTTTGGTGTTTTCCATGGTTCGCCCTTTGTGCGAATATCTGGTTTCTTCAGGGGTGCCTGTATGCATTCGGAATAGGCCCGCCACAGTGCAGCGCCGGCCTCGCATCGCTTCCCATATCCACGCCCTGCGCTTTGGCACGTAGGGCATTGGGCGTGGTGGAAAAGATAGGCCAGGTCAAGCTCGCGCCAGGTAGTGGCAGGGGGCGCAGGGGGTGCCGGCGCTGGTGCTGGTGGTGTCTGCGGTGCCGCGTCAACGATCACGCCAATGGGCAGCCCCGCATCCTCATACCCATTGCAGCGCTGCAAGGTCTGCACAAAGCCCAGCGCCAGGTCAGGATGCATCCCAGCCGCACGAGCATTTCCGCAGCGGTAGGTGCCAGCGCCCCGCAGGTGCTTGCATTCCAGGCATAGGTGCCGGTCATCGTCGCTTCGGTCACGGCTCACCAGGTCATCGGTCAGGTAGCTTGCCTGCTGGGCTGATACGCCCCGCTGGTGGAACAGGTGCTGCCGTGCCATCAAGGTGGCTATCTCCTGCCCGTTCATCGCGTCACTGCGGGGCCACGCCCAGCGGTCGGGGTCGGTGGCGGGCAGGTCGGCAGCAGCAGGTGCTGGCAATGGGGCGCTTGGGGTTGCTCCCGCATTGGTTTCTGGGCTGGCCTCAGCACCTTCAATTCCAGAGCCAGCGCCGACTTTCAGCACGTCAATGATTTCCGCCTTGTGTTCGCGGATCACAGCCAGCCAGCGATTCACCGCCGCGCCGTCGCCGGTCGCCTTGATGTTTCCAGCAGGGGAAATGGTCAGCTTTACCCCATCCGCTTGCGCCTCTCGGATGATGGTCGCCGGGGTCATATTTCCACCTCCACCGCGCCCGATTCACCTCGAAGGTGCTCAATTTCTCCGAAGGTGCTCACCTCTTTTTGTTGGGCATCTTCGGTATTTTTGAGCATCTTCGTGTTTTCAAGGATCGCTTTCGCGGCCTCTTGCCCGGGCATTTTCCAAACCCATCCGCCTCTCATGCCTTCCTTCACCGGCTCAATTCCGAGCGTCTTTTGCGCCCGTCGGATCGTTGCCCAGGAATACCCCGCGCCATCCGCATCCGCCTTGATAGCTTTGGTAGGCAATGGGCCATCCGCCAGCAGGTCGGAAAGGAACCGCTTGGCATCAGCCAAGGTGCCACCCTCGCCATCGTCGCCGGTCGCGTCCGCCGTCGCCAGCAGTTCCCGCGCCGCACCTTCCACCGCCTCACCCCACAGCACCGACGATGCGAAGATGCCCGGATTCGTTTTCAGCTCGGCCTGGTGCAGCTCGTACTCAAAGCCGCCATCATCAGGCCCGATATTGGACTTGGCACGGCAGAACAGCCGGACGGTGCGCCCATCCTCCCCTTCCTCCTGGTGCTTCGCTGCCACCAATACCACCCGCGCCATTGCGCCGAAGGCCAGGCTTCCGGTCAATCTCTCCACGGGATCGCGCCCGCCGGTTCCTTTGGAAAAGTGCGTGATACCCAACAAGGCGCAGCGCATCGAACCGGCCAGATCAACCAACGGTTGCAGCCCTCGCCGCACTTCCGCATTCTTGTGACTGTCGCCCGCGATTGCAGAAACAATAGGGTCAACAATCAGCAATTTCACGCCGCCTATTTCAGCCAGCTTTCGCCATAGCGGTTCCATGTCTCGGGCAGGGTCAAAAGATCGCCGCTCGTTGCCTTCCCGAATGTCGGAAATGAAATAGACGCGGGTCAGATCAGCGCCAGATAGCGCCAGCCGGGGAATCAGGGTGTCGGCGGGATCATCCTCGCCGCTCCATATCACTACGTTCCCAGCAATGGATCGGGTGCCATCCGGCCAGCGTCCGCCGGTTGTCACGGTCGCCGCCAGGCCCATGCTGATTGTCGTCTTGCCGGTGCCTGGTGCGCCTCCAAAGACGTGCATTTTTCCCGCCGCCAGCCATCCATTCCAAAGCCATGCAATCGGTTCTGGTGTCACGTTGCTGGCACGGATCAGGCTCACGTCCCGCGCATAATCGCCCGCTGGCGCGTTTTCCTCGTCACCCATTGCCGGCGGCTTTGCGTTCGATATGGCCTGCACCACGGCCTCCATCCCGCAATGAATGAACAGGTCATTCATATCCCTGTTGTCTGGGTCACGGTCTGCGCCGAAGTCAGGTATTGCCACCATGCCAGCGCAGACTGTCGCGGCCTTGATTGCATGGTGGTCTGGCTCTCCGGTCTCCTTCACTAGATCGGCCAGGATCACCAGCTCGGCCATTGGATAGCGTGCACGCATCGCCTGCGCCACGGCAGGCAGGTTGCTCGACGAAAGCGCCGCAATGCCGGGATAAAAGGTCGCCGCCGATGCAGATAGCACGGTCGCCACGCCTTCCCCTATTAGCATGGTCAGACCCTTGCCGTCGCCATCGGGCAGGCGTTCGGTTGCCCAATACCCGCCTACCTTGCTGCCGTGCCCGCGCAGGGCCGCTTTGCGCTTGTCGCCGTCGATCAGTTCCAGCGTTGATAGGTCATCGCCTTGCTTGACTGGAACCACCAGCAAGCGCCCGGTAAGTTTCCCGCTCTTCGTTTCTGGAACATAGCCCAGGGTCGCCGCCGCCGCGCCCGCGTCAATCTCTAGCAGGGTCGCCACCGGGGCAACCCGCTTGAGCGAAAGGTATGGGGTATAGGCGGTTGCCGCTGTCGCCACCTTACAGATTGCCGCCGCATTCGATGCGGCCTCGGCACGCTCGCGGTCTATCTCGGCAGCCTCTTCCGCGGCCCGTTCCGCCGCAATGCGCTTGCGCTCGGCAAGCTCTTGCGGTGTCGGTTTCTGGTACGCCCCATCATCGCGCCAGCCGTTCGCCTTGGCCTTATAGAACAGGGTGCCGATCTTCACCCCGCCGTCAGCCCGGATGCTCTTCCAAACGTCCCTCGCATCCTTGCTATTGAATGACGCGGCTTGCTGGCTCCACGCTTCCCAAAGGTCAAAGCCGGTGTCGGCAAGTTCGGACTTAATCGCCATGCCCATGCGTAGCCATTCGTCGCGGTCGCTGGCGTCAATGAATTGCAAGGCTTCGCGGATGCGGTCAATGTCGGTCATCATCGCCGCCCCCCAATCTGCGCCAGAAACAGCGCCGCATCGTGCAGGCTGGGCAGGTGGCGCACCAGCCCCCAGCGTTCGGCCCAATAAGTAGTTGTGCCGTCCGATGCTGCAACTCTGTGCAGGTGGTGGCCCTGCTGGGCGTAGGCGCTGCGCAGGGCGTTGAATTCTTCGCCGGCGGTGATAAACTGCAACGCCCTCACCCACGGCCTCACCGCTTCCACACCCCTGAACGCCGACGAATCCGGCGCCGTGACGCCCTCTCCCTCGCCACCTGGACGAACGCCAGCCTCGGCCTGGTCCGGCCAAGGCCGAGGCCGCCCTCGTCCGCCGCGCCGCCGCCGCCGACCTCCGCCTCCAACGCTGCCGCCGCGCCGAGGACGCCGCCCTCGCGGTGGCCTCCCGCGACGCCGAGCGCGACCTCCTCGCCCGACGCCGCCGCGCCGCCCCGCAAGACGGCCCAGTCCCTCGCCAGCGCCCCGACGCCACCGTCCGGGCCCTGAAGGCCACCCCCGAGGGCTGCGACTGGCTCATCGCCCGATGGCAGGAGATCGACGCCGAGCTCGAGCACGGCCTCGGACCCGACGCCGGCGGCCACGCCCGCTGCCTCCACCTCCACGGCCGGCCCGGCTCCGTGCCCGCCCCCGACGCCGACGAGAGCGTCCGGGCCCTCTGGTGGCCTGCTGGCCGCCTGCCGACGCCGCGACGGCCACGCCGACCCGGTCCGCCTCCTCCACGACCAGGCCCGCGACGCCGCCTCGGACCGGTCCCCGGCACCCCCCGCGACCCCGCCGCCGCCCGCTCCCTGCTGCGCCGCAACATCGCCGATTGGATCTCCAACCTCCGCGCCGCCCGCGACTCCGCCCTCGCCGAGCAGGCCGATCTCCGCGCCCTCGAGTCCGCCGCCGCCTCCGCCTCCTCCCTCGTCGACACCTCCCCCCCCCGCCGCCGCTCCGCCACCCCTACCAGCGCGACGCCTCCCACGAGCTGGACCGCTCCCTCTCCCTCCTCCTCCGCATCCGCCAGGACCGCCGCCAGTCCGACCACCAGGCCCACCGCGCTCCCGCTCCTCCACCCCCTCCCCCTCCACCCCCGCCTTCCCGTCCCGCCCCAACACCCCCGCTCCCCCCGCCGGCGCCAACGACGCCCCCTCCCCCGCCCCCCACCCCCGACGCAACGCCCTCCCCCAGCAACGACTTACCCCCCTCCGCCCCCTCCGCCTCCCCCCCCCCCCCTCGCCACCGACCCCATTCCCGGGCCCTCCCCGATCCCTTTCCCCAGCAAGACCAACCTGAACCAGGCACAAGAAACATGTCCACATTTTGGTCGGTGACGGATGGCAACAACTGACCTTGAGACCCAACTCTTTCAGGTTTTCGCAAACCTTGCGCGTGGTCTGGCTCTTGCCTGCACCAGTGCGGACCGCAGCGATTGCCACGACCGGCTTAGTCGACTTGATCATGAGCTTTTCCGCCGAGGAAGACGAAATTGGCTCCAGCTGCGAGACAGGTGGAAGCTTTGTGCATGACGTATTCGTGCGAAACGTCGGAATACGAGAAAACAACCTCGTCGATGTTTTTATCAAGAATCAAATCGACCATTTGTCTTCGGCGTAGATCGGAATGCCCTTCGGATAGAGTGGTCCGCCAGTTGTAGCATACACGTAACTGAGCCAAGTAGTAGTAACAATGCCACGTATTGCTGAACATCGACGACGCGACCAACTTCCTGTACGAGGTCGGCAAGATTGCCGAGGTCGAGATCTGGAAGAAGGAGAGGCTGGCTCAGCTGCGTGCGCGAGTGGACGCCGAAGCTGCCAAGCGAGCGGCCACGCACCGGGCCAATGCCGCGCGGCGGTCGCCCGCATGCAGGGCCGCGGTGAGACGCTGACGACCATCGCTGCGCGCACCGACATGGGGATCGGGATCGTGCGGACCATGTTGCGACGCGCCCCAAGGACCGAACAGCTCTCGCCCCGCAGTGGTTCGCATGCATTAGGTAGCAAGACCTGAACCTCTGAGCCAAGCAAGAAAAAAAAAAAAAAAAACGTTTGGTGGCACTTTCCCCGAAGGGTCTCAAACCGTATCCGCTGACCCCGCAAATGCGGAACGCGCTAACACGGCCTCGAATCCGCGTTCAAGAAAATCGCTGCCGCCGACCCGACGTTTGACGAGGCCCATTACGGCAAGGGCGGCCACGGGGGGTGGGGCGCCAAAGACGGCGTGTTCGGCGATTACTAAGGGTTGAAGCCCGTTCATTACCAGTCCCCGTCCCGATTTTCAGCGGGGTTACCGGCGGGTCGTCCTCGACCCAGCCGCGTCAGCCCACGCGCCAGCCCGCCGATGCGTCGTCCACCCGGAGCAATACGTCTCTGAGAAGTTAGTAAGTGTCAAGTAAGCTTCATGGCCATCGCCACGTATTGCTCGAGAAGCTGGCGGGCCTGGAGGACGCCAAGGCCAAGATGGCCGAGCTGCAGGAGCGCCTCAAGAGCGCCTTTAGCGAGGAGGCCTAGGCCCATGCCCTCCGAGCCCGCCAAGATCATCATCCGGCCCTGCCGCCCGGACGAGGAGCCGCTCATGTCCGAGATCGTCTGCGACGCCGCGCAGGCGTACAAGGGCGTGATCCCGGCGGACCGCTACCACGAGCCG
This sequence comes from uncultured beta proteobacterium, assembly GCA_963708545.1. Taxonomy (GTDB): domain Bacteria; phylum Pseudomonadota; class Gammaproteobacteria; order Burkholderiales; family Burkholderiaceae_C; genus Extensimonas. The sequence continues at coordinate 900 of CAVPUD010000084.1, read as the reverse complement.
TACATGCCGCTCGCCGAGCTGCGCGCGGAGAGAGCCCGCCGGGGTGCGAGCAATACGCGAACGGTAACGAAGTAGACGACACACAACAAAAAAAAGGCGTATTGCTCGATAGCCGATGCGGGTCGGGTTGCCGTCGGAGTCGATGACCATCAAGATGTTGGACACGTGGATCGCGGCTTCCTGCGTGACGATGCCGCCCGAGGAGGCGCCGCGCTCGTTGCGCGACTCGGCGGTGTGCTTCTTGATCCGGTTGACGCCCTCGACCAGGATCTTGTCGCGGGTCGGGCAGGGACTCCAGGACCTTGCCCTTGGCGCCCTTGTCCTTACCGGAGACGACCAGGACGGTCCTGGCCGGACTGGATAATAAAGATATGGCACAGATCGCCCAGGCGGCGCGTGCATCCGGTATGGCTTCTGCAGCCGATGTGAACCCCGCGCTGATGTCGAAACTGCCTATGTCGTTCAAGGATCTGGGCATGAGCGTGCATCACGCCATGGATGAGATCGCCTAGGATGCCGAGGCCGGAAAATCATCCGCCGACATCCTGAACAAGTTGAGCAACACCCTTACCAGCTGTGTGGCCTGCCATGCAGCATGGCAATTGAAGTCGGAGTAGTATTCAATAACTGCAACCCTTACTGAAAGGAGTCAAAAATGAAATGCAATGAAGGTGGTATTGATCGTGGATTGCGTATAGTGGCCGGACTGGCTTTGATCGGCCTGACTGTTACCGAGACTATCGGTGTATGGGGCTGGATCGGCGTGGTGCCGTTGCTGACCGGCATCTTCGGCTTCTGTCCGGTCTATGCGATCTTCGGCGTGAGCACCTGCTCGACCGAAAAGAAGTAAGCAACATTCCCCCCAGACTTGCCCGGCTTCGGTCGGGCATTTTTTATACA
>CAVPUD010000083.1:0-29682 GCA_963708545.1 uncultured beta proteobacterium | reverse complement strand
ACGAGCGCGGCGTGGCCATGGTGTTCACGGGCGTGCGGCATTTCCGGCATTGAGCCGGCATTGAGTCGGCATTGAGCCGCTGCACTGGGCCGGCGTAGGCCGGCGCATGAAGGCGCCGGTGGATTCAGGGCGTTTTTGGCACTTTGTGCTCGTCCATAAAGCGCTTATAGCTATCGTTATCGAAGCGACTCGAACACCGCATCGGCCACGGCGATGGTCTGCGCGATGTCGTCCTCGCTGTGCGCCGCGCTCACGAAGCCGGCTTCGTACAGCGCCGGTGCGATATACACGCCGCGCTCGAGCAGGCCGTGGAACAGCCGGTTGAAGCGTGCGCCATCGCTTCGCATGACCTGCGGGTAGTTTTGCGGTAGCTCGGGCAGCAGGAAAAAGCCAAACATGCCGCCTTCGCAGTCGGCGGCAAAGGGCACGCCGTGGCGCGCGGCGGCGGATTTCAGGCCATCGACCAGGCTGCGGGTGCGCTGCGCGAGCGCGTCATAAAAGCCGGGCTGGCTGATTTCGCGCAGCGTGGCGAGGCCGCAGGCCGTGGCCACGGGGTTGCCGCTGAGCGTGCCGGCCTGGTACACCGGCCCCAGCGGCGCGAGCTGCTCCATGAGCGCGCGCTTGCCGCCGAAGGCCGCGAGTGGCATGCCGCCGCCGATCACCTTGCCCAGCACCGTGAGGTCGGGCGCGAAGCCGGGAATGGCCTGCGCGTACAGGCTTTGTGCGCCGCCCAGCGCGACGCGAAAGCCCGTCATCACCTCGTCGATGATGAGCAGCGCGCCGGATTGCGTGCACAGCTCGCGGCAGCGGCGCATGAAGGGGATGCTCGCGCGCACGAAGTTCATGTTGCCCGCGATGGGCTCCAGGATCACGCAGGCCAGCTCCTGGCCATGCTCGGCAAACGCCTGCTCGAGCTGCGCCACGTCGTTGTAGGGCAGCACCAGCGTGTGCTGCACCACCTCGGGCGGCACGCCGGCGCTCGTGGGGTTGCCGAAGGTGGCCAGGCCCGAGCCGGCCTTGACCAGCAGCGCGTCGGCATGGCCGTGGTAGCAGCCTTCGAACTTGATGATCTTGCTGCGCCCGGTGGCGCCGCGTGCCAGGCGCAGCGCGCTCATGCTCGCCTCGGTGCCCGAGCTGACCAAGCGCAGCATTTCCATGGCGGGCAGGTGCGCGAGGATGGCCTCGGCGAGCTCGATCTCACGCTCGGTCGGCGCGCCAAAGCTGAAGCCGTCGCGCGCGGCCTTTTGCACCGCCTCGAGCACCGCCGGGTGGCCGTGGCCCAAGATCATCGGGCCCCAGGAGCCTATGTAGTCGATGTAGCGCTGGCCGTTGGCGTCCCAAAAGTAGGGCCCTTGCGCGCGCTCGACGAAGCGCGGCGTGCCGCCCACGGCGCGAAACGCGCGCACGGGCGAATTGACGCCGCCGGGGATCACGCGCTGGGCGCGCTCGAACAACAGGGCGTTGCGGTCGGCGCCAGCGCCGGGGATGGAGTCAGTGTTTGGTGTCATGGGGTGGGATGACGAAACCTTCGAAACTCGTAGTCTCTTCCAGGAGCGTGTCGATGCGGTCGCCTTCGTCCTCCTCGTCGGACTGCGCCCAGAACATGCGGTCTGGCAGCACATGGCCCATGCCCGGACGAAAGCCCGAGGCCAGGCAGCCGTCGAGGTAGGCAAGCGCCTCGCTCGTGGCTTCGCCGAGGTCGAAGCCATTGGCTATCAATGCCGTGAGCGCCGCCGAGAGCGTGTCGCCGGCACCGGTGAAGGTGGCGTCGAACAGCTCGAACTTGCCGCTGCCGAGGATTTTTTCGGGGGAGGCCAGCACGTTTTCGACGAACTGCTCGGGCAAGGGGATGCCCGTGACCAAGGTGTAGGGCACGCCCAGTTCGCCGGCCGCGCGTGCGAGGTCGCGCGCCGTGGGGCTGCGCTCGCCGTCCCAGTCGGGCAGCAGCCAGCGCCAGAGCGTGCCGTGGTTGCCCACCAGCACCGAGGTCTGCGGCAGCAGCAGCTCGCGGAAGGCGTCGAGGTAGGGCTCGATCGCACTCTCGCGCAGCCACGACAGGTCGGGCATGTAAGCGATCACCGGCACGTCGTCGTAATCGGCGGCGATTTCGGCAATCGTGCCTATGTTTTCGGGGCTGCCCACGAAACCCACCTTGATGGCCTGCACGCTCAGGTCTTCGAGCACGGCGCGCGCCTGCTCGCCCACGGCCTCGTCGTCGAGCGCGCTGTGGTCGAAAATTTCGGCGGTGTCGCGCACATAGACGCCCGTGGCGACTGGCAGAGGGTGTGCCCCTACGCTCGCGCTGGCGGTAATGTCCGCCGCCAGACCCCCGGCGCCGCAGGGATCGCTGGCATTGAAAACCAGAATGCAGGCGGGAAGCGCCTGGTCTGCAGCTTGGCGGTCGCCCGGCATGTCAGACGCAAAGGGGGAAGGCGATGGGGTCATGGGCACCGTGTTTTTTGCGTGGCAAGGGTGCAACTGTAATTCAGGCGCCGCGCGGCGTCGGGGAGAGAGGGCGCACATCGCCTGTTGTTTTTTGGCTCCCCACGCATGCCAGATTCCGCGCAAGGTGGTCTGGCAGATACGAACGCACCGATACAATTCCCTCTCATTGTAGGAGCGCGTCCCGGCAAAAACCGCAACTACCATGCCGGCAGCCGGTGCAGGGGGTTTCATGCTTACCGCGCACCGATCATCATGACATTTACCGAAGCAGGCATTAAGCTGTGAGCGATTCCAGGTCTTGGATGTGTTTGGTTTGCGGCTGGGTTTACGACGAGGCCAAGGGCTCGCCCGAACATGGCATTCCTCCTCATACGCCATGGGAGCAGGTTCCCATGAATTGGACATGCCCCGAATGCGGGGCGCGCAAGGAAGACTTCGAAATGGTGCAGATATAGACAGGGTAGACAGGGGCCGGGTGGCTCGTCTTGTTCATGCACATTTTTCTTCAGCCTTCAGCCTTCAGGAGTCGCAGCAATTGACTACCAATGATCCATCCTTCAAGGTGCTGGTGGTGGATGACAGCAACACCATCCGCCGCAGTGCCGAGATTTTTCTCAAGCAAGGCGGCCACGAGGTTTTGTTGGCAGAAGATGGCTTCGATGCCTTGTCCAAGGTCAACGACTACCATCCCGACCTGATTTTTTGCGACATCCTGATGCCCCGGCTCGATGGCTACCAGACGGTCGCTATCATTCGGCGCAACGTCCGGTTTGCGGATACGCCGGTGGTCATGCTGTCCTCGAAAGACGGGGTGTTCGACAAAGCGCGCGGACGCATGGTGGGGTGCCAGGAATACCTGACCAAGCCATTTACCAAAGACCAATTGCTGCAGGCCGTGCAGCGGTTTGCCCATTCCTCCCAAGGAGCGACCTGATGTCCATCAAAAAGGTGTTGGTGGTTGATGATTCGAAAACCGAATTGATGTTTTTGAGCGATCTGCTGCAAAAAAAGGGGTTTCAGGTGCGAACGGCTGAAAACGGGGAAGAGGCTTTTCGCTGTCTGTCCCTGGAAAAGCCTGACCTGATTCTCATGGACGTGGTCATGCCGGGACAAAACGGGTTTCAACTCACGCGCACCATTTCGCGTGACCCAAAGTATGCTGATGTGCCCATCATCATGTGCACGAGCAAAAACCAGGAAACAGATCGTGTCTGGGGAATGCGCCAAGGTGCACGCGACTACATCACCAAACCGGTCGATCCCGCCGAGCTGCAGGCCAAGATCGACGCCCTGGGCTGAGACGGTGCACATCCATGAGCAAGCGTGAAGCCCTGCGGGAATTTCAGGCGCGCATCGTCAGCCGGCTTCAGACCGCCAGGGCGCAGGGCGCGTTGGTGGCATCCTGGCTGGCCGTCGAGTCTGCCGGCCAGCTCTATCTGGTGCCGCTTGGCCATGCGGGGGAGATCTTCCCCGGGACTTCCGTGCAGCCCGTGCCCCATACCCTTGGCTGGTTTCTCGGTGTGGCCAACCTGCGCGGGAGTCTGGTCGGGGTCGTCGATCTGGCCGCCCTGCTGCATGCGACGCCCAGGCGCGATGAACAGGCCTTGTCCGAGATCAGCTTGTTGACGTTCAACCCGGCGCTGGAAGTGAACGCGGCCCTGCTGGTGGACCGCCTGCTCGGGCTGCGCAGCGCGCAAGATTTCGCCGCCTCGGAGCCGCCCGCGGAGAATGGGCCATCGTATTTCGGGGCCACTTATCTGGATGCGCACGGCGTGCGCTGGCGGGAGCTGAATCTGCAGCTGCTGGCCCAGGATTCCACCTTTTTGAGCATCAATGCTTGATTCTTTCTGTTCTCACGACTTGCACAAGCCAGGTTTGGCAAGGCATTCGTCCCTTGGTGGCACCTCGGCGCGCCCGCCCTTGTGTGCGAAAGTCCTATTTCTGTAAGGTTGACCATGTCCATCATTGATCAATTGGGGAAGCTGTTCCAACGCCAGCCGGCGCCATCGCTGCCAGCCCAGGGGGAAGAGGGGGCAGATCAACGGCTGGCCATGGGGGCTGCTGCGCAGGATGGATCGACCTTGCTCGACTCCTACCAGGCGGATCCCATGCACAGCGTGCAAGGTGATCCGGGAGTGCTGCCGCAGCGGCAGGAGCCCGCACCCGCCGAGGGGCAGGAGGGGCTGATCTCCCTGCCCCTGCTTGGGCAGGCCACGGCGGCCCGGCACCAGAGGCGCCTGCTGGCATCATTGGCGGGTGGTGTCGTGTTGCTGGTATTGATTGCCGGCTGGGCGCTGCAGCGTGCGGACCGTGCTGCGCAGCAGATCGAAGCGACGGGCCAGGCTCTGACGCAATCGCAGCGGCTTGCCAAGTCGGTGACGCAGGCATTGGTGGGCAAGCCCCAGGCATTTGCCGAAGTGGCGGAGAGCGCGGGGATTTTGGCGCGCAACGTGCGCGCGCTCAGCCATGGCGATAGCGGCCTGGACGATGTGAAAGCGCTGGGAGACGCTTTCAAGCCCGAGCTCGACACCGTCACCCCCTTGGTGGAACGTGCGGAGCGCAATGCCAAAGTAGTGCTGGGGCAGCAGAAAATTTTGTCCCAGGTCGCGGGTGCCTTGCGCGCCATCAACCGGCAATCGGCCGAGCTGCTCGAAAATGCCGAAACCATCGCCTCGCTCAAGGTGCAACAAGGCGCGCCTGCGCCCGAGGTGGCCGCAGCCGGTCAGCTGGTGATGCTGACCCAGCGCATCGGCAAGTCGGCGAGTGAGTTTCTGACGCTGGAGGGGGTCAGTCCCGAAGCGGTGTTTCTGCTTGGCAAGGACTTGAATGCCTTCAAGGAAATTGCGCAGGGCCTGCTCGATGGCAATGCCGAATTGCACCTCAGCCCGGCACGCGATGCGCAAACGCGCGAGCAGCTCCAGAGCCTTCTCAAACGCTATGAGGAAACGCGCACGCAGGCTGGCGCCATCTTGGGTAATTTGCAGGGCCTGATGACCGCCCGGCAAGCGCAGACTGCTATCGTTGCTGATAGCGAGCCGCTGCGCCATAGCCTGGAAGGCCTGCAGACCAAGCTCTCGGTCCAGGCAGGTCTTGGTGTGGGGCCGCTGGCGCTTTTGGTGTTGCTGGCCTTGTTCGTGCTGCTGTGCGGCGTCGGCTTTGCGCGCGTGCAACTGCTCGAGAGCCGTCAGCGACAGCTGGCTGCCGAAAGCTTGCAGCAGGAAGCCAGGCGCCAGGAGCAGGAAGCCAAACGCATCAACGATGCCAACCAGGCGGCCATTTTGCGTTTGATGAACGAATTGCAGTCCGTTGCCGAAGGCGACCTGACGCAGGAAGCCACGGTGACCGAAGACATCACGGGCGCCATCGCCGATTCGGTGAACTACACGGTGGAAGAGCTGCGCCAGCTCGTGGGCAACGTGCAAAACACGGCCACGCGCGTGGCGCAGACCACGGCGCAGGTGGATGCGACTTCCACGGAGTTGCTTGCCGCCTCGACCGAGCAGCTGCGCGAAATCCGCGAAACGGGCCGCTCGATTCTGGACATGGCCAGCCGCATCAACGAGGTGTCCACCCAGGCGCAGGAATCAGCCGCCGTGGCGCGCCAATCGCTGCAGGCGGCCGAATCCGGTCTGCAGGCCGTGCACAACGCCATTGGTGGCATGAATGCGATCCGGGACCAGATTCAAGAGACTTCCAAGCGTATCAAGCGCCTTGGCGAGTCCTCGCAGGAAATTGGGGAAATCACCGAACTGATCTCGGACATTACCGAGCAAACGAACGTGCTGGCGCTCAATGCCGCCATCCAGGCGGCATCCGCGGGCGAGGCCGGGCGCGGCTTTTCCGTGGTGGCCGAAGAGGTGCAGCGCCTGGCCGAGCGTTCGGCGGACGCCACACGCCAGATCGCGGCGCTGGTGAAGGCCATCCAGACCGATACGCAAGACGCCGTGGCCGCCATGGAGCGCTCCACGCAGGGCGTGGTGGAGGGTGCACGCCTGTCCGACAGCGCGGGCGCTGCGCTGGCCGAGATCGACCGCGTGACGCGCCGTTTGGCCGAGCTGATCGAACAGATTTCCTCCTCGACCTCCCACGAGGCCGTGCTGGCGAACGAGGCCGCAGACAACATCCAGCACATTTTCGCGGTGACCGAACAAACGGGCGAGGGCACGCGAGCCACTGCGCAGCAGGTGCGTGAGCTCGCGCAGATCGCCGAAGAATTGCGCCAGTCCGTGGCTCGGTTCAAGATCGCCTGAGCTCGTCTTTGTCGTACCAACCAGCGGGGCTCATCGCGGCCGGAGACGAATCCATGCCATCTCTCGACGTCAACCACGCGCCAGCGGCAGAGGCCAGCCAGCAAGAGCGCGACCTAGGGCCCCTGGCCTGGGTGCTGGAGGAATTGCGCAAGTCTCTGGACGCTGCCGTCAAGACGATGCGCCGCTTTGTGCATGAAGCCGAACACGTCCGGGAATCCGACTTGGCAGCGCTGGATGCAGGCGCTTTGCGTATCGCGCGCCAGCAGCTGCACCAGGCCAGCGGCGCCCTCGAAATGGTGGGCATGGCGCCCGCTGCGCTGCTGCTGCGCGCCATGGAAGCGGCGGTACACAAATTCGTGCAGCAGCCAGCGCTGTGCACCAGGGAAGCCATATCCACCATCGAGCGTGCAGGCTTTGCCCTGGTCGAGTACCTCGAATATGTGCTGGCGGGCAAGCAGGCTTCTCCCGTGGCCTTGTTTCCGCAATACCGTGAAGTGCAGACGCTGGCGGGCGCCGAGCGCGTCCATCCTGCGGACTTGTGGCCCACCGAGCGGCGTATCCGCGAGCCGGAAGTTTCTCTGTCCGTGGCACCCTTGGCCTATGGTAGTGCGGCGCGTGCCCGCCTCGATGCCGCCGTGCTGCAGATCGTCAAGTCCGGCGATGCTGGCGCCGCGCAGAGCATGCGGGACCTCTGCCTGGGTTTTGCCGCGGCCCAGACCGATACCCGCGTGCGCACCTTCTGGAAAGTCTGTGCGGGCTTCTTCGAGGCCTTGTCCGGTGGTTTGCTGCCCGCGGATGTTTATGTCAAGCGGGTAGCCTCGCGCGTGCTCATGCAGTACGCCACGCTCGCAAAGGGTGACAGTGGCGTCGCCGATCGCCTGCTGCAGGACTTGCTTTTCTTCTGCGCACAAGCCAAGCCGGCAAGTGCTGATACCTTCCCCGTGCTCACCGCAATGCGGCAAACGTTTGGCTTGCACCGGTTCGAGCCGGTGCGTTATGAAGTGGCGCGTTTCGGTCGCTTCGATCCGGGCTTGCTGGCCCAGGCGCGCAAGCGCATGGCGGCGGCCGCGGAAATCTGGTCCGCATTGGCGGGCGGCGATCGTGCCAAGCTCAAGCCGGCTGTGGATCAATTCAGCCTGGTCTGCGATTCCTTGCGCAAGCTGCTGCCCGGCAGTGGAGAGCTGGCGCAGGCCTTGGCGCAGGCGGTCGATGCCCCCGCGCGCACCGGGGAGCCACCGGCCGCCCCACTGGCCATGGAAGTGGCCACCGCCATTTTGTATCTGCAAGCGGCTTTCGAGGAGCTGGATGCCGATGGCGCGCAAATGGAGGCGCACTTCGGGCGCCTCGCCGAACGCCTGCGCACGGTGCTGGCCGGCGCAGAGCCCGAACCGCTCGAGGCCTGGATAGAAGATCTGTACCGCAGCGTCAGCGACAAGCAAACCATGGGCAGCGTGGTCAACGAACTGCGCGCTTCTTTGGCCGAGGTGGAAAAAGCGCTGGACCAGTTTTTTCGTACGCCACAGGACACCCGCGTGCTGGTGCCCGTGCCAGGGCAAATGGCGCAAATGCGCGGTGTGCTTTCGGTGCTGGGGCTGGAGCAGGCGGTGCGGTCCATGGTGCGCATGCGCGAGGTGGTGGAACGTCTGCTGGCCCAGGCCATCCCCGAGGAGGAGCTGGCCCCAAACTTTGAGAAACTGGGCAACAGCCTCGGCACCCTGGGTTTTCTGATCGACATGCTGAGCTACCAGCGCAATCTGGCGCGCAAGCTCTTCATTTACGACGAAGCGCAGGACGAGCTGCGCATGTTGACGGGCAAAACACGGGTGCGGGCCACGGACGACGCACCCTTGGCACAGGTTGCGATGCAGGCACGCACAGGGGCCGATTTGCCGCCCGTGGTACCCCGCTTCCCGGTGCAGGCGCCTGCCCAAGAGCCCACCGATTTTGCGCCGCTGTTGGAAATGCCAGGCGATCTCGGCGATGTGCTCGAATCAGTGCCAGAGGATGGGGCAGTTTCAGCGCAAGCCGAGTCGGCGAAAGAAGTGGAAACGGCAGAGCTGGTGGCGCGGGCCTTGCCCACCGCGCACGGGGCTGCGACTTTGGGGCAAGCCACGCCATCGGCGCCTGACGCGGAAGATGAAGAATTGCTCGAGGTGTTCCTGGAAGAGGCACGTGAGGTCGTGGCGCAGGGCCTCGCGGCCACCGCCGCATTGCAGGAGGAGCCCGGCAATTTCAGCGAGCAGACCACACTGCGGCGCGCCTTCCACACCCTCAAGGGCAGCTCGCGCATGGTGGGGCTCAACGAGTTCGGCGAGGCGGCCTGGTCCATGGAGCAGGTGCTCAATGCCTGGCTCGCTGAGCAAAAGCCGATACCCGCAGCCTTGTTGGAGTTGGCAGGGGATGCCTTGCGCGCATTGGGGCAATGGGCGGACGACATTGCTGCGGGTGCGGCGGCGCCGTGGCAGGCGCAGGCATTCCGCGCCAGTGCCGATGCCATGCGTTTGCACGGCACCTTGGTGCCCCTGGAATTGCCGTCTGTTGGAGCCGCAATGGCGGCTGTCGCCGACTTGTCGCCGTTGCAGCAGGTGCCGCAGGAGGTGCCGCAGGAGGTGCCCGGCGCGTCTGTGGTGCCAGAAGCGCCTGCAGAGCAGGCGGGGGCGGCGGTCGCGCCACAGGAGCCCGGGGCGGAGATTCCTTGTGCTGCCGAGGGCGCTGCCACTATGGAGGCGGGGGCCGTCGAGGAAGCGCACGGCGCCGAAGAATGGCCGGCGCTGGAGTTGCCGGCGCCGGGGTTTCCGGAAGGTTCACCCGCTGCTTTGCCGCAGGAGCCCATGGCGGAAATTCCGTTTGCTGCAGAGGTGGAAGAAGTCGATTTTTCCGCGTTTGCCGCTGCGCAGGCAGAAACATCCGCGGTGCCCGCTGCGGACGGGCCGCTGGCACCCGAGCCAACGGTGGAATTTACTCCGCTCTCAGAAATCGCCCTGCCCGCGGCCGCGCAGGCGGGGGGCACGGAACTGTCGGGCGCGCAACCGCCCAGCATGGAGGAGCCGCTGCCCGCTGCGGCCCAGGCAGTCCTGACCGTCGAGTCGCGCCAGGAAGGCGGTGCACAGAAGGAATTGGAAGAATTTCTGGCGGATCTGTCCGTGGACGTGCTCGTCGACCTGTCAACGGAAACGTCTTCGGTCACGCCGTCCGCGCCGCAGGAGTCCTCCTCCGGCATGGAGGCGCCTCCCGAGGCGCCCATGGAAAGCGCAGCGCAGGACCAGGATGCGGTCAAGGTCATTGGCGACCTGCGTATTGGCGCCGCGCTGTACAACGTCTATCTCAACGAGGCGGACGAGTGGTCGCATGAGCTCGAAGATCGTCTGCAGACTTGGTCGCTCGAGCTGCACGCGCCCGTGCCCGATATGGCGGTGGCCAGGGCGCACGCGCTGGCCGGCGCCTCTGCCACCGTGGGTTTCCAGGCCTTGTCGGACATGGCCCGCCTGCTAGAGCATGCATTGCAGCATGTGCAACTGCAGCCTGGCGGCACACCCGAGCAGGCGCGGGTATTTGTGGCCGCGGCGCAGGATATTCGCCGCCTGCTGCACCAATTCGCAGCCGGTTTCCTGAAGGAGCCGAGCACGCAGGTGCTGGAAGACCTGCACGGCATCCTGGCGCAGGAGGTGTCCAGTGGGTCCATGCCGCTGCAGGACCTGGCAGAGGAGTTCCTCGAGACGACTGCTTCCCCAGGCGAAATGGCATCCGAAAGTCCGCCTGCGCCTATGCCTGCAACACCGCAGACGCTCGCGCCCACGGTGGGCGTGGAGCCACCCCATGCTGGCGTCGCGACGACCGCTTCGGCAGAGGCCGATGAGGAGGCGGATGCGAGCGACGCCATCGACCCCGACCTGTTCCCGATCTTCGAGGAAGAGGCGCAAGAGCTCTTGCCGCGGCTCGGTACGGCGCTGCGCCAGTGGGCCGCGCACCCCAGCGACCTGGAGGCGCGCAATGCCGCACTGCGGGTCTTGCACACCTTCAAGGGCAGCGCCCGTCTGGCCGGGGCCATGCGCCTGGGCGCAAGGGCGCACCGGCTCGAGTCCCTGATTGAACAGCTGGACGCGCACCATCCGCAGGCCGAACAAGTCGAGCCCTTGCTCGGCCGTTTCGATGCGCTGAGCGCGCACTTCGATGCTTTGTGTGCGCGGGGAGAGCAGGAAGCGAATGCGCCGTTGGCTGCGGTCGCCGCTGCCGACGAGGCCAAGCCCGGTGCGCAAGTGTCGGTGCAGACGCAAGTCGTCGAACAGGGCGCCACTCCTGCTGCACGGGCGGCGCCGACAGCTCTGCCAGCGCTGCCGGCAGCGTCTTTGCCGGGGCCGGCGCCCTTGGTCATCGGGCGCGCGCAGGCCGCGCAGTCGGTGCGTGTGCGTGCGCAGTTGCTCGACCGGCTGGTCAACCAGGCCGGCGAGGTCGTGATCAGCCGCGCGCGCCTGGACGCGCAGGTGGCGCAGTTGCGCAGTTCATTGGCAGACCTGACGGGCAATCTGGAACGCTTGCGCCAGCAGTTGCGCGACATCGAGGTGCAAGCCGAATCACAGATGCAGTCCAGGCTCGCGCAGGCCAAGGATTCGGCCAGCGGATTCGACCCGCTGGAGTTCGACCGCTTCACGCGCGTGCAGGAGCTCACGCGCATGATGGCCGAATCGGTCAACGACATCGCCACGGTGCAGCGCAATCTGCAGCGCGCCGTCGAAGGGGCAGAGGACGAGCTCAGCGCGCAGGCGCGTCAGGCGCGGGAGTTGCAGCGCGACTTGCTGCGCACGCGCATGGTGGAGTTCGACGCGATTGCCGAGCGCCTCTATGCCGTCGTCCGCCAGGCGGGCAAGGAACTGGGCAAGCAGGTCCGGCTCGAGCTGCGGGGCGGATCGTTCGAGTTGGACCGCGGCGTGCTAGAGCGCATGGCGCCGGCGTTCGAACACTTGCTGCGCAATGCCGTGGCCCACGGCATCGAGCCCGCCGAGCAACGCCAGGCCCAGGGCAAGCCCGCCGCAGGCACCATCACCGTCGATGTGCGCCATGAGGGCAACGACGTGGCCATAACGTTCCGCGACGACGGCGCTGGCCTCGATCTGCCGCGCATCCGCGCCAAGGCCATTGCGCAGGGCTTGCTCGCGCCCGATGCCGAGCTGCGCGAAGCCGATGCTGCGAGCCTGATCCTCCAGTCCGGTTTTTCCACGGCTGCAGAAGTCACGGGGATCGCGGGCCGGGGGGTGGGCATGGACGTGGTGCGCACCGAGGTCAATGCGCTTGGCGGACGCATCGAAACCTCCACCGAGGCGGGCCAGGGGACGGCCTTCCGGCTGGTGCTGCCGTTGACCACGGCGGTAACGCAGGTGGTCATGCTGCGTGCCGGCGAGTTGACGGTGGGCATGCCCGCCAATCTCGTGGAGATCGTGCGGCGCGCCACTGCTGCGGACCTGGAGCAGGCCTATCGCAGCGGTTTTTACGAAGAGGGCGGAGAGCGTCTGCCGTTTTTCTGGGCGGGCGCGCTGCTGCAGTCTTCGGTGCGCAGCAAGGAGCCCGTAGGCAAGAACCGGCCGGTGGTCATCGTGCGCAGCGCGGCGCAGCGCATCGCGTTGCACGTGGACGAGGTGCTGGGCAACCAGGAAGTCGTGGTCAAGCAACTGGGGCCGCAGCTGTCGCGCCTGCCGGGACTTGCCGGCATGTCGCTGCTCGCTTCGGGCGCGGTGGTGCTCATCTACAACCCCGTGGCGCTGGCCACCGTCTATGGCGAGCGCGTGCGCGCTGCCGGTGCGGGGCTGCCGGCCGTGCTCGAGGCCGTGCCGGAGCCAACGGCAGGCGCACCGATGGCGCCGGCCGTGGCGCTGGGGCCGAGCCAGGTGCCCTTGGTGCTCGTGGTGGACGACTCCATCACCGTGCGCCGCGTCACTCAGCGTCTTTTGCAGCGCGAAGGTTACCGCGTGGCACTGGCGACGGACGGGCTGCAGGCGCTCGAGCGGCTGCAGCAGGAGCGCCCCGCGGTGGTGTTGTCCGACATCGAAATGCCGCGCATGGACGGCTTCGACCTGCTGCGCAACATCCGTGCAGACCGGGCGTTGCACGACCTGCCGGTGATCATGATCACTTCGCGCATTGCGCAAAAACACCGCGAGCACGCGCTCGAGCTGGGTGCCAACCACTACCTCGGCAAGCCCTATTCCGACGATGAGCTGTTGGGGCTGGTCGCGCATTACGCGCGGCAGGCGGCCGTAGTCCAGGCGTAGCGACGGGATACTCCCACTCCACGACAAAAGGCGACCATGGACTCCGCAAACAAGCCAGGAACCTTCCCGGGCGACAGCCGCCTGCTGTCTTACCTTGCGTTGATGGCGCGCGAGCGTGCGTCCGACCTGTTTTTGCTCGACGGCGCGCCTCCCACGCTCAAGCGCCAGGGAGACTTCACGCCCATCACGCAGGCCCCGCTGGGTGCCGAGGACATTCGTGCGATGGCCTACTCGATCATGCGCAAGGCGCAGATCGACGAATTCGAGGCCACCATGGAGTGCGATCTTTCGTTCCAGATGGGGGCGTCGGGGCGGTTCCGGGTCAACGTGCACCAGCAGCGTGGCAAGGTGGGCATGGTGGTGCGCCATGTCACCGCGCAGCTCCTCTCGCTCGACGAGCTGGGTTTGCCCGCAGTGTTCAAGCAGCTTGCGTTCCTGCAAGCGGGCTTGGTGCTCACCGTGGGCGCGGCCGGCTCCGGCAAAACCACCTCGCTGGCGGCCATGCTCAACTACCGCAACGAGAACGCGACGGGCCACATCCTGACCGTCGAAGACCCGATCGAATACCTGCACGGGCACAAAAAATCGCTGGTCACCCAGCGTGAAATCGGGCTGGACACGCGCTCGTACGACGATGCCCTGCGCCACGCCATGCGCGAGGCGCCGAACGTGATCATGATCGGCGAAATCCGCGACCGCAGCACCATGCAGCATGCACTGCACTACGCCGAATCCGGGCATCTGTGCGTGTCCACCATGCACGCCAGCAACGCGCGCCAGGCCGTGCAGCGGATCTTGAATTTCTTTCCAGAAGACGCGCACAGACAGGTGCTGATGGACTTGTCGCTGAGCTTGCGTGCGGTGGTGGCGCAGCGGCTCGTGAGAAGCGTGCAGGGCCAGCTCGTGCCCGCGACCGAAGTCATGCTGTGGTCGCCCTATGTGGCCGAGCTGATCCAGAAAGGCCAGATCGACGAACTCAGGACCGCGATCGAGCGCAGCGGCGAGCCCGGCATGTACACCTTCGACCATTCCTTGTACGAACTCCATCTGCGTGGTGTCATCACTGCCGAAGAGGCCCTGGCCCATGCCGACAACCGCACGGATATGTCGCTGCGCCTACGGCTTGCGGCCGGCGCGCCCCCAGGAGGCGAAGGACTGCAGATCAGCCCGCAGGATGGGGGCGGGAGCTCCAAACTCGGCTGAGAGGCTGAGAGGTGGGCCGCTTTCCCGCTCCCGCCGTTGCTGCGCGGCGCTTGGCAACGCGGCGTGGGCCGGGTCGCAGCGCTGGTGCAGACGGCCTGCGTGTATTCCGCGACTGCAGCTTTGGCTTGCCCGTAGAATTGCCCGCATGTCTGCCGAGCCCGCGCCCATGAACCTGACGCACCACTTCCTGATCGCCATGCCCGGCGTGCGCGACGCCCTGTTCGCGCGCAGCGTCGTGTATGTGTGCGAGCACAACGAGCGCGGCACGCTGGGGCTCATCATCAACAAAGCGAGCGACATCACGCTGGGCCAGCTGTTCGACAAGCTCGACCTGCCGCTGCAGCGTGCCGACCTGGCCATGCAGCCGGTGCTGCAGGGCGGGCCGGTGCAGACGGACCGCGGCTTCGTGCTGCACGAAGTGGTGCACACGTCCGCGGTCGAGGGGGCGCAGGAGCAAGAGCAAGAGCAAGAGCAAGATG
Source organism: uncultured beta proteobacterium (assembly GCA_963708545.1). Taxonomy (GTDB): domain Bacteria; phylum Pseudomonadota; class Gammaproteobacteria; order Burkholderiales; family Burkholderiaceae_C; genus Extensimonas. Next base: position 15,042 of record CAVPUD010000083.1, on the reverse strand, counting down.
AAACCCTCTACGCCTCGACCTTGCGTATCCCCGGCGGCCTGGAGATGACCACGTCCAAGGACGTGCTCGAGGCGCTTTCGACCGGCAGTGGCCCGCAGCGCCTGCTCATCACGCTCGGTTATTCCGCCTGGGGCGAGGGCCAGCTCGAGTCCGAGCTGCGTGAAAACGCCTGGCTCACCGTGGAGGCCGACCTGGCTGTGCTGTTCGATACGCCCGTGCCCGAGCGCTACGACCGCGCCCTGGCGCTGTTAGGGCTGCAGGCCTGGATGCTCACCGCCGAGGCGGGGCATGCCTGATGAAGATGGACGAGTCGGCTGGCCTGCCTGCGCCAACGCCAGTGCCCGCGCAGTTGCAGACCTTTCTGGCTTTCGACTACGGCCTGCGGCGCACCGGCGTGGCCGTGGGCACGCGGCTCTTGCGCAGCGCGAGCCCGCAAGCCAGCATCCACGCCGCGGGCGATGCGCGCTTTGCCGAGGTGGCGCGGCGCATCCGTGAGTGGCAGCCCGACGCGCTGGTGGTCGGTGTGCCCTTTCATCCCGACGGCGCGAGCCACGAAAACACCGCGCGTGCGCGCAAGTTCGCGCGCCAGCTGCACGGGCGCTTCGGCCTGCCGGTGTACGAGGTCGACGAGCGCTACAGCACCACCGCGGCGCTGGCCGAGGCGCGCACGCCGGATGCCGACGCCGGCGCGGCCTGCATCATCCTGGAGCAGTTTTTGAGGAGCCTGCCATGAGTTCCCCCCCGCCTGCCGCCGCAGGCCACCTCGTGCTCGACGCCGAGGCCCTCTACCGCGAACTGCTGCAAGGGGTGCGCGCGCTCATGGCGCCGGCGACGCGGCTCGCGGGCATCCCCTCAGGTGGTGCCTGGCTGGCCGAGCGCCTGCAAAAAGACCTGGGCCTGCCCGGCGCGCCCGGCGTGCTGTCTTCGGCGCTGCACCGCGACGACTTCGCCCAGCGCGGCCTGAGCGCGAGCGCGCAGACCACGCTGCCGTTCGACGTGGAAGGCGCCGACATTCTGCTGCTCGACGACGTGCTCTACACCGGGCGCACCTTGCGCGCCGTGCTCAATGAGTTGTTCGACTATGGCCGCCCCGCGCGCGTGCGCCTTGCCGTGCTCGTCGATCGCGGCGGGCGCGAGCTGCCCGTGCAGGCCGACTTCGCCGCGGCGCGCGTGGCGCTGCCGCCCACGCAGTCGCTCGCCCTCGCGCGCGACGCGCAGGGCCAATTCCATTTTCAGGTCGAGGAGGCTTGAGCGTGCGGCACCGGCGCAATCCCCAGCTCAACGCGCAGGGCGAGCTGATCCACCTACTGTCCACCGAAGGCCTGCCGCGCGACATCCTGCTGCAGATCCTCGACACGGCCGACAACTTCGTCAGCATGAACGACCGCGAGGTCAAAAAAGTGCCGCTGCTGCGTGGTAAGAGCGTGTTCAACCTGTTTTTCGAAAACAGCACGCGCACGCGCACCACATTCGAGATCGCGGCCAAGCGGCTGTCGGCGGACGTGATCAACCTCGACATCGCGCGCAGCTCGGCGAGCAAGGGCGAGTCGCTGCTCGACACCATTGCCAACCTGAGCGCCATGGCAGCGGATTTGTTCGTGGTGCGCCACAGCGAGTCGGGCGCGCCCTACCTGATCGCGCAGCACGTGGCGCCGCATGTGCACGTGGTCAACGCGGGCGACGGGCGGCACGCGCACCCCACGCAGGGGCTGCTCGACATGTACACCATACGTCACTACAAAAAAGACTTCAGCAACCTCACGGTGGCCATCGTCGGCGACGTGCTGCATTCGCGCGTGGCGCGCTCGGACATCCACGCGTTGACCACGCTGGGTGCGGCCGAGGTGCGCGTGGTCGGCCCGCGCACGCTGGTGCCCGCCGACCTGGCGCCCATGGGCGTGCGCGTGTGCCACACGCTGCAAGAGGGCATCAGGGATGCCGACGTGGTCATCATGCTGCGCCTGCAAAACGAGCGCATGAGCGGCGCGCTGCTGCCTTCGCGCCAGGAATACTTCAAGCACTTCGGCCTCAGCCCCGAAAAGCTGCGCTGGGCCAAGCCCGACGCGATCGTGATGCACCCCGGGCCGATCAACCGCGGCGTGGAGATCGACTCCGCCGTCGTCGATGGCCGCCAGAGCGTGATCCTGCCGCAGGTCACCTTCGGCATCGCGGTGCGCATGGCAGTGATGTCCATCGTCGCCGGGAACGAAGCGTGAGAGGCTGAGACCATGCGAAGAAGTCCTTTATTGATAGCTGCTAGCGCTTGATACATAAGGGCTAGAGGCCATTTTCATATAAAACTATGAACCTACTGATCCAGCACGGCCGCGTGATCGATCCGGGCAGCGGTCTCGACCAGCACTGCGACGTCGCGCTGGCCGCGGGGCGCATCGTCGCGCTCGGGCAGGCACCGGCGGACTTCGTGCCGCGGCGCGTGCTCGATGCGCGCGGCTGCATCGTGCTGCCTGGGCTGGTTGACCTGGCGGTGCGCCTGCGCGAGCCCGGGCACGAGCACGAGGGCATGCTCGAATCCGAAATGGCCGCGGCGGCGGCGGGCGGCGTGACCAGCCTGGTGTGCCTGCCAGACACCGAGCCCGTGCTCGACGAGCCCGGCCTGGTCGAGATGCTCAAGTCGCGCGCCGAAAAGCTGCATCTCGCGCGCGTGTTCCCGCTGGGTGCGCTCACGCGCGGCCTCGCGGGCGAGGTGCTGACCGAAATGGCCGAACTCACCGAGGCGGGCTGCGTCGGCTTCGGTCAGGCCGAGGCGCCGCTGCCCAACACGCAGGTGCTGCAGCGTGCGCTGCAATACGCGGCCACCTTCGGCTACACCGTGTGGCTGCGCCCGCAGGACGCGCACCTGGGGCGCGGCGTGGCCGCCAGCGGCCCGCTGGCCACGCGCCTGGGCCTCGCGGGCGTGCCCGTCGCGGCCGAGACCATTGCCGTGCACACCATTTTTGAGCTGCAGCGCAGCACGGGCGCGCGCGTGCACCTGTGCCGCCTCTCGAGCGCCGCGGGCGTCGAGCTGGTGCGCCGCGCCAAGGCCGAGGGCCTGCCGGTGAGCTGCGACGTGAGCATCAACTCGCTGCACCTCACCGATACCGACATAGGCTACTTCGACAGCCGCGCGCGCCTCGCGCCGCCGCTGCGCCAGGCGCGCGACCGCGACGCGCTCCGTGCGGGCCTGGCCGACGGCACCATAGACGCCCTCGTGTCCGACCATACCCCGGTCGATGAAGACGCCAAGGCCCAGCCCTTTGCCGAGGCCGAGCCCGGCGCCACGGGGCTGGAGCTGCTCCTGAGCCTCGCGCTCAAGTGGTCGCAAGACCAGAACGTGCCGCTGGCGCGTGCGCTCGCCGTGGTCAGCAGCGCGCCGGCAGGTGTGCTCGGCAACGCGCTGGGCACGCTGCAAGCGAGCCTGGGGCGGATCGTCGAAGGCGGCGTGGCCGACCTGTGCATCTTGGAGCCACAGGCACGCTGGAGCGTGCGCGCCGAAGCGCTGCGCAGCCAGGGCAAGCACACGCCGTTTCTGGGCTACGAACTGCCGGGCCAGGTGCGCTGGACCGTGGTGGGCGGCGCAGTGGCGTTCGAGCGCGCCTGAGCGGCGGTTGGGTACTGCTCTTGCGCTCCGTTTTATGAAGCAAATCATCCTAAATCCGGCAGTTGAGCGCGCCCGAGCGTGTCGTCATCGGGTGCACTGGCAAGGCGCAAACCGCAGCCATGGCGGGTGCCATGGCGAGGATTTGCAACGCGGCCAGCGTGCCCGAGGGCGGCGCGATCGGGTGCGCAGCGCTCTCACCCGATGGGTGAGTCTCGCAGCGTGAAAAATCATTCGAAAAATCAAAGCGTTGCATACAAAATGCAGCGGTCAACTGCCGGATTTAGGATCATGGCCTGCGGGCGGATGTTGCGGCTGCTTTGGCATCTGGTTGTGGGCGTGGCGATCGTGCTGCTGCGCTTTTCACGCTTTTCGCCCGAGCAGCAGCAAATGCGCGTGCAGGTCTGGGCGCAGGCCTTGCTGCGCATTCTTGGCGTGTCTTTGCGCGTCGTGGGCAGCCCTCCAGCGCAGGGGCCTGTGCTGCTCGTGGCCAACCACATTTCGTGGCTCGACATTCCGGTGCTGCACGCCACGCGCTACTGCCGCTTCGTCTCCAAGTCCGACGTGCAATCCTGGCCCCTGCTCGGAACCCTGGCCTCGGCTGCGGGCACGCTGTACCTGGAGCGCAGCTCGCGCCGCGAGGCTCAGCGCATGGTGCATCAGCTGCAGCAGGCGCTGCAGCGCAACGAGGTGCTGGCTTTGTTTCCCGAGGGCACCACGGGCGACGGGCGCACGCTGCGGCCCTTTTATCCTAACCTTCTGCAGGCCGCCATCGCCTGCGACGCTCCCGTGCAGCCCCTGGGCTTGCGCTTTGTTGACAAGGCCAGCGGCCGCATCAGCTTTGCCCCCAGCTACACGGACGATGAAATCCTGCTGGTTTCACTCTGGCGCACGCTGTGCGCGCCGCCCATCGAAGCCGTGGTGCATTTCGGCCCTCCAGAGCACGCGCAAGGCCGCGACCGGCGCGCCTGGAGCCGCGACTTGCAGCAGGCCGTGGACCGCCTGCGCCAAGGTTGAGCTTGCACTTTAGTGCCCCACCGGCTGCGATGGCTACGATTGCAGGTGCGCGAATCTGGCTATAATTGCCGGCTCAGGCGCTTTAGCTCAGTCGGTTAGAGCGATGGAATCATAATCCACAGGTCCGCGGTTCGAGTCCGTGAAGCGCCACCAGTTCTAAAACCCAGCCCTTATTGGTTGGGTTTTTTTCTGCCCGCCGCGCCAGCACTGGCGGGGCTTTCGGCAAGGTCTGGCGTTTCGCCATCGCCCTCGTGGTGTATTTTCCAGTTCGCCGGCACTCGGAATCCTCTCTTTTCTCCATTCGACCGGTGGCTGGACGAGGCTCGCCCCCTCGATTTCATGTGGGTTTAGGGCCAATGGTTGCACATCAACCGCCCTGACCAGAATTCCTGCAAACCCGTTTTACGCATCGAATCCGTTGAACAACCGATGTTGCTCACCCCAATCCGACGGCGGCAAATTGTTCTTCAACCAGAGCAAGCTCAAGGTTTTCGGCTGGTGCCCATCGAGGATGCTGCGCACCAGCGTTGGCGAGAGCAGCGTAAGCCGCAGCAGTTGCTTCGCGCCCTGGCGATTGACCGCCGCGCAGCAAGGCCTCCGGCTGGCGCCGCCATCGCCGCCCAGTTCGGCCGCAAGAACGCCGGCAACCTCTTCGCTGGGCGTGGCGGTAAGCATCACCGATGCCAACAAGCAGGTGAAGCACGTTAACGACTTTGAACTCATTACCTGGCTGGTGATCAAGTAGGCCGGGTATTAGAGTCCACGGATGAAATTGAATGTTTTCAAGGAGCCGCGATGAACGAATTGATTAAAGCGATCGACAAGGAAGCCAGCACGTTGCCGCCAGAATTCCAGCGGGAGGTGCTCAACTTCATCGGTTACCTGCAAACCAAACGCGAGAAGGCGACCGACTCCGCATGGCTTGACCGGGCATGGGGCGCCGCGCCCGACTTCCCGGACAGACTGCCGCAACCGCCTCTCTCTGATGTGCAAGGGCTGTGATGCGCTATCTGCTCGATACCAATGTCTGCATCGAGGTTCTGCGCGGGCGAAATCTGGCTCTGAAAGCGCGACTTGCCACCCGAAGCCTTGATGAACTGGCGCTTTGCAGCGTCGTCTGGGCTGCGGTACGTGTCAAGCTACTTGTCGCGTCCTCAAGCAGCCATTGGCTGCCTATTCACGCGCGCAGTCGCGGCGTCGAGCACCTCCGTTCGTTCAGGGTTGAGCGCGACCACGTCGATGTGCGACCAGTCACGTGTTGATCCCGACCACCGTCGCGGATGCAGTGCGCGTGCGCGCTCGTACAGCGCATGGCGCTCCCGCAGTATCTCGCGGTCCTGCCCCGCGTGGCGCTGTGCCGGCGTGACGTAGCGGATGCCGCTGTGCCGGTGCTCGTGGTTGTACCGGTGCACGAAGTCGCCAGCCCACTGGCGCGCAGCCGCCAGATCAGCGAAGCCGCGCTCGGGGTACTCGGGTCGGTACTTGGCCGTGCGGAACAGGCTCTCGACGAAGGCGTTGTCGTCGCTGACCCGCGGGCGCGAGTACGAGGGCTTGACGCCCAGCCAGTTGAGCATCGCCAGCACGCTGGTGGCCTTGAGCGTGGCGCCGTTGTCGCCGTGCAGCACAGGCTTGTCGCCCAGCGCATGGATGCCCTCGGCCAGAGCTGTGCGCCGGGCCAACTGGGCCGCGTGCGCGGCGTTGTCGCGGTCGTGCACTTCGAAGCCCACGATCTTGCGGCTGTACACATCCAGGATCAGGTACAGGTAAAACCAGTGGCCGGCCACCTGCGCCGGCAGGTAAGTCATGTCCCAGCACCAGACCTGTCGCGGACCGCTGGCCACATGGGTGGTCGGTGGGCGACTGGCCCGCGGTGCCTTGGCACGCCCGCGATGGCGCGTCTGGCCGTGCTCGCGCAGCACGCGGCAGAAGGTGGACTCGCTGGCCAGGTACACGCCCTCATCGGCCAGCGCGGGCACGATGCGCGCCGGCGGCATGTCGGCAAAGCGCGGCTCGTTGGCCACACACAGCACCTGTTGGCGTTCGTCAGCGCTGAGCGCATGCGCGGGCGTGGGACGCACGGCGTGCGGGCGGGCATCACCGCGCTGCAGCCCCCCACCCGATTGCCAGCGCTGCAGCGTGCGCACATCGATGCCCACCACCTTGCAGGCTTCGCGCAGCCGCGCACCGGCTTTGTTGGCAATGTCGATGTCCTGGGCCAGGCTGCGGCGATCTTCCAGGCCGATCATGCGGCCTCGCCCCTGTTGAAGATCGCCTCGGCTTTTTTTGATAGCACCAGCAGCGCTGCCGTCTCGGCGAGGGCCTTGTCCTTGCGGCGCAGCTCGCGCTCGAGCTCCTGGATGCGCCGGCGGTCCTCTCGGGTCTGCTGCGGGCTGGCACGCGCCTCCTCGGGGCTGCCAAGGGCCTGCGTGGCGCTGGCGCGCCACTGGAGCAGCTGCTGGGGGTACACGCCGTGCTCGCGGCACCAAGCGCTGCGGGCGGCCTCATCGAGCGCCGCAGTGGCGATGATCGCCTCCAGCCGGGCGGTGGCTGTCCAGGTGCGCTGCTGCACGGGCTGAGCCAGTGCCTGGGCGCGCCAGCGCTCCAGGGTGCCGGCGCTCACGCCGACTTCACGCGCCACCACCTCCAGTGGGGCGCTCTCGGGTGGCAACAGGCGTGCCACCGCGCGATCCATGAATGCTTTTGCGTATCGAGCCAAATCGTTCTCTCACTCGCCCCCGAGTGTTGTGCAAATCGGCCGAGGTCCGGGCTGTGGATTTGTGGACGATGCGCTTCGCGCACCGGCCCGGCCGGCTTGCCGTGGACAACGCTGCGCGTCGCCCACCGCGCCGACCTTCGACCACAAGCTCCACAGCCTCCTACCACCTATGTCCAAGACCACCGAAGTCAGGAGCAGCCGGGTTCTATCGAGGCGACAAGTATTTTGACGCGGGGGGGCTGAGCTGCATTGCGGCGCGCGTCTGGCGCAAAACCCGGAACGGGAGTTGGTCAGGCTGCAAGACGCTTTCGGACACTGGGTTCGTTTGTCGTTCGATGATGCAGGCGCTGAAAGATATGGGGAAATCCGCGCGCATCTTCAGCGCGGCGGCAACCTGATCGGCGGCAACGACCTGCTGATTGCGGCGACAGCCCTAGCCTACGACCTGACGCTGATCACCCACAACACGACTGAATTCACGCGGGTTCCCGGCCTGTCCGTCGAGGACTGGCAGGTCTGATGCAACACCACTGAAACCTGAGCGCATGTCCAACGCAGCCCCCTATTTAAGGAAACCCTGCAAAACTCCGTCAAAAGTTAGGTAGTAAACTGCACGCCACCAGATTTTCGGCATTTTTGTGCCCTTGAGGCCCGCAGCAACGCTTCGTTCTGCGGGCTTTTTCGTTGTTGCAGGTGCCGGCGTGGCTGCACAGAAAAAGGCGCCAGAGCGCCCGCTTATCGGGCTTTAGGTTTTCGGGTGGCCCAGGACAATGACTGACGTCACGCAATCGAAGTCGCTCCTGCTCTCGCCATCATGGAATCCAGCCAAGAAAGAAACCTGCCGGCCTCCGAGCGCAAGCTGCAAAAGGCGCGCGAGGATGGCCAGGCGGCGCGCTCGCGCGATCTGGCGCATCTGGCCATTTTGGGCACTGGCGCACTGGTTTTGCTCGTCGGCGCGCCCGCGCTGATAGACCATTTGCAGCGTGCCATCGAGCGCCAGTTCGCGTTCGATGCAGCCACGGTGCTCGCGCCCGCGAGCATGTTCGTGCGCTTGCAGGACATGGCCTGGATCGGGCTGCTCGCGAGCGCCCTGTTTGCCGTGCTCACCGGTGGCGCGGCGGTGCTCAGCGCGATCGGCGCGGGCGGCTGGGTCTTCAGCTTCAAGCCGATCACGCCGCAGTTCAATCGTCTCAACCCCTTGACGGGCGTGGGCAACCTGTTCACCAAGCAGCAGCTCGCGCAGGTCGCGAAGATGCTGCTGCTGAGCGCGATCTTGACCTTCGTGGCCTGGAAGCACCTCACGGGCAGCCTGGGCCGTGTGGCGCAGCTCGTGCTGCTGCCCGCGCCGGCGGCGCTGGGGCTGGTGGGGCAGTGGCTCACCGAAGGCATGGGGTTGCTCTTGCTCGTGGTGTTTCTGGCCGCGGCCATAGACGTGCCACTGCAGGCGTACTTCTTCAAGGCGCAGCGCCGCATGTCGCACGAAGAAGTCAAGCAGGAGCACAAAGAATCCGACGGCAACCCGCAGATCAAGGGCCGCCAGCGCCAGCGCCAGCGCGAAATGGCCGACCGCGCCAGCGTGGCCGCCGTGCCCAAGGCCGACTTTGTGCTCATGAACCCCACGCACTACGCCGTCGCGCTGCGCTACGACGAGGCCACCATGGCCGCACCGCAGGTGGTCGCGCGCGGCACCGACCTGGTCGCGATGCGCATCCGTGACTTGGCCACGAGCCACGGCATCCCCGTGCTGCAGGCGCCCATGCTGGCACGGGCGCTGTACGCGCATGCCGAGCTCGAGCAGGGCATCCCGCCTGCGCTCTACACCGCCGTGGCGCAGGTGCTGGCTTATGTGTATCGGCTCAAGGCGGCACTGCGTGGCGAAGGCAGGATGCCTGAGGCGCTGGTGCCGCCCGAGGTGCCGCCCGAACTCGATCCGCTGCACCGTCCGCAAGCCATGGGAGACAGCGCATGAACGCCGCAGTGAAATCCTGGCAGCAATCGCTGCAGCAGTGGCTCGGCGGCAATGGCACGATGCTGCAGGGCCTGGTAGCGCCGCTACTCGTGGTGGCGATCCTGGGGCTGATGGTGCTGCCCATCCCGGCGTGGCTGCTCGATACCTTCTTCACGGTCAACATCGCCGTCGCCCTGATGGTGATGATGGCCGCAGCCTACATGGTGCGGCCGCTGGACTTTGCGTCCTTCCCCTCGGTGCTGCTGCTGACCACGTTGATGCGCCTGTCGCTCAACGTGGCTTCGACGCGTGTGGTGCTGCTGCAGGGGCATACCGGCCCCGGGGCGGCGGGTGCGGTGATCGAGGCCTTCGGCCACTTTTTGATCGGCGGCAATTTCGCCGTGGGCCTGATCGTGTTTGCGATTCTGGTGGTGATCAACTTCATCGTCGTGACCAAGGGCGCCGAGCGCATCGCCGAAGTGTCGGCGCGCTTCACGCTCGACGCCATGCCAGGTAAGCAAATGGCGGTGGATGCCGACCTCAACGCCGGCCTGATCGACGAAAAAGAAGCCAAGCGCCGCCGCGCCGAGGTGGCCGAGGAGGCCAACTTCTTCGGCTCCATGGACGGCGCCTCGAAGTTCGTGCGCGGCGACGCCGTGGCGGGCATTTTGATTTTGCTCATCAACATCGTCGGCGGCTTTGCGGTCGGTGTGCTGCAGCATGGTCTTTCGGCCACCGAGGCGGCCAACAGCTACATCCTGCTGGCGATTGGCGATGCGCTCGTGGCGCAGATTCCGGGCCTGCTGATCTCGGTGGCCGCGGCCATGGTGATCTCGCGCGTGGGCAAGGAGGATGAGGTCGGGCAGCAGATCGTGCAGCAGCTCTTCGCTTCGCCGCGCGTGTTTGCCATGGCGTCCGCGATCTTGCTGTTGCTGGGTTTGATCCCGGGCATGCCGAACCTGGTGTTTCTGGGCATGGGCAGCGCGTTGGGCTACGCCGCCTGGGCCATGCACCGCAAACAGCAGGAGCCGCCCCCGGCCGAGCCGGCACCGCCCGCGCCCGTGAGCGACGGTGAGGCCACCTGGGATGACCTGCAGCCCGTCGATCTGCTGGGTCTGGAGCTGGGCTACCGATTGATCACGCTCGTGGACAAAACCCGCCAGGGCGACCTGCTCACGCGCATCAAGGGCGTGCGGCGCAAGTTTGCGCAGGAGGTGGGCTTTTTGCCGCCGGCGGTGCACGTGCGCGACAACCTGGAGCTCAAGCCCAATGGCTACCGCATCACGCTGCGCGGCGTGGTCGTGGGCGAGGGCGAGGCCTTTCCCGGCATGTACCTGGCGATCAACCCGGGCGGCATCAGCACGCCACTGATAGGTACGCCCACCACGGACCCGGCCTTTGGCCTGCCCGCGCACTGGATCGACGAGCGCCAGAAGGAAGCGGCGCAAATGGCCGGTTTTACCGTCGTTGATTCGGAAACCGTGCTCGCGACGCATTTGTCACACTTGATGCAAGTGCACGCCGCCAAGCTCCTGAGCCGCACCGAGACGCAGCAGCTCGTGGAGCACGTGGCCAAGCTGGCGCCCAAGCTCATCGAGGAAGTGGTCCCGAAAATGGTTTCCATCACGACGTTCCAAAAGGTCTTGCAGCTGCTGCTGGAGGAGTCGGTGCACATCCGCGACATCCGCACCATCATCGAAACGCTGGCCGAATACGCGGGCAGCATCAGCGATCCGGTGGAACTAGCGCGGCGCGTGCGCGTGGCCCTGGCGCCCGCGATCGTGCAGCAAATCTACGGCCCCACGCGCGAGCTGCCCGTGATCGCGATCGAGCCCGGCCTGGAGCGCCTGCTCGTGCAGGCGCTGGGCAATGCGTCCGGCCCCGCGCTCGACCCTGGCGTGGCCGACCTGCTCATGCACAAGGCGGCCGAGGCCGCGCAAAAGCAGGAGGACGTGGGGTTGCCCGCCTGTCTGCTCGTGCCCGACCAGATCCGCATGGCCGTGGCGCGCCTCGTGCGCCGCGCCGCACCGCGCCTGCAAGTGCTGGCGCACAGCGAAATCCCTGAAACCCACACCATCCGCATCGGGCCCATTCTGCAAGGAGCCGCCGCATGAACATCCAACGCTTTCTGGCCCCCACGGCACGCGAAGCCCTGGCCAAGGCCCGCATGGCCTTCGGCGAAGGCACCATCATCCTCTCGAACCGCGCCACCGAGCAGGGCGTCGAAGTGGTCGCCACGGGCGAAGAAGCCCTGGCGGCGCTCGACGGCGCGGCCACTGCGCCGCGCCGGGACGTGGGCACGGCTGCGGTGGCCGGCGGCCAAGTCTCGCAGCGCGCGAGCGGCAAGGCCGTGGCGGCCCACCAGCCCAAGCCCGTGCGCAATCCGGTCGAGGAAGATACCGAGCAGCTGGCCATGAGCACGCTCTCGTTCCAGGACTACGTGCGCGAGCGCATGCTGCGCCGACGGCATGAGGCCCTGCAGGGCGGCGCCGCGGCCGCGCCGCAGCCGGCACGCGGACGCGCCGCCGAGCTTGCGCTGGCAACACCTGCCGCGCAGCCAGCGCCTGCCGTGGCGCGGCACAACCCGCTGCGCAGCATCCCCATGGACCTGCCGCCCGAGCCCGCACCGCGCCGGCGCGCCGAGCCTTCTGTGGCGGCAGCGCCTGCCGAAACGGGGCAGCGCCAGTTGCTGGGCGAGTTGCAGGCCATGAAGGCGCTGATCGAGGACCGCTTCAACACGCTGGCCTGGCTGGGGCAGGCGCGGCAGAACCCGATCCAGTCCAACCTCATGCTCAAGCTCATCCGCGCTGGCTACTCGCCCACGCTGGCGCGCGCCGTGCTCGAACGCCTGCCCGAAGAATTCTCTGCTGGCGACGCATTGCGCTGGCTCATGGAGGTGCTCGAGCGCAACCTCAAGACCGACGCACAGGCGCCCGCACTGTACGAAGAAGGCGGCGTCTATGCCCTCGTGGGCGCGACGGGCGTGGGCAAGACCACCACCGCGGCCAAGCTCGCGGCCTTGTGCGCGCGTCTGTACGGCCCCGCGAGCGTGGGCCTGATCACGCTAGACACCTACCGCGTCGGCGCGCACGAGCAGCTGCGCACCTACGGCCGCATGCTGGGTATCGTCGCCCACCTGGCGCACGACCGCGCGGCGCTGCAGGACTTACTCGGCCTCTTGGGCGGCAAGAAGATGGTGCTGATCGACACCACCGGCATCGCCCCGCGCGATCCGCGCAAGCGCGACATGCTCGACGTGCTCGATCTGCCCAACGTGCAAAGGCTGCTGGTGCTCAATGCCGGCTGCCACGGCGACACGCTCGACGACGTGCTCACGGGTTTCAAGACCACGGGCTCCCAGCAGGCCATCCTCTCCAAGGTCGATGAGGCCGTGAAGCTCGGGCCCGCGCTCGACGCGCTGATTCGCCACCAGATGGTGCTGCGCGGCGTGACGAACGGCCAGCGCGTGCCCGAAGACTGGGAAAACGCCGATGCGCACAAGCTCATCAACCTATCCATGCGCGCGCCCGTGAAGTCGGCCTTCGATCCGCGCGAGTCGGAGCTGAACTTCTTTTTCACCCCGTCCGGCGACGGCATGGCCCTGCAGGGAGCGCTCGCCGATGCTTGAGGCCTGTTTTCACCAAGGGGCGGGCCTGCACCGCTTCATGCCGCAGGCGCGGCTGCGCGTGCTCGGCGTGGCGGCCCCCGAGCATGCCGCGCCCCAAGCGCTCGAGGCGCTGTGGCAGGTCTGCGCCGTCTTGCAAAAGCTCGCCGGCCCGGTGCTGGTGCTCGATGCCACGGCGGGCGAGTCGCAAGATGCCCCCGGTTTGCTACACCTGCTGCAGCAGGCGCCCTGGCACGAGCGCGAGGGTGCCGTCGCAGGCGGCGCGGCACATGCCAGCGCCTCGCTGGCCGTGTTGCCCGCGGCGCGCGGCCTGCCACGGCTGCTGCTTCTGGCGCAGCAAGCAAAAGCGCTGCCCTTGCAAGGCTTACTACCCTACTTTCGGGCTTATGGCGTGCTGGTATTGCTTGCGCCGGCTGACCTGCTGGCAAGGCTGCTCGAACACAGCGCGACCATGCCGCTCATCCTCATGCCGGCAGGCGAGGCGGCCATGCTCGCGGCCTATCACAGCGCCAAGCAGTTCGCCGTGCATGCCGGCTTGACGAGCCGCGTGGTGGCGCTGCTCGAACGCGGTGATCCTGCGGAGCGTGCGCAGGCGCAAACAGCTTTGGGCAATCTGGAGCGTTGCGCCGCGCAATACCTGGGGGGCTTGGTGCGCACGACGGCCTTGCAGGCGCAAAATCCGCAGGACGTGCAGCGCTTGGCCTTGCAGATCCTGGAAAACGCCGGCAGCATCGAAGCCCTTCCGGCCGGCATGTCCGAACCCCAGGCCATGCAGCGATACGCCGGCACACCTCGTTCGGAGGCTTTCAATTGATGTACACCGCCAAAGGGCAGCTCGACCGCGACGCCATGCTGCACCAGCACGTGCCCCTGGTGCGGCGCATCGCCCACCACATGATCGCGAAACTGCCCCCGAATGTGGAGCTCGACGACTTGATCCAGGTGGGCATGATCGGGCTCGCGGACGCCCTTTCACGCTACGAGGCAGGGCAGGGGGTGCAGTTCGAGACTTTTGCCACCCAGCGCATCCGCGGTGCCATGCTCGACGAGCTGCGCGAGTCCGACTGGATGTCGCGCAGCGCACGCAAGAGCCAAAAGGACATAGAAAACGCCGTGCGCCGCCTGGAGCAAAAATTGGGGCGCAGCCCCAAGGAGTCTGAGATCGCGGCCGAAATGGGCATGCCACTGCCCGAATACCAAAGCCTGCTCGGCAAGGTGCGCGGCACGCAACTCGTCTATCTCGAGGACATGGGCCACGGCAGCGAGGAAGAAGACGCCTTTCTCGACCGCCACGTGGCCGATGGCGGTGCCGATCCGCTACACATCCTGCGCGACCAGCGCCTGCGCAAGGCGCTGGTGCAGGCCATCGAAAGCCTGCCCGAGCGCGAGCAGTACGTGATGGGCATGTATTACGAGCACGACATGAACCTCAAGGAAATCGCCGCCGTGCTCGGCGTGACCGAATCGCGCGTGTGCCAATTGCACAGCCAGGCCGTCGCGCGCCTGCGCTCCAAGATGCGTCAGCATTAGCCTTGATTCGACCGTCGCGGCGTCCAGCTGTCTAAGCGGACGGACTACCCGCCGAACCAAGACTGGGGGCTGCGCGCCGGATCAGGCAAGTCAGCCCGCAGAGCGGTACATGCGCGCGGCGCTGTCGGCGGGGCGGCCGCTTACCGCGGATTCGTAGGTGGCTTCTGCGGCGCTGGCCAGGGGCAGCAGGGCGGCAAGCTGGCGGCCGTGGGCAGCCGACAAACGTGCCAGATTCTCACGCTGCATGGCAAGAAGCGCACTGGCGGCGCGGATGCGTTGCTGCAACTGTGCGGGCAGCGCTCCCGGCTGTGCGCGCCCGAGCGCGTCGTGCACAGGCCCTTGCGCATGAACGCCCTCCTGCGTGCGCCAGACTTCGAGCGCCTGCGCAAACGCCACGACCGCGGCGCGCAGGCTCAGTGTGCTTTTTTCCAGCTGCGGCGCGTCGGCAGCGAGCAAGGCGGCGGACACCTCTTGCAAGTCTTGCTCAACCCGACCGAGAAGGGTTTCGAGGGCCATGTGCGCTGGTGCAAGCCTTGTGCGCCCGCTGTTTTAGCCGCCGCGGCTGCTGTGGCTGAGAATTTCTGCGGCGTTGGCCAGCATTTTGTCGGCGA